>NZ_JAHHPP010000316.1 GCF_024606265.1 Endozoicomonas sp. SESOKO1
GGATGGATGCTACCCACAAGGCATCCCGTACACTCATTAACGAAAACCAAGTTGTAATAGCTGCAACAATATAATTATATAACTTGACTATTTAATATAGCCTATGGGTATATATAGTCAAATAGGGCTATAATCCCTATAAATAAGGGGTTTTAGCCCCTTTACTAATGTACTAGCCCGCTAGTATAGCCCCACCGAAAGGCCGCTGTAGTAGCCCTATAACAGCCCTATGAAATAAACCAATGTCGTCTAATATAAGCCTTATGAATAGCTAGGAGTTTAGAAAAAGAAAACTGATTTTTAAGGTAGGAAAGGGAGTAAGAAAAACTAAACTAGACAATAGTTTTCTCATTTGAAAGCCATATCAAAAACCCCTCTGTAATAGTCGTCATTCAGATCACCACAAATAGCCCCGGATAGCCCGGATTTAGCCCGTGATTGGGCTAAATAGCATTAATCAGGACTAAGTCATTCAGGAGGGAGTCAGAAAAGCCTTATCAAACATACCGTTCTGGTAGTCGTCGTTTGGCAAACCAACATAGGTGTTAAATGGTCCAGTCGTGCGTAACTAGGCCGTTGATATAATCAGAGTACACCGGCGCTCTGTAGTGTTGTTCGTGAAAATCAAACATAGAAAGGGCATCCATTTCAAAGGCAACCCTGAAGGGTAGCGTTACCGAATCAGCCAGCATTGGTGAATAATACTTGTTCTGATACTTGATAACAGCAGCTTCAATCTCGTGATCAAAAACAGTAGAAAACCCGATAACGTAGAAGAGATTTTCCAGCCTCGCGAAAGTAAGGTTATGAATATAGCAGGCGGCTGTTGTCCAATGATTATCCGTTCGGATTACGATTTCAGGGAGCCTGAGTTGTTTCGGGAGGGGAAACAGGGTGACAGTTCGTTCCAGAAGAGTAGTTGATTTCAGCATACAGTCCATGTTCCTTGCATACAGTTTTGGCCGTTATTACAGCCGACAGGTCAGGATAGATCGTTAGCAATGCCCTTTTTTGATCAGTACCGTAACTTTACACTTATATAAAAAATGGCTTGGGGAAGCTGCTCGGTACATGCTTGTGGGAGCATCGGTTGGTAGGTATTTGCCTGATAAAGTCCGTCATCGTAGCACTATCCTATATCGCTGCTGGTTATGATTTTTACACCATCTATCCTAATCAGTTTGAAACTCTATCACCTGTATAGATATACAGTAAAGGGATTTACGAAACTTATACCGTACAGCTAGTCCTACTCACATCACTCCGCACTTAGTACAATGGTTTAATTTTTGAAAACTTCTCCCTGAGCTATCTGGAACCATGCTCCCCAACCTCAATAAAAGGTGTTGGTACAAGCCACGGGCGGTAGCGTCTTTACGAAAAATTCATGGACGAAAGAACCAATGAGCACTGCAAACCTGGCGCAACTTGAAGCCATCCAGCACATCGACGGTCCGCTCCTGATCATTGCTGGACCGGGGTCGGGTAAAACCTATACGCTGGTTGAGCGCATTATGAACCTGCTGGTCAATCATGATGTGCAACCGGAACAAATACTGGTGGTTACCTTTACCGAAAAAGCGGCACAGGAACTGAAAACCCGGATCAGCAACCGGCTGCTGGAAAGCCACTTATCGTTCAATGTGAATGATATGTATCTGGGCACATTCCACTCCATCTGCCTTCGACTGTTGGATGAGTATAGAGAATATACCCGGCTCAAGCGCAGTTATGTGCTGATGGATCAGTTTGATCAGCAATATTATCTGTACCAGAATCTCAACCACTTCAAAGATATTGAAGGCATTGAGCATATTCAGGGTGAGCACAAAAAGCCCGCCTGGGTGAAATCTGAAAACCTGTTGCAGTGGCTGAACAAAGCAGCGGAAGAAGCGCTCGATCCTGAAACTCTGGTTCAATCCGGTGATGAGGCCATTGAAGCCCTCGGCAACTGCTGTCTGAAGTATCGGGAACTGTTGGTGGAGCGCAACGCCCTTGATTTTTCCACGATTCAGTTGGAAGCATTGAACCTGCTTGAACAGCATCCGCAGGTTCTGACAGCGCTACAGGAAAAAATCCGATACCTGATGGTGGATGAATATCAGGATACCAACACCATTCAGGAGCGTATTCTCAAACTGCTGATGGATGATCGGCAAAACCTTTGCGTGGTGGGCGACGACGATCAGGCACTCTACCGCTTTCGAGGCGCCACCATCCGCAACATTCTGGAGTTCCCGAAGCAGTTTGCCGATGGCCAATGCAAAACCGTAAAACTGACCACCAACTATCGTTCTCACCCTGACATTGTTGAGTTCAATAACTGGTGGATCAATGACAAGGCGTGGGAACGTCAGGGCGTCAGTTACCGTTACGCCAAGAATATCGAACCTCGGAAGGACAGCTTTCCCGACAGTCCAACCGTGGTCAGTGCCATTGCCGATGAAGGCGATAACTGGCATAACGAAGTGTACGACCTGCTCACCAACTTAAAAGACAATGGACAGCTCAGCGACTGGAATCAAGTGGCTTTTCTGTTCCGCTCCGTCAAACATGACCGGGTGCGGGCGCTGGCTCAATCCTTAGAAGACCGTGGCATTCCGGTCTACTCACCAAGGGCCAATCTTTTTTTCCAGCGTGAAGAAGTGCAACTGATGATCGGGGCGTTGCAGATGCTCTTTCCCTCTGTCGTCCAGGAACGGGAAACAGAGCGTCAGGGCGGCAAGAGTCTGGCCATCTGGGATTTTCACGACCGCTGCCTGCGTCTTTTTATGGAGGCGCTACGAAAGCCGGAACAACAGGATTTGCTGGAGTGGTGCAAACGGATGTCCCGCTACCACTTAACGCTGACCAAAAACGCCGACTATGCCTTTAGCAAACTGTTTTACGACCTGTTGGCGTACCCGCTATTCAGCAGTTATCTGGACAATCAGGATAACCCGAGAGCGCAGCGCAACCTCGCCACGCTGTCACAGTTGTTGGGCAAATTTGAGTACCTGCACCACGTCAGCGTATTGAATCCGAAATACCTGCAAAAGAATCTGAGTTCGCTTTTCAACCAGTTTCTGCGCTTTCTGTACGATGGCGGCATTGATGAATACGAAGACATGGCCGAGTACGCCCCTTCGGGTTCGGTGTCGTTTCTGACTATCCACCAATCCAAAGGGTTGGAGTTTCCGGTGGTTGTGGTCGGCTCGCTGGGTGCGTCGCCAAGAAAGCAATACACCGAACTGGACGAAGTGCTGGAAAACGGTTATCTCTCCAAACCACCGTTTGAACCCATTGAAGAGACCAAGTACTTTGACTTCTGGCGGCTCTATTACACTGCCTTTTCCCGCGCTCAGAACCTGCTGATATTGAGCGATCAGGAGAAGAACGGTCACGGCAAAAAGCCCTCAAAATACTTCGCCAAGTTTGTGGAAAAACTGCCGGTCTGGCGAGATGCCCGCAGCACCATCAATCGGCTACCGCTGGAGCTGGTCAGAGACGTTAACATCAAAAACGAATACGCCTTTACCAGCCATATCACGCTTTTTGAGACCTGCCCGGAACAGTACCGCTTCTTTAAAGAGCTGGCCTTTCAACCGATAAAGGCCAGCCCAATGCTGTTCGGTACACTGGTTCACGAAACGCTGGAAGACATTCATAAAGCCGCTTTGCGCGGTGAAAGCAAAACTATCACTGCCGAGAACATTCGTGGCTGGTTTGACGACAACTACCGCAACCTGGCTAACCGTGAGCGTATGTACCTTGCGGACTCTACCCTTGAGGCCGCTTTCAAACATGTGATGCGCTACGTCAAAGGGAAAAAAGGCAATTGGAGCGATATCCGTGATACCGAAGTGGATATCTCTCTGGTAAAAGACAGCTATATTCTAAAGGGTAGCGTTGACCTGATCCGGGGTGAAAACGACAGTGTCGAGATTGTCGATTTCAAGACCGAACGCAAGCCCGATATGGATCGGGACCGGGAACGCATTCTGCACCACCAGCGACAACTGGAAATATACGCCCACCTGGTGGAACAGCGAACCGGCCTTCAGGTTAGTCGCATGCATCTCTACTTTACGGGAGAGACCCATGGCCTGCCCACTATTAGCTTTGGCAAAAACATCGGCTCTATTGAGAGCACCATTTCTGCATTTGATCAGGTCGTAGACCGGATCGAACAGCAAAACTACCAGATGAGCGAACGACCTCAAAAAGTCTGCCCGGACTGCGATATGCGCAGCTACTGCGACCGGCGCAACTGGCATTTCTGCAAAGCCTCCTAAATCACTCTCTGTTTTTATTTATAAAGTTGCGAGCTGCTGTCTCGTAGCTCTTGCTATATCAGGAAGCCCGATATGTATCAAAAAAAGGATGACCAACTGCTGTTAGAGCAGCCTTCACCAGTTACCACTGAAGTGGATAAATACACCTTTGAGCCTATCAAAGGTTTCCCTATGCTGAATTGGCGTGGCAAGCGTCCGTTTACCGGCACTCAGTACTTCCCGGCTCAGCGCAAAGAGGTTTATAACGAAGAAGTGAATGGTTGGATCAACAAAATTTTCTGGGGGGATAACCTTCAGGTGATGAGCCACCTGCTGAAAGAATACCGTGGCAAAATCGACTTAATTTATATCGATCCACCATTTGACTCTAAAGCAGACTATAAAAAAAGTATTAAGTTAAAATCAAAAAATATAACAAATGATCAGTCGTCATTTGAAGATAAGCAGTATTCTGACATCTGGTCAAATGATGAATATTTGCAGTTTATGTATGAAAGAATCTTAATTGCAAAAGAACTGTTGTCTGAAAATGGAAATATATTTTTGCACTGTGATGATGAAAAAAATTATTTACTGCGAATGATTCTTGATGAGGTTTTTGGAAGTGAAAAATTTAACAATGAAATTATCTGGAAAAGATCAACTTCAACAGGATTAAGCCAAAAAAGATGTGGCACATTACACGACACTATATATTGGTACTCAAAAGGTGAAAGTTATAAATTTATAATGCAGTATCATAGGCATGATGAAAAATATTTAAAAAGAGCCAGAAAAGATGAAAATGGTAGATTATATATTCCAATACCAACTGGAAACCCTGGCTATCGTCCAAATCTTTACTATTCATACAAAGGCTATCTTCCTCATTCAAATGGATATAAATGGAAAAAAGAAAAAATGGAGGAGTATGACAAAAAAGGTTTGTTGATTTTCCCAGAAAATCAAGATGGTCGAATTCAATTAAAACAGTATTTAGATGAATCTAAGGGTGTAAAGCTTCAAGATTTATGGCTTGATTTGCCTGCTGTCAATCCAGTTGCACAAGAACGAAATGGCTATCCCACCCAAAAACCAGAGGGCTTACTAGAACGAATAATATTGATGGCAACAAACCATAATGATTTGGTTCTTGACTTCTTTATGGGTTCAGGAACGACACAGGCAGTTGCAATGAAACTAGGGCGTCGCTTTATTGGAGCAGATATTAATCTTGGAGCTATTGAAACTACCACTAAACGCCTGATCCAGTGCAGTAAGGAGCTTGAGTGGAAATCAGACGAAGACAACACCTATTACACAGGCTTTGAAGTATACAACGTCAACCACTACGACGTGTTCCGCAACCCTGTTCAAGCCAAGGAACTGCTAATCGAAGCACTGGAAATCCAGCCATTGACCAATAGCGTGTACGACGGCGAGAAGGAAGGCAAAAAAGTTAAAATCATGCCGGTCAATCGCATCGCCACCCGTGAAGACCTGAACGAACTGATTGCTAATCTACCCTACAAGCAGTTTGCGAAAAAACACGAAGAAGCCCCCAACAAACCAGTTGAACACTTGTTACTGGTCTGCATGGGTCATGAGCCAAATCTGGCAGCGCATCTGCAAAGCGAAGTGGGCTATAAGCTGGATGTGGAAGTGGTGGATATTCTGCGGGATAAGTCCGACCTGCAATTCAAACGGGATTCCGAAGCAAAGGTGGTGATTCGTGATGGCAAGCTGGTCATTGATGCCTTCTATCCCATGAACCTGATGCAGAAACTAAGCCAGCAAAAAGAGGACGTGAGCGAATGGCGCGAGCTGGTTGAGTCCATCAAAATCGACTGGAACTACGACGGTGCCGCCATGGAACCGGCTGAAGTGGATGTGCCCGGCAAGAACGAGTTTGTAAAAGGCGAATACGCCGTGCCAGCGGATGCGGGCACTATCAAGATCAAGATTACTGATCTGCTCTCCGAGTCCTGGGAAGGAGAGATCGAGCATGGCTAAAACACCACAGGCCAGCTTCGAGCTGGGCAATGCTTTTTATGTGCACCTTCTCTCTTTTTATAAGCAGAACCGGGGGGCTATTCGTCAGCACTATAAAAAGCTGACGAAAGTCTTTCTGGACTACAACGACAGTGAAAAACGAGCCGACGCTTTTTTGCGCACACCGCAATTTGAAGCGTTGGAAATGTATGTTTTTCTGAAGGAGTTTCTGGATAACCAGCCGGTTTATAAGCTGTTTGAAGCGTGGTACGACAGCAAAGGGAAATTTGGCAACCGGAGTGTTGGCGTTCAGGCAGGCGAAGGGGGTGTAATCCAGGGCGATATGCTCTGGAACATGTCGAAGCAGGATTACAACGGTGTGTTCAAAAAGATGAAAGCCTGCAATGGTGGGCGCATCTATTCCAACTACATTTTTGCGCTGACCATGGGAACGGGTAAAACCATCCTGATGGCCACCTGTATGCTTTACGATTTTCTACTGGCCAGAAAGTTTCCGAAAGATGCCCGCTATATTCATAATGCGCTGGTCTTTGCACCGGATAAGACGGTGCTGCAATCCCTGCGGGAAATCGAAAGCTTTGACCACAGTAAGGTTATGCCGCCGGAATACCTCAATGTGATTCCGCTGAAGTTCCATTATCTGGTAGATGCCGGGGTTTCGCTGAACACCATTGATGGCTCGATGTTCAATATTGTGGTGTCCAACTCACAGAAGATTATTCTGAAAAAACAGAATAAGGAGTCGGTGGCCACTGAGCAGCTTTTCCAGAGTGGCAAGGAGTTGTACAAAACCAGTCCGCTGCTTGGGGAAATGGGTGCTTTGCTGGATCTGGGTGAAGAGTCTCTCTCTTCTGAACCCACCGAAGAGGCGGATCTGGTTACCAACCAGCGTTTTGAAAAGCTGCGCCGACTGGATCAGCTGGGCATCTTTGTGGATGAAGCGCATCACGCTTTTGGCAATAAGCTGGCCCAGGATATGGGCGTCAAGACCGCCAAAAACAGCCTGCGCAAAACCATTGATGAGCTGGCCACCAATCTGAAGGCGCGGGGCAGTCAGGTGGTGGCCTGTTATAACTACACCGGTACGCCTTATGTGGGCAAAGAGGTGCTGCCAGAGGTGGTGTACGCCTACGGGTTGAAGCAGGCCATTGAAAAGGCTTACTTGAAAGAGGTGGAACTGAATGACTACACCACTACCCGTAGCAAGGAGTTTTTGAAAATCTCTATCCGGGATTTTTTGGAAAAGACCAAGGACCGCCGCCCGGAAGGGATGTTGCCGAAGATGGCGATTTTCGGCACTACCATTGATGAGATTCAGAAAGAGATTCGTCCGGCTGTGGAGGAAATTCTGGCCGAAGAAGGTATTCCCATTAATCGGATTCTGGTGAATGTCGGGGACGACAAGATTACCACCAACGATGATATTCGGGAGTTTAACCGGCTCGATACGCCACAATCTGAAAAGCAGTTTATTTTGCTGGTCAACAAAGGGCGGGAAGGCTGGAACTGTCGCTCATTGTTCTCAGTGGCGCTGCACCGTGAGCCGAAATCCAAAGTCTTTGTGCTTCAGGCGACCATGCGTTGTTTGAGAGCGGTGGGCGATGTGCAGGAGACCGGGCTGGTCTATTTGACCAAGCAGAACCGTGAGTTGCTGGATAAAGAGTTACAAGCCAACTTCCGGGTGAGCGTCGATGACATTACCATCAAAAAGAAAAAGCCTCCTGTGGAAGTGCGGGTAACTAAACCCACCATTAAAGTCCCCATCAAACGCATCCGTCATAAATATGAGTTGAAGGAAAAGCCATTTGCCAAAGGCCAGAAGCTTGGATTGCAGGATGAATATGACAATGGCCACTTCAATAAGTACAAGCTGATCCATACCACACAAAAAGGTATGGCCATGCCGGGAGAGATGAATACGGTTGGCAAAGCCACCGAGGATTTATCTGCCCTGAGGGAGCAAAGGAAGTTTAGCCAGTTATCGCTGACCGCAGAGATTGCCCGCTATCTCAATAAAAGCCCGCTATTGATTGAGGGCTTGATTGAAGAGACCCATGAAGGCTTTGACGGTGTTCTTAAGTGGGTGAATCAGTACAACGATGTGTTGTACGACTTTGTCATTCCAAGGCTGTTTGGGGCTCTGTTTGAGGTGCTTTCCACACGAGAAGTTGAAACCTTTGAGATAGACCTGGTTAAAGAACCGCCGACTCATCCCGGTTACTATGAGATCCGGACTGATCCGACAAATGTTGTCACGCAGTCCAGTGCCGGTCCGCTTGCTGGCAAGAGCTTCCATCTGGATAACTATTGCTTTGATTCCACACCGGAGAAAGAATTTTTCTGGCAGATGCTCAATGATAACAAGGTGGACAAGGTTTGGTTTACCGGCATGTTGACTCATGGCCAGAGTGAGTTTGTTATCCATTATGTGGATAGCGAAACTCAGACCGTCCGCAGCTATTACCCGGACTTTTTGATCAAAAAGCCGGATGGTTCTTACGTCATCATTGAGGTAAAAGGCGAACATATGCTGACCTCACAGAATGTCTTGGATAAAAAGACCTATGCCGAGATGATGAGTGGTGATGGTGATATGAGTTACGTGCTGATTCCGAGTCAGGCGGCTAAGGATGGGCTGTTTGATCGGGGATTTTTGAACTGATGGATTGAGGGGGCTGATCTTTCAGCCTCCTTTTTTATGTTGGGCCTGGGGGAAAAGGCTTGTGAGAAAATTATTGCAGTTTGGCCTTACGGGCTTTTTGGTGTTTTTAGTTTTGGCCGTGGTAGTTGATGGATCAGCAGGGTTTGCTCTGCTTTTCATCTACATCGCTGTTTTTATCTTTGTCCTTTTTGTTGCTGCTATTTTCAAGATGCTCAAGTATCTATACAGGAGGACTCGCGATGATACGCCTTGGGAAAATCAGCCTAAGTGGGATGCTCCAGAAAACAGCAAGCAACAGCAGTATGATGCCAGAGATTATTATCGAAAATTCGGCTATTACCGCCAGAATGGACCAAACCAGAAAAAGAAGGTCTATACCGAAACTTACCGGGATAAAAATCAGCCTTCATCATCTCAAAAACAGGCTCCGCAGGAGGATGGCTACTATTACTCCGAGCGATTAAAGCGTCCTGTATACCGGGAGACCTTCAAAAGCCGAACTGAATCACCCGCGCCAACGAAACCTGTTGATGCAGAGTTTCAGGAGATCAAGGCTACAGCGTTCCGAGATCATAAGGCTGCCGGAGATTTCGGTGAGGCCAAAGTCAGGGCGGTACTCTCTGAACTGAAGGGAAAGGTGATCTATGGATTTATTGGCAGCCAGAATATTTTTTATGCAGGTAAGAACTTTGAGATTGATTTTGTCTTAAGCGTACCCGGCGTTGGCTTTATTATGGCGGAGGTAAAATATCACTCTGGCAAGATCACTTGTGATAACAAACCAATTTGGACGCAGTACAAAACCAACGGCACAACTTACGAGTATAAGAATGCTTCGCAGCAGGTTATCAGGACAAGAGGGTTGTTTAAAAAACTGCTCACTGACCATGAGATGAATAAATGGCCAATTAAATCAGTGGTTATCTATGCCCATGAGAATGCGGTGATCTATCCGGCGATGAGCCCGGACAATCCACAGACCGATGTGATTAAGCTGGAAAATCTCGAATCGTGGATCAAAAAACTACCAAAGAATGACCAAATCAGAATGACCCGCGAGGAGCATCAGCAGATAGAAAAACTGATTAGCAAACATCATCGAGAATACGAAGAAGCGTAGTAGAGGATTATTTGATGAATAAGGGCTTGCTGGTCGCTATAAATATCGTTCTGTTGTTATTCGGTGGCCCTTTTGCGCTGATCATCGGGGTTATCGTCAGTATTATTCTATACAAGCTTTCTAAAAACAGCTCAGGTAATAGTACGTCAGGAGGTAACGGTTCCGGGCGATCATCCTACCAGCAGAACCATCAGGGCTATTCGCAAAGTTATCAGTACGAGCACCGTAACCGGTTTAAAGATGAAAAAGCAGCCGGTGATCATGGTGAAGCACTGGTGCGCAGGGAGTTATTATCACTTCTCTACGGTGAGTCACTGTTCTCCTACATTCAGACCAATAATATGGTGGTGAATAATCGAAACTTTGAGATCGACTTTGTGTTGCTGGTTGATCAGGTTGGGCTGGTACTGGTTGAGGTTAAATATTATTCAGGTCAAGTGAAGTGCACGGATGACGAATACTGGCAACAGATTAATGGCAAAGGTACTGTGGTTAAACAGCGGAATGCCTCAAAACAAGTGCTTAGGGCGCGATCACTTTTAAGACAGCTGTTGACGCATCGAAACCTCAACCGGTGGCCAATGCATGCAGTGGTTCTGTTTGCCCATGAAAACGCCACTATTTTACGGGGATTGCCCCCTAAACGGCCACAAACGGAGATACTGAAACTGCACAGCTTGCCAGGCTGGATCGAGAGGCAGTCAAAGAGCCTTGCCGTTAAGTTCACTAAAGAGGATCATGAAGAGATAAAGCAGGCACTGAAAAGCTTTGAAAGGGAATATGAGAAAACCGCATAGGGTAGAATAATGAAAAGTAAAAAGCTGCTGATCGCCCTTAACCTGTTTCTATTCATTTTTGGTGGGCCTGTTGCGCTGTTGGTTGGTGGCTTGGCCAGTTTTTTCCTGTATAAACTTTCATTTCCTTCGGAAGGTGGCGACTCTTTTTCTGGACATCAGGGGGAGTATGATCACTCGACTGGTCATCATGAAGCATTCGAGAATGACATGTTTGAAAGCAGTGGCTTCAGTTCACACTCATCCACGGATTTTTCTGACGACAACACCATTGATGCCTCATTTGGTAATGAGGGCATAGGCAGTACCTTCAGCGGCATAACGGATATAAATCCAGCAACCGGCCTGCCTATGGTCGGAGATGGCATGGGCGGATTTGATGTGGGTGGAAGCCCTTATGGGGTTGATGTGCATG
Organism: Endozoicomonas sp. SESOKO1; assembly: GCF_024606265.1. Taxonomy (GTDB): domain Bacteria; phylum Pseudomonadota; class Gammaproteobacteria; order Pseudomonadales; family Endozoicomonadaceae; genus Endozoicomonas. Next base: position 11,258 of record NZ_JAHHPP010000316.1, read on the forward strand.
ATACCCTTCATTCAGATATTCATGATCCATTTCACTCTTCTTTTGGTGACACCATGGGAACGGGGTTTGATGATTCGTTCAGCTCTTCATTCGACGACAGTTTCAGTTCGGGTGGAATCAATAATGACTGGTAGGAGTAAAACTGGCCGTGCGAGGTGAAGTAGTTTCGTATGTCAGCGATAAACGATACGGGTTTATCAATGGGGGCGATGGGGAGAGTTATTTCTTTCATTCAAGTAACTTGATGGATCAGAGTGAGGAGTCACAGCTTATCAGAGGCGCTGTGGTAGAGTTCGACACGGTGCCGCCCCCGAAGGGCTTGGCAGCCAAAAGCATTTCAGTGCAACCGGCCATCATGGCACCACAGATGACCGGCTTTATCATGACGCGCTCAGGCCAGCCAAAATATGGTGACGTTATTATTGAAGTGCCCATAAAAACTCGCTTTTTCAAAGACCCCAACGAAGGTCGCCAACACCTGAAGGCTCTGGCAGGAGCCATTGGCGGGAATGCCATTCTCAACCTTAATGTCATTAAAAGAACCTTTAGCTCCGGTAATTACAGGTACTCAATGCACTCATTTCAGGCGAATATTGCCTTGGTCTATGAGTTAGTGAACGTATCTTCAGAAGCAAAGCAGCGATTGCTAGAAGAGGATTTCGAATACAATATCAGAGTGTTCAATGAGCGTGCTCCCGGCGTTATTGCTGAAGAGCTGGATGCCTGCAAGCGGCAAACAGCTGGTGTCAGTCCTCGTGCATTTTTCGCTGCTGTTTTTGTGGCTTTTGTTATGTTTGTGTTTTTTGCATAGCATTCTTTATGAAAACAGATTGGCTTTGATGCCTTCGGATTGTAAAACCCTTCACCGTTATAAATTGTCAGGAAACCCGGCGTGACAACACCCTATAAAATCATCGATATCAGGGAAGAGATGGATTCGCCGGAGGATCTCGGCACCAAAGAGAAATCCTGGTACACCTGGCAGGAGTATAAATGGCTGTTTAAAAAGTCACGGCCGTTAACCGGTGAGCACTGGTCGGAAAAGGTGGCAGAGAAAACTGGGGTCGGGTCTTGATTCTTGATCTGATCGTCTTACACCTCCACCTCGTACTGCGCCAAATCCGGCGCAGTCCCTTTTACCTCCCCATCTTGAATAAACGCCCTCTCTCCATCGCCTACTGACTCCCCCTTAACCGTAATCACCGAACCATCCCGGAGCGTTGCCTGACTGGTGCCATTGCCGTTATTGGCAGTAATGGTCGCGACCACTCTCACACCCTCCGGGATCAGAGCCTTGAATTGCTGCCAAATGTTGGTGGTTGCCATTGCTATTTTTCCCTGTGCTAGTCTTTTAAATGTGCCTGCTGTTCATCCATATCCTGCAGGCACAAAAGCCCCGGAGAGACTCCTATCCGGGCAACTTTCAGTCTCTTCCAAACCACGAGTTATGAAGTCTTAATTCTGAAATAAAGCAACAAATGCTCTGGACACAAAAGCATTGCAGTTCACAATGGACATGGTTCTGGTCTATCAGGCGGATAAGTATTCTCGCATCTTTGACTCTGTGCCCTGAAAGCGATGATTTTACGTCGTAGCTTCTTAGCCGTGTGCCAGACATATCTACCCCATTGGCTACAGCAATCCATGCCATTTGGAGTCTCTTTAGCGAGGCTGGTGTCAAAGAAACATTAAATGAGTCCGGGAGTTCTTGTTTATAATCAGCATTGCCATGAATAGTGACATTATTAAATGTCATTTCCTGACAATATTCTTCTCTGAACTCACGCAGATCCTTGTATTGATACATAATCTTCCTCTGTTTATTCCGTAGCCAATAGTTACAACATAGCAGAGCAAAGCAGACGTTTTTTTTAAAAATAATGTCTTTCAAGTTCGACCGATTGAATAACGGTTCCCACGCCGTTTGCACTTATACTGGTCGCCAGACAAAGGGCTTGCCAGTCTCCCGTTATATCCTGAACCTCGACCAACATTCCCGGCTCAATTAACCCGGGTGCTCTATTAGTGTCGGTCAATGGCAACTCGATGGTAGTAATGCTCTGGTTGCCACCCTTAGCCAGCTCATTCCGGCCTCGCTCAGTATTGACCTGCGTTTCCGTGAGCCAGTCTTCCAGAATATCGGGAGCCGGGTTATCGCCATTGGAGCCGGTTCGTTTGACGTTGACCGCTACGCCAGCATTGGTCCCGGAAACATAGACTGCATTGTAAGCCTGCTCTGGTCGCCAGTTGGCGCTTAAGCTAATGACCATACTTGCCGGAACGATCTTGTCCATCGTCGCTGTATTCCAGTGCCATGGGCTGGCCGGGTATCGGGGTTGAATGCTCACCTGGTCATTATCACGGCTGGGGATAATCACTGATCCGGCTGTGGTTGCGACCTTGGCCACTACCTGCATAGCGGTCTGGTTCTGATAGCTGAATGAGCCTCCGGGCATAATCCAATCCGGTGTGCTGTAATCGTTCAGGTCAGGATAGGTGGCCGTAAACCCGGTATTAGCCAGTTCTTCGATGATAGCCTGTTTAGCGTTGAGGTTTGCGCTGTTGCTCTTGTTTCGTTGTGGCGCATAAGGCGCTGCGAGCAGTTGGGTGCGGCTGCTGCCATGCAAGGTGTAGCGTTCATCCCCGAAGCGCCGGTCAGTGCTGTAACGCTCGATAATGAAAACCCATTTCCAGCCATTGATATCCACCTCGATCTGCTTCGGACCGTTCTCGTCCGGTTCCACCAGTGCGATATTGGAAGCGCCCCACAGCTGCCCGGTAAAGCTCCATGAGAAGCTATCAATATCCAAGCTAATCTCCATTGAGGGCAGTTCCAGCGGTGTCCGGGCAGGCAATACCACGGCAGTGATGATGTTCATAAGCAGATAACTCTCCCTGATCTCTGGCTGTTCCGGCTCCGGCTTTTCAATGACCTCCGGGTCTGTCTCGCCGCCATAGTTGCCGGTTACCGTTTCATCCCTGGCTTTCTGACCGAAGTCCCACGGCAGAATAACCGGCTGATCTTCGGCTCGGTTGCTCTGGAAGGTAAAGCGTCGTTTGCTATCCACAGGGACAGTGATGACTTCTTTTTCAAAGGCACCAATCTGGAAAAATACCGAGCCGTTGTCTTGTGGCCGGTACTCCCTATCCCGGAAGGTAAAGTTCAGGGGTTGTTGTGGATGAATATAAGCCGGGCTTTGCCACTTTCTGGAACCGTACAGATCAACCGACTGCATCCCCTCGGATACATTGCTATCCCGCTCCGGCGGATGGTTCCACGGTGAGGATTGCCTCTGATCCTGCGACTTAATGCTTTTATCCCATGCACTCTGTTTGCCGCTATCTTTCCGCTCGGACTGCTGCCAACGGTCACTGGCTGTCGCCTCTTTCTTCTGGCTCTGGCCATGACTAAAACTGACCTTAACTTCCTTTTTAGCCACTGCTCCCCAAAACAGGCCAAACGGTGAGGCTTCCAGAGGCTTTGCCTGCTGACTACTTTGCCGCCGGGTAGTACTAACAGGCCGACTGGTGGAATAGCCCGCAGAAAAGTCCTGCTGCCGACTGAGTGCCCCTTGCCATTGGCTTTCATAAGGGCGAATCACACCGGGAGGCGGTGCAAAATAAACCAACGGTCTCCCGTCAAATGAAAAGTCAGCAATAGTCGACGATGACACGGTATAGGGAGCGCCGGTCAGCCGAAAGTCTGAATCCCCTGTTGGAACCTCATAACTCATGACAAAGGCTCTGCTTTGATCGGACCGTGTGACAGAGGCCGATAAAATGGAATCGCCCGGAGGGTAATGCCGCCTTCGATGGTGCGGGTATGGTTGGTGCCGGTATCAATCCACCAGGTCGGTTCGGTGGCTGGCAAGGTGCCGCCTGCTTCAACCCGGTAAACATGGCCATTGGGAACGGTCGGATGAATGATGTCGCCTTGGACGACTGAAGCGGTGGCGGTAAAAGGCACACCGTATTCATCAACCGCCAGTACAAAGGTATCGCCGCCTTCAGTCAACACTTCCAGTGTATAGCTGCCATTTTCTGCGTCACTGGTGGTATTGCCGGTCACTGCCCATGAACCATCGGGCTTGTGTTCAATGGCCACCAGCTGCCTTGCTGCGGCTTCAGCCTGATTATCTAGCACCCGCTCTACCTTGCCACTGATGGTGGCCGGGTCGCCGGTTGGCGCACCGCCGCCTCCGCTGGTGCTAATTTCAATCTCATGTACGACAACATTATCCAACGGGTAAGGCTGACTGGCGTAAGGCCTCCCGTCTTTCGTGATAATCACGCTGAATGTTCGATTAGCATATACTTCAGGCAATGCGGTGGCTGTGAATAAACCATTACTTGTTGAGCCACCAAACAGAAAAAGCCCAATGGAGCCACCATAGATTTCTACAATTCCCGCATAAGGTAAACCATCGACTTTTATATTGACTTGAAACTTATGGTCATAGTTAAGCGGCTTTACCGGGAAAAAATATCCTTGGTCTTTTAGTATCATCCCCACTCCCCTGATATCTGGAGATAGACAGTCAATGGCGAATAATAGGAATCACCCCAGTTGAGATCCCGGAAAAAAGCCATGTAATCAGTACCATCAACCGTGAACACTTTTGCCCAGTTTCTAGTACTGAAATTGTTTCCATCGCAATTAGTTAGCCAAGGGAACATATTATAAATCCCTCTCAATCGAAAAACATTGACATGATTAATTGCCATGTAATACGGGACTCGAACTTTTGCCTGATCAGGATATTCATCCAAGAATCTGATTAAATAATCATTATTATTGGAAAAATTAGGAATGCTCTCCAGTGATGGATAATAAACCATTGCCGGATCAGTAGACCATGCTTCATCAGGAATCTGTGTAAAAGGTCTGCACCGCAAGGAATGTGCAAATTGAGCATAATTAAAGTTCAAAAACCCTTTATCATTAGCAGCACTGCCTATGGTATCCAGTGTTTTTGCGTACATTCCTGTGCCAATTAATGCCCAACACCTCGGATAAGCAGCAGGGTCTTGAACGATTAAGTCACCCGCATAAAAGGATGAAATGTAATAATAATCCCAGTCAGAAACACCTATATCCAAAGAATAAGAATCACTCAAAATAAATATCAATGTTCTTTCGTCGCCAACGGCAAACCATCTAAGAGATGTTCCAAAAGGTCTGCTCGGCCTAATTGAAACAGCATCGCTATAGCCGGTATAAACTTCAGGTGAATTAACTACATCAGCAATTTGAACACTGATACCTCCAAGTATCTCCGGCGTGCTTTGGATAATCATGTTCATGTTTTCGCTGTATGCAGATACGTTTTGATAAACGGCTCTGTCACTGCCTGCCACGTCACTTGACATTAACTTTGTCCAGCCTAGAGCTGTTTTTGATCCATAGCCATTAATTAAAATGGCATCCATTATTTCAATAATATTAGTCTGATAAGCACCCGACACATTATTAGTAACCTTGAATTGTGGCGCACCCGAATCTTCCCAGCTGTAAAAAGTAACCGGCATCAGTCTGCATCCCCCCGAATCTGTAGTGTAAAATCGTCGTTTGCTTCGGTGCCTTGTCCTGAAAGCACTGTCCGGCATATCCAGATCGGAGCCAAACAACCATCGGTGTTAAACCGGATAGCGTTCCCCGTTGCCCAACCACCGCCCCATCCATCGGCTTTCAAGGTGAAATAAGGCGCTCCCGCCTCCGGGTTAATAGGAGCGGTATCCGTTGTTGTGCTGCCGGTTGCTATGATCCCGAGTTTTTCCTCAACAATCTGGAAGGCAGTGCTGCTGGTAAAAATGATCGCCCACTTGCCATAGATAGCGCCCTTGTTGGTCACTTCCACCGGGTAGTTGATGGTGTTGTATTGGGCAGTTGTCTGGTCGCCTTCCCGGTAATCCGTCCAGTTTGGATCGCCGCTGTCCCATACTTTCTGGCTGAAAAAGTTTTTTACTCTCGCCTGAAGATCGCCATAGACGACAGCGCTGCTAACCGAGGTTTCCCCTGCGGGCAGATCCCAAGGCACCGGGGAGATAATGGATAGATCGCCATTGATTTGCACATCGCTTAATACGCTCATGTGCTCCACCCGATCCTTGATGGTATAGGGTGCCGATAGCGGGTTACTGTCCGCATCAATCAGGCTCAACGGATCGGCAAAGGTAACGGTGCCTGCCTCCCGGTCAACGGTATATTGATCGCTGGCCAGCAAAGCCCCGTTGTTATCTTCCACCACAATCTCGGCTTGATGATCCCGGCCAAGCGCAACAATTAAACCGGCATAAGGAGTGCCAATATCGGTGCTATCGGTATGAGTAATAACCACAATATCCCCGGCTCGATAGATTGGCACTTTGCCATCGGGAGGCAGACGCACCGGATCGAGGCCGATCAATTCAGCATCCAGCGGCAGGCTGGTTTCCACCACGCAGTTATAACGGACACTTTGTGGGATGACATAGATAGGATCAGTTCCATCGGTAAACTGAAGCTCACACCAGCCTGTGGTTACGTCTATTTTTCCGACCACTTCTGCAGTGTCAAACTCGCCATTAAAGTCAGCTGTCGCCGTAATAATATCCCCGTTATCCACCCGCACCGCCGTTAGCTGCAAGCTGCCCTGACGGATCGGAGCGCCGGGAGTCCGGAAAGCCACCGCATCTATCGCAAAGCCCACCCCGATGGTCGCCGCTGCCTGAATGGTGGCCGTGTTGACGGTGCCATCGGGATAGCTGGCCAGTGTCGCCATTCCCCCGCTGTAATCCACCCTGCCGACCTGAACACCGGCATTGGTTTCAGTACTCAGGTTTTTATAGAGGGAACCATCCCGGTCATAGTAGGTTTCACCATTCCATTCAAAAACCACGCTGCCGGGGAGCAAAACGGTATTGTCCATCAATGGCAACAAATCAATAGTCAGCTCTGGCGAGGTAATGCTCTCGTTATAAGACGCATGACTGAGGTTGTTCGCCTGTGCAATGGCGGTGATGGTGCTGCCATTGAAGGTTTGGGTTTTTGGGGTGTTGGTGGCCTCTATATCCCGGATATAGTTACCACCATAAAAAAATCTTTTAATCCGCCACTCTGGATAGTTGTAATTTTCCAAGGCCAGAATGGTAAAGGCACCTGTCTGGTAATCTATGCTCCCTGTGACGCCACGCCACCCACCAGCTGTATCATCATCAATTTGTTTGGCGACGTTTCTGGTGGTTTGATAGGTTGTCCAGTCATCGACTTTTCTGGAAACACTCGGCACATTGGACAGCTGCTCGACCAGAAACTGCAGCTGGATAGAACCGGGCAGCAAGGGAGCCCCCGGAATAGTGCCGCTCATAACGCCCTGACCATCCACGGCCACAATGACCTCGCCACCAGCACTGGTGCCCTCTTCATAAGTCAGCTGTATTTCGGTGCCGCTATCGGGCAGGTTATCCAGCTTAAAGCTCAACTCGCCGGGAGCGTAATGGATCGCACCGCTACCATCCCCCGTCAGCAGGCCGTTAGCCTGATCGGTCAGGGTTTTATCCTCCCCGGAGGAAACATACGTCACTGTCATTGAGCCGGGTTTAATACCGGGCTTCTCGACGGTATGCCGGAAGGTCATATCCTCCACCGGCACCGAGCCTGTGCGGATGGTCACTTCATCATCATTCTGCGCCACATAGCTGAATACAATGGCACTGTCCGGATCGGGCAGCGCATCGAGGGTGATCGCCGCCGAGCCGGTGGCAAATAGAATGATGCCGGTTCCAGAACCCGTCATCTGCCCATTACCGGGATCACGAATATCCTGCCATTTGCCGAGGGCAATATAGCTGACCACCAGTGTTCCCGGTCTTGGCTTGGCCTCGGCCATGTTCAAGGTGTAATTGAACCCCCGATTTTGGCCTGTGACCGGGATAGCGCCACTGATCGCCGCCCCGGTAATCGCCACCGCTGGCTGATAGGAGGCACTGGCTGTGGCGGTGGTATAGCTGCTTGCTCGCCAGACGTTAATCTCCCCGAGGTCATAATCCACGGTCAGCTTGCTGTAATTATTGGTGCCGCTTTTATGGAGCAGACTGCCGGCACCATTATCTTCAAAGGTGCCGCCCTCTAGCGACAAAGTCAGGGTTCCGGGCAAAGCGCCCCGCTGGAGGTAGGTACGGCTCTGGCTGCCGCTGATATGAACAAAGCGACAACTGATGGATCGGTTGCCGCCAGAGGTCGCCACCATCGTCTTGCCGGTATACCCGCCATATTGATCCAGCAACGGGCTTTCTACCTTGGCGCTCGGCACCAACGGTGCATAAACGCTCTCGGCCTTTATCGTCAGATCGCCTGCGGTAATGTTGGCGCTCATTGGCTGAATGCCATAGTAACGGCTGGTGTCGGCTATCTGTGTTTCCTGAATACGGCTGGTTTCTTCCTCTGGCTCCCCCGGCACTGGTGGCGCTCCGACAAAGGTCGTCACCAAGGGAGCACTGATCTCCATTTCCACCTTTCGCCGGTTAAAATCCACATACTCCTGCCCGTTGTTATAGGTGAAGGTCTCAATGGAATGGCTGACCGAAGTAATACGGATAAACTGGCTGATTTTTTCATCCGGTGTAATCAGCTTATAAACCTCACCAATTTCAGGAACCGCCCATTCCTCCCGCTGATAGCCGACAATGGCTCGCTGTCCTTCCAGCTGATCGCCCACCAGCTCCCATGATGCCTTAATGCCCGGAACCACATAGCTCTCAATCCGGTCTCTGGCATCAATGCGCTCGTCAGTTTGGCTGTCGGTATTGAATAACAAGACAGAAACATTCTGATCCTTGGGAGGCTCAGTCAGGATCAAATGGCTACCAAGATAAATATCATTATTGTCGGTGCTTATCCCAATAAACGCTTTCCGCAGAGCCACATCACCAATGGTTCGGTCGATCCGGGAAATGTCCTGAAAGAGATTGTTGACGTTGCTATCAATGACCTCGTTTCCGGTTACCCGGCCGCCACCATCCTCTTCGTCAGTCAAGCGCTGACTTTCAAATAACTTAACGTCGTCGTTCGTAATCGCCATATTAAGTCCTTTTAAACAGTTTCAACTGTCAGCAATCGAAGGGTAAGAAGGTATTGGTCGCTATCGTCCGGGTAGGCAAACG
>NZ_JAHHPP010000317.1 GCF_024606265.1 Endozoicomonas sp. SESOKO1
CCTGAAGGAAAAATGCAGGAACCCGGTGTTCAGCCATGGCCGCCTGTGTCTGTTGCAGTTTCTGGGCAAATACTGAGTCGCCCCGATAGCCAGGCACCGATTGACCGGATAAATTACCGGCAAATACCGACAGGCTTTGCCAGATTCGTTCGGCACTGGCAGTGGTCATCTGCATTCCGGAAAACATGGCCAGATTACCGTGAGGTGAGATTGATCAGCGTTTGTGACAGGACATCTTCTGCCTGGAATGCCTTGGCATTTACCTGAAAATTGCGCTGGGCAAGAATGACGTCCGACAACCCGCTGGCCAGATCCACATTGGACTGTTCAACAAACCCTGCATTTATGGCGCCCGCACCATTACTGCCCGGCGGACTGAAGAGCGGAGTACCGGATACCATAGACGACATCCAGGTATTATTCCCCTGAACCACCAACCCGTTATCATTTGGAAAGGTAGCCAGTGCCACCTGCCCAAGAACGTGCTGTTCACCATTGCTGTAGTTACCCTGCAGAAAACCGTTTTCACCAAAACTGACCTGGTTAAGACTGCCCGCCATTTGCCCGTTAACCACCAGGGGACGAAATGCCGAGTCGATGGCAAACTGGGTGACGCCGGAATAGTCCATGGCCACCGGCTGGAAAACGGCACCGGAGGTCAGCGTCGGTGGTGTCAGTGAAAACATGGCATCGCCGGGTGTCGTCAACAGGCCAGAGCTGTTGAATGACAGTTGTTCTGTCTGTTTGAGGGACTCCCCATCCACCTGGAATTCAAGCAGCCACTGGCTGGTGGCGGTTTTGGTGAAATAGGTACCCAGGGTATGTTGTCCACCCAGGCTATCGAAAATATTCAGCGCTCCGTACCAGCTGAAGGTATTGGTGTCTGAGGGGTTAAGGGCAACCGTTGTACGGTCAATCACCGGTTCACTGGCATTGAGGTTAATGGTAGCCGATGCATTGGTGGTCGCTTTGCCCGGCAGGTCAGCCTGGCTGACCTGCAAGTCAACCAGCTTTGAGCTATCAAGGGTACCCTCACTGTTTACACCGTAGCCCCGGAGGCGATAACCACTGGGGTTCACCAGATAATACTCATTATTCTGATTGAACATGCCTGCCCGGGTGTAAAGCTGCTCACCATTATGACTGAGAATAAAAAAGCCCTTGCCATCAATACCCAGGTCGGAGGCATTACCCGATTGCGTTAATTGTCCCTGGGCAAACTGTTGCTGGGTTGCCAGCAGAGTGACTCCGGCCATATCCACCGCTGAGGTTCCCGCCTGGGCATAGACATCACCAAGAATTGCCCGGAACGACTTGTAACCATTCGTTTCTGAATTGGTCAGGTTCTGGCTGGCTATCTCCAGCTGGCTTTGGGCAGCATTCATGCCCGTAATACTGATTGACATCGACGCTTACCTCACCGATTAGGCAAAACAATCAACCTTATGGTCGGGTCACGGAACGAATCCTGGACAGTGCGACTGGTTCCATGGCCTCAAGTCTGATCTGTGGTGTTTGATCAGCGTTGTTGAAAATAATACTGTTCGCTTTGCTGACCAGTTGCACAGGAAGTACGTCCGGTTCGCTGTCATCATGACCATCCATGATACTTTTCAACCAGTAATGGCCATGAGGCAGAGCACCAAACAATTGATCCAGATTTTTCCTGATCGGAGCACCTGGTGGCTCACTGAGACGCCCCTGGTAATGGGCTTCTTTTACCCGGACGCCATTCTGATCCGTGAGCAAAAAATGGAGCACGTGCCCTGCACCGGGCGAGGGAAAAGACAGGGATAATTTATCCCCATCGCCATTGAATGAAAATTGCCCGGCATCAATAGCGACATCCTGACCCAGCAGTGCCGTAGCGCTGGACAGATTGGCTGCCCCAAACTGATCGCTCAACCGACTGATACCGGCGTGGATATCCCTTAACTCTGAAACAGACGTCATTGCCGCCAGCTGATTCAGCAGATCACCGCTTTCCATCGGTTCCAGTGGGTTCTGGTGCCTGAGTTGAGTAATCAACAACGTCATGAAGTTTTTACTCAAGGCACTGGCACTATCGGAAGAAGGCGACGATGAAACGTTACTGCCCTGGGTGAAAGATGTTTCATATTGAATGGATGGAATCATAGTGATGCCTACATGTTACAGGACTCGTTGCCACCAGGAGGCTAGCCATGAACACCAATCAGCTCCAGTGCCTGCCCCTGCATCTGACGGGCACTGGTGAACACCGAGACAGCCGCCTCAAAAGACCTGGCCGCCGAAATCATGGTTGCCATTTCTTCAACCGTACTGATATCCGGGTAAAACACTTCACCGTTGGCATTCGCCAGGGGATGGCCCGGCTGATAACGCACCTGGGGGGGAGATTTATCGTTGATAATTCTCGCTACCTCAACGGTAAACGCCGGAATGTTCTCTCTGGCAGCGGAGCCAGCATCTACGGTCCTGGCCTGAAGTAATACCCGCCCCGGCTGCAATACCTCTGCTGCAGAAGCCGCTGGAACCTCACTGTATGAGAGTGTCTCGGCAATCATCGTCATACGGGTTGCCTGGGCAACCATGGCATAACCAGACATGGCCTGAACCGTTTGCAGACTCATGGGGCAATTACTCGCTTCATCAAATGAACAACTTATGACGTCTATTTATGGATCAACGTCATGGGTCAATGTCATGGACTAACGACCGCTAATGACCTTATCAAGCATGCTCAGGCGCTCCCGAATTAACGATATGCTGATATTGTACCCGGCCATTGACTGTGCAAGTTTTGCCTGCTCCAGTGCCAGGGATACATCGTTGCCATTTTCCGAGGCAGTATCGCCGGGATTTTTAAAGGCAATGGATAACTCAACGTCAGCTATTTGATTCTGGGTGATATGCCGTTTATCTGAGACAGACAAATCCCGGGATAAACCGGGATTCGAAGGATAAAAATTCAGTTGAGCTTCAAGTGTCCGGTATTGTGGTGTTTCAATGTTAAAGATATTGCCTGACTGGATGGCAATCTGAGAGCTTCTGAGTTGCGCTACTGTCGGGTGTATACCCATGGCAGACTCAAATGAAATCAACATACAGATTATCTATTCGTCTATATTAAGTCGTGTATAAAGAATAGTCCGTTGTCGTAGAAAATGTATTTATTTGCAAAATATTTTATTACTGGCAGAAAGCTGTCAATCAGGCGTTGTTTGATGCTTTCCTTATGTCTTGGCTTACTCAACATCCCCAATATTGCTGGCGCCTATTCAGTGTCATGTACCCATAACGGGGGACATTCAGATCAATCCGACAAGGGCACTGACCAGAGTATTCAAGGGGAGATCATCGATCAGCTCTGTCAGCATTCGATCTCATTGGCCAAACGTTTCAATGGCAGCAGTCCCAGGGTGGCTTTGTTGCACAAAGAGCGCTGGCAGCAACTGCCATATTGTCCGGCAACACCGGATATCCACTTCTCTGCCATGGCCCAGAATGGCAAGGTGCCATTATTAATCAGCTGCCCTGAAAGTAATGGCACCGTTCCTGAGCAACGCTGGAAACAACGGCTGGCGGTCAGCGTTGATTTTGACGTATCGGTGCTGCTTGCCGACAGGGATATAAACCGGGGCGAGGCGTTGTCGAGACCTGGGCTGTCGGGTCTGAAAAAATCAAAAGTTCGTTTCAGTTCCATGAAACCCAATGTTTTTCAGGATAATCTTTCCGGATACATCACTACCCGAAAAATCAGCGCCGGGTCTGTGATTACCACGGATATGGTAAAAAGAGCCAATGCTATCCGTCGAGGTCAACATATAAGCATCGTCGTTCAATCAAGAAATATCGAATTAACGACCACGGGTGTTGCGATGGAAAGTGGACATGTGGGAGATATTATCCTGGTTCAGAAAGAAAATGGCAGGCCGGTCAAATGCCGGGTGATCAATGAAGGCGAGGTACGCCCGGTTAAAGGTGAGAGGCGTTCATGATGCCGGATGATGAGTCACAAGATCAAGATGATGATGTCGCACAAGTCGCACAACAAAATGTCGCACCAAAAAAAGAGTGCTCCCAACTTCTGCTGTTGCTGCAAAATCTGGAGAGACTGCTGAGCCTTCAGGCGCAGGAAATAACCAGAAAAAATATTGAAGCTGTCGTTCATTTATCAGAAGAGTGCGCTGATATTTGTCAGCAATTAAAACCTATTTTAACACCATCCTTAACACCATCCTTAACAACACCGTATCAGAATAAAATAACAAATAATGACAGTATTCAGGCGGTTGAAATAGATCGATTGATCCGTTCGTGCCAGGCGCTGCAACAGGGCAATAGCCATTCGCTGGCGAGACTCACCAGTTACTGCAATGCGTTTATTGAGTTGCTTCGTGGACCGCCCTTATCCTACGGAAAAAATGCGACTGTCACCTACCCGTCCAGTGGTAAGACGTTGTGCAAGCTGTAAGACAGTAGTTAGGAGTTGTTCCGGAATAACTTCATCATTTTATTCAGACTGGGAAAATGCTGCCACCCGCTTCCCGCTACCCGCTTCCCGCAAAAGCACAAGTCGGTTCTGGCATAATGTTTATTTTCGTATATTCTCAATATGTCGTCTGGTTCCAATTGTGAGAGTGTCATGAAACAGTGGCAGCTGGAAAGTCATTTTGACCAGCATCAGTTACGCCTGCCCATCCTCAAAGAAGTTGATGTACTGGTCATTGGTGGTGGTTCCGCCGGGGTTGCGGCAGCCACAATCAGTGGCCGTAACGGATTATCAACGGTCCTGATTGAAAAATACGGTTTTTGTGGCGGAGCGGCGGTAGCTGGCCTGTCAGGCACTATATGCGGTTTGTTCATGGCATCCGACAATCCTGGCCATCAGCCGGAACAAGTGGTGTTTGGTTTTGCCGAAGAATTCCGCAGTCGCCTGGCCAGGCGCGGCGGTGTCACTGGTCCCCAGATCTATGGCAAAACTTTCACAGTTACCCACGATCCGCTGGTTTGGCGCGAGGTGGCAGATGAGTGCCTGGAAGAGGCGGGGGTTGATATATTTTATCATACCTATGCCAGCGGCGTTGTTATGGATGGTGATAGTTACCAGGGAATTGTCGTTCAGTCCAATGCCGGTGAGTCGTTGATCCTGGCAAAACGTATCATTGATGCCAGTGGGGATGCGGCAGTGGTCGCCCGTGCCGGAGGTGAATACTACTTCGGCGATGATGGTGTAATCCAGAATCCTACCATGTTCTTTCGTATCGGGAATGTGAAGATGGATACCTATCTGGATTTCTTTGGCGAAGATACCATCTGTCCGCCAAAAGTAACGGAAAAGATTCTGGCCCTTAACGCCAGTGGTGAGTACCAGATGCCCCGGCATAAAATCTGGATTTTCCCGACCACCCGACCCAATGAATTAATGGTGAACTCCACCCGTCTTGCCGGACAGGGTGATCGTGTGCTCAATGTTATCGATCCGGCGGATTTTACCGAAGCCGAAATCGGTGGTCGTAAGCAGATGCGTGAGTACGCCCGCTTTCTGAAGAACCATGTTCCGGGTTGTGAAGACAGCTATGTGGTGGATACCGGGGTGGAGGTCGGCGTTCGGCAAACCCGTTCCATTGAAGGGGTGAAAAAACTGGGCAATGAGGATGTGGTCAACTGCCTTAAACCTCCTGATGGCATTGCCCGCAGTCCGTGGCCCATCGAGTTGCATTCAGGAACCAAACCCAAACTGCACTGGCTGCTTGATGACTGGTATGAGGTACCTTACGGCACATTGGTTCCTGTTAAAGGTGAGAATATTATCGTTGCCGGTCGTTGTCTGTCTGCTGAGCACGAAGCATTGGCTTCAGCACGGGTAACGGCCCAAACCTTCGAATATGGCCATGCCGCAGCCCAGGCGGCCATTATCTCCATTCAGGAAGAGCGAAGTTTCCGCGACATTCGGGGCGAAGACGTTCGGCAAAGAATGCAGCTGGCCGGAAGTCGTTTTTAGCCTTTCCCCTATCTTAGGGTCAGTTATCGCTTAAGGTCAGTTATCGCGGCGAGTGATGCCCTGGCTTTTATTCTGATCTTTTCATTTGATCTTTCAATTAATAGCCTTCTCGAGGAACCCGTTATGTTAGAAAGTAACATTGTCCGTATCGAGATTTACGCGGTTGCTGACCGTAATGCTGATGCCTTGCCGTGGGCTGCCGATCAGGAGCCACTGTTGTATACCAATAATATTGTCCGGATGATGACTGATGATGGTTTGGAGGGGGCGGGTGCCACCATCAGTTATACGGAAAATGATTTTGATAAATGCATTGTTGAGTCCATGCGCACCATCGCTCCGGGTATCATTGGCAAGAATGCCCTCATGACGGAAGAGCTGAACCGTTGGCTGATGAACCGCTGCAGTTGGGGAGGTTTGGTTGCCAAATCGCCTTTTGACATTGCCGCCTGGGATATCAAAGGGAAAAAGGCAGGCGTTCCGTTGTATATGATGCTTGGTGGTGGCCGGACGAAAATGCTCTCCTATTCATCTACGCCGATGTTTGACACAGTGGAAGATTATTTTCCGTTTATTGATGGTTGCATTGAGCATGGCTATACGGCGATCAAACTTCACTGTTACTGCATTTTTGAACGGGACCAGCAACTGGTGAAGGCTGTGCATGAGCGCTACAAAAATACCGGTATCGATTTCATGCTGGATACTGCCATGTACTATACCCAGAAAGAAGCGCTGCAAATGGCCAAATTGCTGGAAGAATACCAATGGGCCTGGTTTGAGGCACCGGTAACCGATTATGACTACAAGACGTATCAGCGTCTGGTCAGTGAAACCAGTGTACAGATTTCCAGTCACGGCAACTGTCTGGTGACCCTGCCGGAAGTGGCGCACGCGCTGGCCAACGATCTGTGGTCTGATGTTCGTCAGGACGCCACTGTCTGCGGTGGCATTACCCCATTGAACAAATGTTTTGCCCTGGCTGAAGCTTTTGGCAAACCGCTGGAAATTCAGAGCTGGGGTTACACCATCACCCAGGCAGCCAATCTGCATGTGGCACTGGCTCATCATAACTGCAAATACTTTGAGCAGGCCTATCCTTACGAAAATTTTGAATACGGCGCTAAAAATGTCATCCGTACTGATAAAGATGGCTTTGTCCATGCCCCGGAGGGTGGCGGATTAGGTGTTGAAATGGACTGGGATGCTGTAAATAGAGCCGCCATTCTTTCCTATTCATTTGAATGACAGGATCCACCTATGAAGCTCCAGACTTCAAATATTGATTTAAAGCTGACGCTTATCAGCTTTGCAGCCGTGTTGCTACTGGGCATTCTGGCGGTGATTTATCCTGAATCGGTAAAAAGCACCATGGGTGCCATGCTGGATTATACCGTCATCAACTTTGGCAGCGGTTTTCTGTGGTATACCATTTTTGCCACGATTGTACTGCTCTACCTGGCTCTCTCCCGTTTCGGTGAAATTCGCATGGGGGACAGCAAGCCCAAATTCAGCAAGTTTCAGCTGTTTGCCATGGCGCTCTCGGCGGGCATGGGTGCCAGTACCATGTACTGGGGATTTATTGAAAGTGTCTACTACTTTATGGATCCGCAATTTGGCATTACCGACCGCGATATGTCCATGGAGTACGCCACCGCCTACAATATGTTTCACTGGGGGGCGGCTGGCTGGTTTATTTATCTGATCGTTGCCATTCCTTTTGCCGTTGTCTTTTATCTGAAAAAAAGCCAGCGCATGAGTTTAAGCGGTGTGCTCAACAGCCTGTTTAACGACGCACTGCCACTGTGGGTGCAACAACTGGTTGACCTGCTGTTTATTATCACCACGTTGGCCGCCACAGCCCTGACCCTGGGACTGGGCATCCCGATGATCTCTTCCAATATTGCCAGCCTGACCGGGATTCCCGATAACCTTATGCTGGGTATCGGGGTAATTCTGGGGCTGTCTGTTATTTTCTCCCTCAGCTCCTATATCGGGATTGAGAAAGGCATGGCCAGGCTATCCAGCGCCACCATCTATATCTGTGCTTTTTTTGTCGGGCTGATTTTCATTATTGGCCCTTCCGCATTGATCATGAACAACACGACCAATGGTATCGGGGTTATGCTAACGGAATACATACGCATGAGCACCAGTACCGATCCGTTTGGCAACACACTGTTTCCACAATATTGGACGGTGTTTTTCCTGGCCAACTGGATCTCTTACTCACCGGGTGTGGGCGTATTTATCACCAAGATTATCCTGGGCCATAAGCTGCGGGATGTAATCCTGATTCTGGTCATCGGCGGCACGATGGGCAGTGTGGCGATTTTTGGCATTTGTGGTACTTATGCCATGAATCTGATTGAAACCGGCACCATTGACGGTGTGGCAATGATCGAAGAAGGACAGCCAACTTTGCTGGTGAAGGCGATTTTTGCCCACAGCCCGATGCCTATGGTACTGACGGCAATCTATCTGGTCACTATGATTCTGTTTACCGTAACAACGCTGGATGGCACCTCATATTCCCTCACTGGTATTGTCACGAAAAAGCTGGATGCCGAAGCCAATGTCTCACCTGTATTCCGTCTGTTTTGGTGTCTTTTGCTGACGGCTTTGCCTATAGTCTTTCTGTTGATCAATGCGAACCTGAATATTCTCAAGTCATTCCCGGTATTGATTATCGTTTTAATTACGCCCGTGTTTTTGATTGCCGCCATCAGGACGCTGCAATACCTGCAACAAAGCTATCACGGCATTATGGAACACCAGAAAGAACAGGATAAGCGACTGGGGCTGGCCTGAAAAAATCCCTTGATGTTATTTGTACCTCTGGCGCAACCGTTCAAGTCGTTGCATTTTCACTGTTGTCTCGGTGGATAGAGTCCGGATTGTGTCGGTATGTCGTGAACGTGCCTCAATGCAAAGCTGCCAGCTGTTCAACAATTGCCAATGGAACATCGCCCGGTTGATGACTTGTATGCCCGTATAGCGTGACCCGGTTTGGTTATTCTGGGCCACTGTCGCATTGCCTGCCGTATCCAGTGTTTCGATCAATCTATTATGCTTTTCCAGTACTTTGAGCTGGCGACAGATATCACTCAGTCGCTGCTGATGTTGCAGTTCTTCAAGGTGAAGTAAACGTTTAACCAGTGTTTTGCTGATGGCCATGATGAAGTCCGCAAATCAACGTTGTTAACTGGTGAATACTGTCTGCCAACGTCTCCTTTTCGTTGATACCCTGCTGCAAATATTCAAGCATAACCGGCTGTGCAGCCATGGCCATATCCATATCCGCATCATTTCCCGGTTGATAGACCCCCAGCAATTTTAATTCACTCCCTTCACGGGCTTTTTCTAATAGACGTCGGAAGGTTAACGACATTCTGAGATGTTCATCGGATACTGATTGCGGCATCGTTCGGCTGACGGAGGTTACCACGTCAATGGCAGGATAGTGTCCGGAGATGGCCAGGTCATGGCTGAGAACCAGATGGCCGTCAAGAATTGCCCTGGCAGATTCACCGATGGGGTCCGTATCCTGTTCCCCTTCAGTCAGAACGGTGTAAAAAGCGGTTAATGAACCACTTGCTTCATAGCCATTACCAGCCCTCTCAACCAACCGGGCAATCATATTAAATGCTGATGGCGGGTAGCCTCTGGCTGCTGGTGGTTCACCTGTCGCCAGACCAACTTCCCGGCGAGCCTGGGCATAGCGGGTCAGGGAGTCCATTAATAACAGGGTATGATGTCCGGTATCCCGATAGTACTCAGCGATACGGTGCGCCACCAGCGCAGCCCGCAGCCGCATGACCGGTGAATGATCGGCAGGGGCGGCAACGACCACTGAGCGCTGAAGGCAATGGTCATTCATATTCTGCCGGATAAAATCGCCAACTTCCCGCCCCCTTTCTCCAATCAGGGCCAGTACCACAATATCCGCGCTGGTATTCCTGGCAATCATACCCAGCAGCGTGCTTTTGCCTGAGCCGCTCCCGGCAAACAGACCAATACGTTGTCCTCTGCCAATGGTCAGTAGCCCATTAATAGAACGTATACCGACGTCTAATGGTGTGGAGACCGGGCATCGTTGCAGTGGATTAATCGGATGGCTGTGGAGGCGGATAGTTGCGCTACCTTTAAGCTTTGCCTTTTTGTCCAGTGGTCGGCCTGCACCATCAATCACCCGTCCCAGTAAGGCGTCACCCACAGGAACGGATGAGTTGTCCCCCATCGATGTTACCCGTGCGCCGGGGGATAAGCCGTCATGGTATTCAATCGGCATCAGCAGCAGCGTATTTCGGTCAAAACCTACCACCTCTGCTTCTACAGTAAGCCCCTCACTTCCCTGAACCAGGCAACGTTGACCAGTCTGCATTCTGCAGCCTGCCACTTCCATAATCAGTCCGGATACCTTGATCAGCTGACCGGACGACCGCAGAGGCGTCATCGTGGTGACCTGTTCTCCGGCAGACATCAATTGTCGGATTAACCTGTACCAGAGGTCAGTCCTGGTGTTGTCGGTTATTTCAACCGGAGGGAAGGGGAGTGTTGAAAAGTTCACGCTGGCATCAACTGTTCATTAATTAACTGTTCACGCACGGTATCAATGCAGGCCATAACGCGACTTTCCACTGTTGCATCAACTTCGCCGTGATCGGTAATCAGACGACAGCCTCCCGCTGTCAGCTGGTCATCCTCGCGAATGGACCAGCCTTCGGGTAACTGTTTGACAATGGGGTCGATCAGAGGGCGATCAACCGGATTAATCACCAGATGCCCTTCCTTAATGTCCGTGAGCATGGACAGAGAATCGGTAACCAGTTGCTGTAATGACTCCCGCGAAATCGCAAGTTCATGATTTACTACCTGCCTGACAACCTTGCTGATCAGTTCGATCAGCGGCTGGCCTAAATGCAGCAGGGTTGATTGGTGAAGGTTGTGCAATTCATTCCAGAGACTATTCATCAGTGCCAGCCATTGCTCCGCACTGTCTTGCTGCTGTAGTTGTGATTCATGCAGCCCGGCCAGATGACCAGCCTCAAAACCATTCTGGTAACCGTCCTGAAAACCATCCTGTAAACCACGTTGCTGACCTTCAGCATATCCGGCCTCTGCTGCTTTACGACGATGGTCAAGATTCCGTTTTCGAGCTCTTCGAGCAATCTCCCGCAGTATTTGAAAGTTATTTCCGGCAGGTATTTGAGCTGGAGTATCCTGTTCAGCGGATTGGTCCTTGTCATAACCTGATGGTGGAAACTGATAGCGATGGATGCAGGGTTGTTCAGGCTTTGAGAACTCATCCCGGGGTAAGCCGGATTCCGATGGCGTGGGTTCGGTACCACCATCATGATTTTCCTTCCGGTCAGCATTGTGCATTTCAGTGCTCTGGCTTAATGCTGTGGTCTCTATCATCGGGTTACTCCAGCATTACTTCATTACTACGGGGCATTTCAATCACTCCACTTTTCAACAGATCGTCCATTACCTGTACCACTCTCTGCCTGGCCTCTTTAACTTTACTCTGTGGAACGGCGCCCAATACCTCCATTTCTTCCCGCAGATAATTAGCAGCTCTTTTACTCATGGACTGGTAGATATGTTGACGAACATCATCCGTTTCACCTTTAAGCGCCATGGTTAAATCCGCTGGGTCAACACTGGCAACCAGTCTGGCAACATTATCCACTGAAAGATGGATGACCTGGGCAAATACCAGCATTTGTTCTTCTATCCGCACCGCCATGGCACTGTCAGAGCGCTTCAGGCTCAGAAGAACCTGGTTTCGTAAATCTGTGTCAAAAAGATTCAGAATGTTAGCAACCTGCTGCTCACCGTTCACGGGCAGAAATTGATCAATTGCCTGTTCATTAAGAAAGGACTGCAGAAAAGTCACAATGGCCTGCAGTGATGCCTGGGATAAGTTGCCAAGGTGGGCAATCCTTTCCAGAATTCCCTGTACCCGTTCCCGGGGAAGCAGGTTAATGACATCCGAGGCCTGATCCGATTGCAGGCAGGCCAGTACAGCTGCCTGAAATTGCTCCGGTTCATCCCTGATCATGGTCGCCAGAAGTTCCGGCTTCATTAACTGCAGGCCGGTCAGTGGCTCCCGATGGCTGCCGGGCGGGTTTACCAGACAGCGGGCCTGTTCTTTACCCAGGGCTTTTTGCAGGACCTGCCGCATCTGTATCTGATAATCACCCAGCAATAAACTGACATTGGCGTAAGAATGTGCAAACTGATTCAACATCAATATCAGCTGGTCACGATTCTTTACCTGCAATTTTTCAGAATATTGGCTGATGGCTCTCACTTCACCGGGGGTAAAGTGTTTTATCACGTTGGCGGCAGCCTGCTCACCCAGCAATAACAAAAAGACAGCAGCCTCCTCCCCGGAACAGCTGGTGTCAGGCAGGCTCTGTGCAGGAAGGACAGACTGCCCTGTTTGCGACTCAGCCATTAGCGTGATTCCTGTTGATCCACTCTTTTAGTACGGCAGCAACTTTTTCCGGCTCATCCTGGGCCAGTACCCGGTATCGGGCAACCTGCTCTTCCAGAGTGACTGGCGTCAGGTCAGTTGGAATTTCACCATCGGCTACTGTTGTCCTGAACGGATCCACCATACCCGCGACGTTGGGACTGTTAATGTCTGCCGACCTGGATGGCAACAGGAAGCCGTCCCGTAAAAGCCTTCGACAGCCCAATACAATTAACAGGAGGAGTGCAGCCAATAATATCAATTGAAACACCTTGATACCAAGGTCAAGCCAGCGATGGAAGCTCTTCTGGTCGTTGGTGGGCAGGGGGGGTGGGACACTGGCAAAAGGGAGAATAGCGAGGCTCACGGCATCGCCCCTGGATGCATCAAATCCTGCTGCCTGTTTGATCAGTGTCGTCAGTTTTGCCTCACTGTCCTGTATCGTTGTTTCGGGCTTTAACCTGCCGTCGTCAATGACCACAGCAATGGTCAGTCGCTTTAGTTGTCCCGGATACCGGGTTTCATTGCTGATCTGGCGGCTGACCTCATAGTTACGAATCACTTTCTGTTCACCGATGTCTTCTTGTTGTCCAGATTGTTGTCCAGATTCAGGTGCCTGGGCCCCGGGGGCTGGGACCGCAGGTGCCTGACCGATGGGGGCTGGCTTGTCCATCAGAAATGGCGTGCCAGACTCGATCGATTCACTCCGTAAAACAATATTCGGGTCAAACTGCTCGGAGTTTTGTTCTATTTTGTCATAGGTCAGATCAGCGGCAACATCAACCCGGTAGTAACCCGGGCCGACCACCGCATCGAGAATTTTCGATAACTGCCACTCAAGATGACTTTCAATACGGGCTCTGGCGGTAAAATAGGAATCACTGGTACCATCGCCGCCAGTGATCAACGCAGTAGCGATAGCCTGGCTGAGCAGATTGCCGTATTGATCAACGACCGTAACCTCCTGTTCATTAAGTGTGGCAACACTGCCGCTTACCAGGCGCATAATACCCTCAACCTGATCCGGCTGAAGTCGCATGCCATTGTAGAGTTCAAGATACACTGACGCCTTGGCGGCAGGACGGCTCCTGAAAAAGACACTCTGCTCAGGGACAGATAAGTGGACACGGGCGTAGCGAACCGCACTGATACCACTGATCGTTTCCGATAATGACGTTTCCAGGGCACCGAGAAACTGCATTTGCTCAACAAAGCGACTGCTGCCCAGACTCGATTGCTCCGGCATCCATGGCTTTGAGCCGAAAGCGATGATTCCACCAGTAGCCATGGCCATGCGTGCCTCTGAAAGCTGGTTAGCACGAACCAGTAGCTGCCCGTCATCCGGGTTGATGCGGTAGCCAATGCCCTGTTTATCCAGAATGTCGATGATTGCTGCCATATTGTAGTTTTCGCCATAACCATACAAAGGGCGAAAGTCACGGTCATGCCACCAAAGGGCCGTATTAATCAGCACTGCTATCAGCAGGGCACTGGCCACCAGCAGTATCAGCAATCTCTGGTTCGTTCCAGAGCTTCCGGGCGTTCCTCTCAATATTGAAGCTGACCAGCCATACAGCTGGTGCCAGTATTTTTTTAACGCCGTACTGATACTCTCTGACGATTGCAGGGAGGTGTTTTTATCCACCGTTTTGTCCACTCTTTCTTGCCCATCAGTTCTTGCCCATCAGGTTCTTGCCCATCAGATTCTTGCCAATCACAGATGTAATTCAGAGCCGTACCTGAATTTTTGCGACAACCTCTTCAGGGGATTCAGATAAGTAGCTGGCCATGCAGAATCAAACATTTCTGGCTACTTCTTAATGGGTGGCTGTTTGATCAGATCTGCTGGTTAAATGTTTCATGATATCCTTCAACAATACGGTTTCTGACCTGTACCAGCATACTCATGGTCTGACTCGCTTTCTGAATCGACATCACCGTTTCAATCAGATTATCCTGCCCTGCTTCCAGTTCAGCCATGCGCTGCTCTGCCTGGAGCTGGGTATTGTTGGTATGGTTCAACAGGGTTGCAAAGACCCGATGAAAGGGATCAGATTGCTGCACACCGCTACTGATGGGATTGATGGGAGTTGGCATGAACTCCGACAGGGTACCCGCCTGAAAAGCATTGTCCGGGGGCAAGATTGCTGAATTGGGCATTGATAATTTACTCGCATACTTAAGCTGTCGCTTATTACTTCACGCTCAATACGATGTTTAAAAAAATGGTTTAAAAATGTTTTGTCAGTTGGCTCAGTTTTCAATCCTATTAAAGATAGATTGTTTACCAGTACTTGCCATGATTAATGAGGTAGAGAATCTTCAGATTCTTCCAGCGGGCTACTGGAGCTATCTCTCAGCAAGGTAACCTCAACCCGTCTGTTTTTATATCGTCCGGCAGCGGTTGCATTACTGGCGACAGGGTAACGTTCGCCATGGTAACGGGTAATGACATTGATCGGCCGGACAATTCTGGCGTCCTTCAGGTATTGTTCCAGCAGGTTGCGCACAGCATCAGCCCGCTTTTTTGACAACTCCAGGTTTTGTAACCGGTCAATAGTCTCATCGCTGTCCCTGAAGGGCGTATTATCACTATTGCCGTCAATGGTAATTTCGCTGATGCTTTTATCCACAGCTACATAGCGTGCAGTATCTAATAACCATTGTCGTTGATTGTTATTTAACGAAAACTGTCCCAGGGCATAATGAAGGTTATATTGATGCAGCTGCTGGAAGTTCCTTGGCAGCAAGCTGGCAATGCAGTCTGACATTTTCTCCATCGCTGGCAACATCCCCACCGTGGGAATTCTGACTTCAATGGTGTTGCTGGCAGGGCTACTGTCTTTCGACGTTTTTTCAATAATATAAACAGACAAATAACTGCGACTGTCAAGCCGGTCAAGCAACTGTCTGACAGGCATTTTCAGTTTCATCTCAAGTCCTTCCACCTGAAAATTATCGGACAAATAATAATCAGTGACCTGGAGCCGTTGGCCGTGCCTGCCCGGCAGATTAATTTCCGATACGCTTTCGAGAGAGCCTTTTGAATAGTAATAGTGCCCCCATGGCTGGGGCATGATCCAGACCTGTACTGATTCCGGCCGTGTTGGGAAGAGCGAGGATTCTAATTCAATAGACTGTTGGTGTCCTGCTTCAGCAATAATAGAAACACCGCCAAATAAAGGTACTTTCTGATATAAACGACATTCAAAGTATTTTTTTTCATATAGCTGCCAGTCAATATCATCCATCACGACATCATAAAGGCTGGCAGAAACTGGCAAATGGAGCAGGATCAAAAATAATGCCCTGGATATCAGGATAACAGGGTTAGTAAGTAGTGATGGCAGTAAAAAACTAATCTGTTTCATAGCACATTCCTGGCACAGGGTTCTGTCCGGCAGGATGGAAAAAAAAAACAGTATGAACTACTTTTTCAGGAGGCTGCTGACGGGAAGATATTGAATGCCTTCTACAGAGTTTAGCTCCCCGGAGCGTGGTGTGGAGCACAATTTGGCGAATAGCATGGCTGATTTCAGCAGTGATCCAGGGCATTTACAGCGTGGTTATCTGCATCAGACGTCCCCATCGGTATTGCACATGACCAGAAAGCTGGAGACCCTTTCATTGTCCTTTCCTGATACGATGCTGAAGGCCCTGAAGTCGATTTTTGAAAGCCCGGTGGTTGGTGCCCGTTGTCATTTCAATGATGATGTTTATACGACGATTAGCCAATTACAGCAGTTGCCCAGAGAAACACTCTACCGCTTTCAGCTCCCGTTCAGTAATCAGCATGTTCCGTCGGAAATCTGCCGTGAACCGGGCTTTGCATTCTTACAGTTAGATCAGCGCCTGCCCGACTTTATGACTGTCCTCTGTTTTGGTGGCAGCCTGTCTTCGCTGCCTGCCGGGGCTGAAAATTCAGCACCAGATGGCTCCTCATCTGATGAATCTCCTGCTGCTCTTACGAGAAAGTTCACAAGAATTGGCAAGCAACTTCTGGATCAGGTTGCCAATACCATTGCAGAGGTTTGGAGGACACTCTGCGCATCTTATTGTTCAGTATCTTTTTCAGTATCAGACACTGGCTTTTCTTCTTCGGCCCAATGGATGGGGGAATCACCGATAACCCCTGCTTCATTCACGGATGACTGCCTGCTGAATCAGTTTGATCTTGAGTTTCATGACCCGGCTTATGCTGACTCGCCATGGTTGCTCCCTGTTTGCTTCTATACCCCGGTCAACGCTTTTACCAGTGCCATGGTAGAGCAGGGATCAATGTCTGACAGGAAAACACATTCCAGGCAGCCATGTCGGGATCGCATCGTGCGGTTTACTGGCAACATCGAAGTCGATATTTCCGTCGATCTTGAGCCACTGTCTTTGCCGATGAGCAAATTATTTGATCTGAAAGTTGGTGACGTTCTATCGATACCCCATCCCGGAAAATCACAGATGAGAGTGGGGAATGCTCTCCTGTTCCGAGGAGCTACAGGGCAGCATGAAGGTCACCTTACCGTGCGAATCAATGAGTGTTTATAGAGGGGAGGACAGTCAGTGAACGACTCACGACTATCAGTTGATGATGAGCCTTCAGTTGATGATGAGCCTTCAGTTGATGATGAGCTTTCAGTTGATGATGAGCTTTCAGTTGATGATGAGCCTTCAGCTGATGATAAGCCTTCAACGGTAATTAATCCGGAATCATCGGATACAGCGGAGGAAGACGTTCAGCATGACACTTCTGATCAGTCAGGCTTGAATGGCTCTGATGTACAGCCTTTGGATGGAGTGAAGGGTGATAAGTCAGCAGACGTCTCTGTAGAGCATAATAATAATGAAGCAGACCATCAGCAGGCGTCAGAGTCGGTAGAAGATGGTAGTACGAAGCCATTAACAGCGGCTGATGCAAAGCCTGGGTCGTATGAAGCGCCTGATAAAGAGCCTGATCCTGATGAAAAGCATGATTCTGATGAAGAGCCTTTGGCCAGGCTTGCTTCGTCAAATCTTGGGCTTGTCGGATCTCTGGAAGTCACTATGACCCTGAATGTCGGCAGCAAACGTATGGCCATTAACGATATTCTCAGCCTGCACACAGGGTCTGTCGTCTGTCTGAACCGTCGGGAACATGACCCTCTGGATGTCATGATTAACGGGGTATTGTTTGCTCGTGGCGAAGTTGTTCGGACAGGGGATTATTATGGCCTGCGTATTCTGGAAATCCTCTGATAAATCCTCTGATATTGACGTCTTGTCAGTTGTCGCATGTATTACCGTTTATGTCCGTCGCCTCTGGATACCTGTTACCGCCTTGTTGTTGGTTTTATCCACAGCGTCTGAGGCATCGCTTCAGTTGCCGTTGTTATCCGTCACGTCCGGTGATAACCAGCAGGATTACACAGTTAACCTGCAGATTTTTTTAATATTGACGGCACTGGCTTTTCTCCCCGGGCTGCTGATGGTAACCACCAGCTTTACCCGGGTGTTGATCGTTCTGGCCATACTGCGCCAGGCACTTGGGTTGCAGCAAATACCACCTACCCGGGTCCTGATTGCCCTGGCACTGATCCTGACGGCATTTATTATGAAACCAGTATTTAACGAGATCTGGAAGCAGGCTGTCGAGCCTTATCTGGAAGAGCGAATGCCATTCAGGGAAGCGATAGATGTCGCGGGACTGCCTCTGCATCAGTTTATGCTGAAGCAAACCCGAAAGGTTGATATGGAACAATTTTTAGTGCTATCCGGTGAAATTTCTCCAGTTAACGACGGTGATGGTGAACCGGATGTAGTACCAGAAAATATTCCGTTTTCTGTACTGATGCCTGCTTTTTTGAGCAGTGAAATTAAAACCAGTCTGCAGATGGGGCTGATGATCCTGCTGCCATTTCTGGTCATTGATCTGCTGGTTGCCAGTGTTCTTATGGCACTGGGCATGATCATGCTTTCGCCGATGTTGATCTCTCTGCCCTTTAAACTGTTGCTGTTCGTTCTGGTGGATGGCTGGGGGCTTATTATGGCGGGCACTATCAGAAGTTTTTCTACCTGAGAAGCTGTTTGGGAAAAGCTCGCCGCCCGCTTCCCGCTGCCCGCTTCCCGCAAGAGCATAAGCGGTTACGGCTTTTCGGGTAGCGGGAGGCGGGCTGCGGGTAGCGGGTAGCGTCTGTAGAAATGTGGAAGTGATTTCAGGGCAGTTTCTTACAACATGTTGTTTACGACGCAGGATACATAAATGTCACCTGACGATGCGGTCTACATGTTTGCCAATGCCTTGCGGAGTGTTTCCTGGATGGCCCTGGTGCTGATTGCTCCGGGTCTTCTGGTAGGCCTGCTGATCAGCATTATCCAGGCGGCAACTCAGGTAACCGAACAAACCCTGAGTTTTCTGCCCCGGTTACTGATCACATTATTAACCCTGTCACTGTCAATGCACTGGCTGGTTCAGAAGTTAAGCGTCATCTTTAATGAATTTTTTGTTGCTATTGTGAATAGCCAGTGACCAGTATGGCGCTCTCTGAATTGTTACATCAGATGGTGCTTTATTTACTGGTATTTTGTCGTGTTTCTGGATTTGTCATGACCTGCCCGCTGACCCGGGAGTGGTTGCCTCTCCCGGTACGCTTACTGCTGGCTTTATCATTGTCTGTGGCTGCCATGTTCCAACTGTCATCTGAAATGACGACCGATCTGTCACTGAGCCTTGTCCTTGCTGCCTGTTCCGAGTTTTTTACCGGACTGCTGTTTGGCGCGGTATTACTGATCTATTTCAGTGTGTTTAACCTTGCAGGGCATTTAACCGGCCTGCAGATGGCTCTGGGATTTGCAGAGCTGAGCGATCCTGCCAATGGTATCAGTGTTACCGTGGTTTCCCGTATCTATCAGGTGATGGCTCAGCTTCTTTTTGTCCTGATCAATGGTCACCTGCTTTTCTTTATGGTGGTCATTGAAAGTTTTCATGCATTGCCCATCGGGCATTTTATGATGGTTATCGAAAGAGTATCTGTCCTGTTCACCATGACAGGCTGGATGTTTGGGGCTGGGCTGCTTATTGCTCTTCCCGCTGTTGTCTGCCTGCTGATTGTGAATCTCACCTTTGGTTTCATGACACGGTCAGCACCACAGATGAATCTGTTAACCCTCGGCTTTCCCATGATTGTTCTGGTCGGAATCGTACTGTTGAGCCTGAATATACTGCAAGTGCCTTATGCGGTTGAGCAGCACATCCACTATGCACTGAAGATTCTTGGTTCGCTCTTGTCTGACTAGGAGCCTGTGATGAATTCTGAACAACAAGAGCAGGGCAGTGAACCCACTGAACAACCCAGTGAGCGGCAGAAAAAGAAAGCCCTGCAAGAGGGACAGGTCTCCCGATCAAGAGATCTGATGATCGCCATGCCGTCTCTGGCCATTTTTTTACTGCTTGGCTATGCCCGTTATTTTGATCAGATCGAAAACGTTATGTCCCTGCTGGCCCGGGTTGACACACCGTTGAGTGATGCCTCTGAAGCCACCGAATCGATCCTGAACAGTCTGCAGGCAGCGTTCTCCCTGTTTCCGGCGGTTATGATCAGCATGTTCCTGGTTATTCTACTCAGTGTCACTGCTGGTGCCCTGATTTCCGGCCCCTTTATTTTCAGTGTTAACATCGTGGCTCCAAAAGCCCGGCGGATAAATCCGGTTTCAGGGTTGAAACGGATCTTTTCTGTTCAGGGGCTGGCTGAGGTGATACGGGCATCACTGAAAACCCTGTTATTAGCACTGGGACTTTTTTTGATCATGCGCTACCGGCTGCCAGAAATCATGGCACTGCGTTCATACCCTGTTCCGGTGGCCACAACCCGGGCATTAACGTTGTTATTGTCAAGCGGGCTGGGATTGTCCTGTGTGCTTATGGTCATCGCCGCTGTTGATGTTGTGTGGCAAAAACACCGGCTTCGGAAACAACAACTGCTTACACGACAACAAGTCAAAGACAATCTCAAGAATGAAGACGTGTCACCACAAACCCGGCAGCGGATCCGGCAGACACGGCAAAAACTGGCCTCAGTGATTCGCAAGAAAATGCTGGATGCCATTCCTGATGCTGATCTTGTGTTGACCAATCCGAGTCATTTTGCGGTGGCATTGAAATACCAGCCAGACCGTCATCGGGCACCGGTGCTGGTGGCCCGCGGAGTTGATCATATGGCGGAGCTGATTATCAGTATCGGGCGTTCGGCGGGCAAGCCGGTACTGATTCAGCCCATGCTGACCCGGGCGCTGTATTACCATACGGAAATTGATCAGGAAATTGCCCCGGATTTGTATCAGGCTGTGGCAAAAATCATGGTCTACCTTTATCAACTTGATCGTTACCGAACTCACCAAAGTACCTTCTGTCCAGGCTCACCCAATATACAGATACCTGAAAAATATCAGCATTCATCAAGCACAGGACATCAGTAATGAGCAGTACCGGCTTGCTCCTGCCGACCTCGTCAAAGGCTTCCTTATTGGCTACACCGCTGTTACTGCTGGTGGTTCTGGCCATGCTAATGTTGCCCATTCCCCCATTTCTACTGGATTTCCTGTTCAGTTTTAATATTACCCTGTCGTTGATTCTGCTGATTCTTACCATTTACATCAGCCGTCCCCTGGATTTTTCACTGTTCCCGACACTGTTGCTGGTGGCCACTCTGTTGCGGCTGGCCCTGAATATTGCCTCGACACGGGTGGTGCTGATCAATGGCCATGATGGGCCGTATGCGGCAGGCAAGGTGATTGAAGCCTTTGGCAGTGTGGTGATTGCCGGTAATTATTTTGTCGGGTTGCTGGTTTTCCTGATCCTGGTGATCGTCAACTTTGTGGTGATTACCAAAGGTGGCAGTCGAATATCAGAAGTCACTGCCCGTTTTGTTCTTGATTCGATGCCTGGCAAACAAATGGCCATTGATGCCGATCTGAACTCCGGCGTGATTGATCACAATGAGGCCAGGGTGAAACGGGAAGATATTACCCGTGAAGCGGATTTTTACGGGGCGATGGACGGTGCCAGCAAATTTGTCCGTGGTGATGCCATTGCCGGATTAATGATTCTGCTCATTAATATTCTGGGCGGTGTGGCCATTGGCATCTGGCAATATGACATGAGTGGTACCGAAGCCGTTCAGCTTTATGGGCTGATGACTATTGGTGACGGGCTGGTCGCCCAGATTCCTTCCCTGCTGT
The DNA here is from genome assembly GCF_024606265.1 of Endozoicomonas sp. SESOKO1. Taxonomy (GTDB): domain Bacteria; phylum Pseudomonadota; class Gammaproteobacteria; order Pseudomonadales; family Endozoicomonadaceae; genus Endozoicomonas. The sequence goes on from NZ_JAHHPP010000317.1 coordinate 21,678, forward strand.
TATCCACAGCTGCAGCCATTATGGTTACCCGCATATCCGGGGCTGTGGATATGAACCAGCAGGTTCGACAGGAAATTATCGGTCAGCCCAGGGCATTGATGATCGCAGCTACTGTATTGGTTGTTATTGGTCTGGTACCGGGGATGCCTCATGTGGCTTTTGTCATTCCAGGCTTACTGATGATGTTGTTTATCTATCGACGTATAGCCATGGAAAGAAGCGCTGAACGTGAGAAGGCGCTTGATGTCAAAGGTGATGAAAGTGGCGCGGCCTCAAAGGAGCGACTCACATGGCAGGATATATCAGTTGTTGACCCTATTGGCCTGAATATTGGCTATCGTGTGATATCACTGCTGAGTCAGAACCCTGCGGGTCATGGAAGCAATCACGTAACCGATCTTGTCACTGATCTTGTAATAAAGGGTGAGCTGGCCAGTCAGATCAGGCTTCTGCGACGGGAAGTGTCAGAAAAATACGGTTTTCTGATACCAATGATCCATATTCGCGATAACCTGAACCTGGACCCGGACAGTTATTCTATTCAGCTTCACAACGTTGCCGTTGACCATTTTAAACTGCACCTGGATCAGCTGCTGGCTATTGCCACAGAAAATGCCCAGCCTCTGCCTTTTGATCCTCCGGTCAAAGACCCCTGTTATGGGTTGACATCTTACTGGATTCCGGTGAGTGAGCGGGGGGCATCATTACAGGCAGGTTATACCGTGGTTGATTGTTCAACCGTGATGACTACCCATGTCGGCAAGATGATAGAAAATCATATTGACGATCTATTCGGGTTCGAAGAGAGTCAGGGGTGGCTGGCCCATCTCCGGCAAATCTCACCGAAGCTGTGTGATGAACTGGTTCCGGATAAATTGCCCCAGGGAATATTGATGCAGGTTCTCAAACGACTACTGGCTGATAATATTTCGATCGCTGACAGCCCACGCATTGCCGCCACACTATTGGCTGCTGCAGGTCCGCAGCAGGATGTTCTGGCGCTACTGAGACAGGTTCGTATCACATTACGACGACAGATTATTGACCCACTGATCAATCATCAGTCACTACCGGAACAGCTCGCTGTATTTACCCTGTCACACGAACTGGAAAAAATGCTGCTGATGGCCAGAGAGCAAGCCAGGCGCGACCCGGAGTTTTCAGAAGAGTCTTTCGTTATCGAACCCAGCCTGTCGCTGCAACTGCAGAACAATATTCCAGAGATGATCAGGAAAGCCCACAACAAACAGGTGGAACCGGTACTGCTGGTCTCCCCTCAGCTTTGGCCTTTGCTTTCACGGTACAGCCGGATAGCGCAATACCGGTCATTAACCATACTGACTTTTCAGGAGATCCCTGATGATCTTCAGGTGGAAATTATCGGACAGTTGGGGTGAATGGGGGGATTTCTGGGGCTGCAGTTGGAAGGCAGCCCCTACATCTGGCTTGGCTGAGCCAACTCAGGGATAGTGAGATCAGCAGATATCATGATATGGTCAGAGGGGTATTCCTCAAGGCCTTCTTCCACCTGATCCCTGTAGCTGTTGAAATTATTTTCAAGCTTACACTTTATCTCGCTGCCACTATGCAAGGTTAAAAAATCTATCTGGGCCTGCTCACCCGGTTCTGAAATCAGTTCGCAGGGTTGCTGGTCCTCCGGGGTTTCCGGTGGCAAGAACCCGAAGTCAGAAGATATTTTTAAACGGTAAAGATCATCTGGAACCTGGCCACTTGTTTGCCCGCAGGTGTGACAGGCAAAGCGGTCATCTTCATTAAAATCCCCACCGGAAACCATGGCAACGACCTTGATGCCGTGTTCAGCTTCAACCTGTTTGATAAATGTCAGCTGTTTTTGCAAATGGCTCTCATGCTGTATTGCGCCGACTAGTCTGGAAGCGTCCAGTTCAGGACCCTTCGATGCATTTCTATTAAAACCTACCAGATGCTCGGAGCCTGCGGAAAAGGCAAGATGGGTGCCTTTGAGTTTGAATACACAGGTGGTTACCTTTCTGCCGGTAATTTTTTTGGCAATTTTGCTTTTTTCTTCTGCTGAGTGCATTGACAGCCGGGGATTGTTTTCCACTTCCTCTTTGCTAACCGGTAATGAATCTTTGGCGATCACCTCAAGGGCGTTTTCCGGATCGCGCAGGAATATAGCGGTGCCGTGAAGCAGATCATGGTGCCGCCTGTTTCGGGAATCACTCTGGTGAGGAGCAAACTGGATGAGTCTGTAGCCGTATTGGCTGAGAGCTTTTTGCATGGGCCCACGGTCATGGCCGGTCAACTCCTGCATAAGCACTACATGGGGTTCTTTCAATGAAGATGCAGTCACCCGGCGGCCGTTTACGGTGCGGCCGATACGCCAGGCCATTGGTGGGACATTATCTGCAAGCAGATCATAACATTCCAGTTTATCCATTATGGATGCGAATTGGCTATCTATCTCTTGACTGGTTTTTCCTTCCTGTTGCCATTTATAAATAAGTTCTTTTCCTTTGGTACTCAGAAGTTTCTTTATAGCCGACCCTTGGCAGCCACGTTTGCAATCCAATGGAATAGACAATCTGTTGATGGTATGAACATGTATCTTTTCTTCTTGCAACGTCGGTTTTTGATTAACTGATGCTGATATGGAGGTGTTCATTCAATTGTCTCTCATGCTAATTTTACTAAATTGATGCCTTGATAGTCATAGAAATCCTGCGTAAAGAACGTAACCATCACCATCAGCTAGTCTGATTTCGACCACTGATCCCAATGGAAGTTCCATGACCACTGATCCCAATGGAAGTTCCATGTGACTGGCAGACAGTTCCCGCTGACGGTGGTATTTCGTACGCCATTCTTTAGTAACTAATAGGTATTTGTAGGGATCAATGCCCGCCAGCAGGCAGCTGGTGATCAGCGTCTGGAACACGGCAACATTTGTTGACAAACATCGGTCTGCGCCTTCTTCCGTCCAGCAGAACATCCAGTTCTTTCTGCCCATCGGGATGCAACGAAGGCCACGCTCAAGATGATTGGTGTCTATCGCTACCGTTGGATCGTTCAGGTATACCTGAAGCTCTTTTCCCGCTTGTGAACATAGCCCAGTGCCTTGCTCAGAGGGTTGCCGGGAACCAGGTCAAGCCGTCGCCGCTGTTCCCGGTTCCACTCAAAGAACTGGTCGACCAGGGGCTTGGCTTTTTGTTGGCGATAATCACGCAGTGTATCGCCTTCCAGCCCCTGACGACGGATGTCATCTTCAACCTTGTACAGTGCGCCGATCTGTTTCAGGGCTTCTTTGGTCGCTTCAGGTTCCGCTTTTTCTGACTTGACGAAATAACGTCGGCTGTGTGTCCAGCACTCGGCATGAGTGATCTTTGGGTATTTCTCAACCAGCAGGCGAGCTATAAAGCTCACATCGGCAAAGCTGCGGTCAAACAGGCCGGAAGGGGCTGCCGCCGTGCTCAGGGTTTGATCACCCTTGTGGCGAACGACGTCCCTCTGGTATTTCAGAATAACGTAACTGCCCGGACGCTGCACCAGGCGATGGGTATATTTATGGTCAATGATTTCATACTGGTCGGCGTCTTCACCCTGCATTTCAGGAGCCGGAATATGAATCAGCTCAACAGGTACGCCTTCGGTGAAGCGCAATCCCTGATCGGTAACACAGTCATCCGGCCTGTGCTTCTTTCTGCGCTCATAGGTGATGGTTTCTGTTTCCGGAACCTCTGAAGACTCAATGTCCTTGAGGATCTCCCCGAGAGCCAGCTGGTCAGGGTTTTCTATCAGTCTCTTTTCCGATTTTTCACCGAACAGCTGTTGTTTAAACCAGGCCAGCTGATGTTTGAGGGACTCGTTTTCCTGCTGATGCAGTAACCGCTACGTTCAAAGTACAGTACCTTGCACTGGTTTCGGCGACGATTGATAAAGACGAACAACTGCCCACTCAACGGGTCTTCCTCAAGGGTATTTTTCCCCAGAGCGACCAGGCCGTTGTATGACTTCCTCATATCGGTGGGGCGGTTATAAAGCCAGACCCGCACCTGTGATTCAGGAAAAAACATGGTCAGCGCCTCATGCGGAGGATGAGGCCACCCGGTAATTCGAGTTCAATTTCCCATGGAGGCAGGCCTGATGGTGTGTGGTGAAAATCAGTTTTAAATTCGAACCAGTCAGAGTCTGGTTGTGCGGGTTGATCAGGCCTTTCGGTTGTCTGCCTTAGTTTGCGCTTCCACCATGTGAAGGTGGACAGGCAGATATTGCGCGAAAGACAAAAGGCTTTCTGGCTGACGCCGCTTTCCCGTTGTTGATCGATGAGGGCTTGCCACTGTTGGGCAGTGCGGCGGTTAGGTTGTTTTTGATTCACGACTCGCTCCTGTTTTTGAAACAGGGGTTAGCGTGGCAGACAGGTGATGGGTTTTGAAGACGTCCTTAAATAAGCGCTTACATAGCCATAGCAATTCCTTATGCTTGGTTAACATGAATAAATGGTGAATGCGTGGCGAAAGGGAGGAACTTTTATAAGAAAGCGTGGTCTTAATCTGTAATTCGAT
>NZ_JAHHPP010000031.1 GCF_024606265.1 Endozoicomonas sp. SESOKO1
GGGAAAATGGGGTTTCGTCCGGGGGGGGGGGGGACGACTACACCGCCTGAAACCTTTGCCATCACTGCCCTGGACGGCTACCTGAAAAATGCTGAAGTGCGGGTTGATACCAATAACGACAATGCCTGTGAATCAACACTGATAGCCAACACTGGCGATAAAGGCAGCGCACAAATACCGGTTGAGTACCAAAACAACACGCTCTGTATTACTGCACTTCCCGGCATTACCGTTGATGAAAGTCGTGGCGTCGTGACAAAAAATGTTGAACTGAAAGCTCCGGCTGGTGAGCGTGTGGTCAGTCCGATGACTGATCTGGTGGTTGCCCAGCTGAAGGCTAATCCTACCCCCGAAGACATTGTTGCGGCAAAAGACATTGTCGTCAGTAAATTTGATTCTGAACTGGGCCTGACAGCTGATGACATTTTCACTGATTATGTTGCCAATGCTAATAATCCTAAAGCCCAGGCCATCAATGCCATCGGTGAAGCCCTGTTTGATGCTGATAAAAACCTGACCGTTGAACAGAAGCTGGGTGCCGTTGAGCAAGCCTCTGGTCAAGCGCAAGAGGTTATCACAAACAATGGCAGCCTTGAAAATTTCGCCCCGGTGATTGGCAATGAGGGTAGCGTCACTCCAAACCAGCGCCCATCCATCACCGTTGGCCATGAGAGCGGTGAACTTAATCGCACCATTGAAGTGGGGCAAGCCTTCACAGAGGTGGATGTTGCAGGCTGGTTTGCAGACAGTGACAACGACCCATTAACCTATTCTGTAGAAGTATTACCTGCATCAGGTTCCAGTCTGACGATTACTGGTTCCACTATCCAGGGTACACCAGAAAAAGCGGGCAATTATGAAGTATACGTTTACGCTTACGATGGTAAAACCCGCTCCTACCCGGTTAAATTTGTCCTGGAAGTAACTGCTGAAAACGCTGAACCACAGCTGAATGAACAGGCCGCAGGTGAGATCCAGTCATTTTTGAACGGTCTACAGCTGACCCAGGGGCAAACAGAAGATACGACAATATCCATTGCCGATCTGTTTACCGACGATGATCCACTGAAATTGACAGCTGAAACCGATATTACCGGGCTGACTGTATCCGTGGATGAAAACCAGATGCTGGTCATTGGTGGCACCCCGTCCGTGTCAGGAAAAGACCTCAGCATTTTTGTTTACGCGAATGATGGTGTGAATCAGCAGGCTGGGACGGTTTTCTCACTGGACGTTGCCGAAGCGGTACAAGATCAGCACCCTCTGGAAGGCAAGCCACTCTATAGACTGACAGACGGTAATGACGATGGCGATGCCAGCACGGCTGACTTCACACAGGTATGGTGCGACACCTTCCTGTTTGAAGGTGGCGACGTGCTCAGCAATACCCGCACCATTGCCAACCGTACCAGCTGTTCTGAGCAACTTGAGTCCGTTGGCAGCTACGCCGTTGATGGCAGCAAGCTGAACATCACCTGGGACAGCAACGGTGATGGGGTCATAACCAACATGTCATTGATCGACCAGTCACTGGCTGCTAATGGCGCCGGTCTGCTGCTTGAGCATACCGAAGACGGTAAAACCAGGGCTGAACTCTACTTTGCTAACAAAGCCCATGCTGAACAGCGTATCCAGCTCACCAGCGACACGCCGGAAGGCCAGGGTGACTTCGGTTTCTATCAGCCCAAAGCCCTGCGTAGCAATTATCAGCCGGGTAAGGTCTCTGTTTCCATGGGATTACCGGTTCAGAATGATGAGGGTGATCTGGACATTGACCTGTACTTTGACAGCCTGCCTGCAGCAGACAACCCGACGCAAGCAAACTGCGAAAGCCGGATCAAGGCCCTGTACAGCAGCTTTGAAATTGTGAGCAGTGAAGCAAGCGACAACATTGGCGTAACCAAACAGTTCTTCCCGGGTGATAACAATACCAGTTGCGTGGTTGACTATGACATCACTGGCAGTACCCATGATGGGCAAGTGTTCGGCGTTATTGCCAAATCTGCCCGTAGTGAAGTCATCAGTGACCTGCTGTTCAATATCGAATGGAACCATCCGGGCAGCGGCCTTTTACCTGAAGTCACAGAAGCCGAACTACAAGACTTTCTAGAAGGTTCCAGCCGTAACGACTATCGCTACCAGGGCAGCTTGAACAGTGTTCGCTTTGACAGTGTTGAAGCGACCGTTTTCTTCGAAGGGCAAGCGTGCATGGGTGATGTATGTGATGCTGATTACACCTTCGAAGGTGATGAGCTGGTTCTGCAAATAGGGGCTGATACCGAGCGGGATCAATTTATCTATACTTCAGCGGAAGTTGCCTTTGCGGTCACCGGATCAAAAGATCTGATCGCCTGGGGCAAGAAAGATTACAGTGCTGCTGAAAACCAGACCGGTTGGACCTCAGAACAGCTGACGGGCAAGACCTGGTTCTATGTTGATGATGACAGCACATCAACAGCAGCAGCACCCATGTTCGCCAGCTTCCACTTTGTCAGTGATACACAGGTAAAGGTTTCAGAGACAAAGACCTTACCCTGGAGCATAACTAACGGTGTGCTGACCATCGACTTCCCTGAAGGGGGTTCTGACCTGGTACTGAATCGGTACAATGCCTCTGGTGATGTGGTTCTGGCCACAGAAGCCAACGGCAAGCCACTGATCATGAGCGAGAATGAAAACCTCGCCCGAGGCATCTTCAGCAAATGGAAGAATAAGGACTAATACGGCTCGCCTCGTTCCCTCAAAAAACCCCGGGGGCGAGGCAATTCTCTGCTATTCTCAACGCATCAAAAATAATCAGAAGTTGCCCGCATGAACCACGATAAAGACAGTGATGCGCTCTGGAACGCCATTCATCAAATAGAGATCAGCGTTAAAAACTCACAGAATGATATTAAAAAACTGTTCCTGCACAGTGTGCGCCATGAAATAGCGATTGAGACACTGAACAAAAAGGTGGATGCCCACCAGCAGGAAAATCGTGAACGCTTCAACAGGATTGATAATCGACTTGATAAGGTTGATGATCGACTCGATAAAATTGATGATCGACTCGATAAAATTGATGATCGACTCAATAAGGTTGATGACCGATTCGATAAGATTGAAAACCGACTTGATAACATTGATAAGCGGTTTGATAAGGTTGAAGAGACACTCGCTATCATTGTGAACCACCTCAAGCCATGATCTCGTTCCAACAATTTTGGGTCCTTCGTGGGAAGGCATAAACTGCGACTACTACAATGGCCTCATTGAGTTCCCATCTGCGGCTGCTCAGGCTTTCAAATGTTTAAAGTGAGTTCAAATGATTAATGCACCACTGAGCCCGTTTCAGGATGGCATCTCTGTCAGCTGAACTCTTTTTGTCCCAACCCTTGTAGACCAGTGCAGTCCGTGGGTTGTTCTGCAATAACGCCCGGTGTCTCTCCATAAAATACCAGTAAAGGCTGTTCAAGGGGCAGGCGCTTTCAGTCTCTTTTTCCTTCACGCTGTAAACACAGCCCGGGCAATAGTCGCTCATTTTCTGCACATAATTGCCACTGCCTGCATAGGGTTTCGAAGCCACCATGCCACCGTCCGCATACTGTGACATACCCCGGGTATTGGGCAGCTCCACCCACTGGATTGCATCGATATAAATACCCAGATACCACTGGTCAACCTGGTCAGGATCAATTCCCGCCAGCAGGCAGAAGTTACCGGTAATCATCAACCGCTGAATATGATGGGCATAGGCATACTGCAATGACTGAGTAATGGCGTGGCGCATACAGTTCATCCCTGTCTGTCCGGTCCAGAACCACTCAGGCAGGTCTCTATCCGCCCTCAGGAAGTTCATGGATTCGTAGTCCGGCATATTGCTCCAGTAAACACCCCGGATATATTCGCGCCACCCGAGGATCTGACGGACAAAGCCTTCTATCTGCGCCAGAGAAATCACCTCCGGGTTTTCCCGCCAGGCGCTGATGGCCTTATCGATCACCTGTTTCGGATGGAGCATTTTGCTGTTCAGGGCGAAGGAGAGCCGGGAATGGTAGAGGCTCCACTGATGATCACTGTTTGCGGTCATGGCATCCTGGAACTGACCAAAATGCGGTAGGCAACAGGTGCAGAAATAATCGAGTAATTTTAAAGACTCCTGACGGGTAATCGGCCATGGCAGATGAGTACCAATGTCACCAAAGCTCTGCACATTATGGCGTTTAAGCCGTTCCAGTACTGACGTGGTTGAACTGGCAAACAGTAACGGTTCCGGAATCTGCTCAAGGTCTGCAGCCTTGAGCCTGGCGCGATTGTCAGCATCATAATTCCATTGCCCGCCTTCCGGCTGGCCATCACACATCAGGACATTATGCTGCTGGCGCATTTTTCGATAGAAGGTTTCCATCCGGCCCGGCTTACCGGGCTTGAACCGTTTGGCCAGCTCATCAAACGGGACCAGAAAATGTTCAGTGTCGTACTCTTTAGCAGAGATATTTTTCTTAAGTAATTGATCAGGCCCAAAGTCCCTTAACTGCGCCAGCAAACGGTATTCATCCGGCCGCTGGTATTCAAAGCGGGTCACGGAATATTGCTCGCACAAATGAAGAATCAATGAAGGCAGGTCGGTAAAGTCACCGGTTTCATCCAACGTCAGGTGCAGCACATGATGCCCCGCTTTCTGCAGTGCCAAAGCGAACTGTTCCATGGCCAGAAAAAAACCACAGATTTTTTGTACATGGTGCTTGACGTAGCCAGTTTCCTGAAGCAGCTCGGCAATCACATAAAGACAATCATCGTCCTGCACGCTGAACCAGCTATGGCGGGCATTGAGCTGGTCACCAAGAATCAGCCTGAGGGTTGAATAGGGTTTATTGCTGTTCATCCATCACCCGGTGTCGTTGAGATCGGCAACGCCTTGAACAGTAACGCACCGCTTCCCAACAGCGTTCCCACTTTTTTCGCCAGGAAAAGGGACGGTGGCAGACCGGGCACAGTTTTTGTGCCGGTGCCTTATGGCCAGTCGCTCTTGCTCGTTGAGGGTAATTCATGCCTTTTTTACGTGAAATTCTTTCAATAGGTGTAAAACGTCTTGATGATGGTACTTCCTGGCCATATCCATCGCAGTCTTTCCCCACCGGTTGGTCACGCTGATATCAGGATTCGCCTGCAATAGCCTGTTGACCACTTCGGCATTGCCTTTTTTGGCGGCCAGTATAAGCAGCGTATTCCCATCCTTGTCGCGAAGATACCGGTTGGTGTCTTTCCTGCCGAGCAGCGCACGCACGACATGGTTTGATTGATTGCGGATCGCACACAGCAACAGGCTTTCCCGCCGTTTATTAATTCTTCGGTTTACGTCTTCCCGGAAATAGTTCAGATAAAACTCAAGTAACCCGGGGTCGTTCATTTTTACCACCCGCTCAACCGACTTCGCGTCCAGTCTCAATAAGGACAAGAGGTACATAATCCGCCTGTCATCCGCCTGACCGTTCTTAAGCGCCTCAAACAGCGCCTTTTTAACGGCATCACTGCCCATAATATGTCGGGTAATATATTTTTCCAGCTGATTAATCCGGTATTCTTCATCAGACCTGAGCCCGAAGATGTGATACAGAAAATGCTTCAGCCGGAAAAGGAAACGGCACTTGATATCGACGACATTGTCCTTATGAACCTGAAGGATACCCTCAAGGTCACGGCATTGGTCGATTTTCTGCTCAATTGCCGCATCAGGGGTTCTTGCGTCCGGGTTTGTCTTCAGATGCTGAATCTCACGGGCAAGCCTTATGGTATTTTCCGGAGTTTGCCAGCCCCTTTTATTGGCAAAAGGTTTGTGGATATGTTGATAGCCGGACTTGAGGACATTAGCGACAAATGTGGAACAGTTGAAACCATAGCCGTAGTGACCATTCTCATAGATCTTTCTGGCTTTTTTTAGCATCATGTCAACATTAAGACCCGTCAGTAACACAGTCCTTCGGTCAGAGACGTAATCATAGTGGTCAACAATATCCTTCATTATGTATTTTCTGAGTTCAAATCGACTGTCGCTCTCACCGGCTTCCCGGGGAATGTCCCAGGCAAGATTCTTTTCAATCAGTTTCCAATTCGCATGTAGAGCGCCATAAGAAAAATATTCAGGCTCGCCATTAACAGGATAAATTATCAGTGCCGTATGGCGCCCATTGGCAAAATCAATGGTCAGACAGCAGCCCGGCTTGCACTCCCCGATGATTTCCGCCGCCCGCTGTGCACATTTCTTTTTAAACTGGTCAAGACTTTCCGGAGTAATGCCATTCTCCTTATTACCCATAGCCTTTTCAATGGCCTTGAATTGGCTGACATATCTTTTTGTCATAAAAATATCTGCCGCGTTTTTTTTAATGACTTTCAATGCGCCCAATAAAGGCCGGTGGTGAAAAGATTGATGGACAATACTGTTTGTTGTAGGCCGGAACCCATTGCCTGGGGAGCCCGGATTGGCCGGGTCAATTCCGGTGGGGAGGGAGTTACTGCAGAGGCAGGGAGCTACTGAACGCATCCGATAACTTTTTTGGGCAGCATGACACCCGTTGACGGAAGATCCCATCACGCTGGCTGGCACCCTTGGGGTTATAACACTTGACACATCCATCACAACTCCCTTTGTATGCTTCCCAGGAATCCTGCTCTGTTAAAAAATTGCAGATATTCTGGCGGAAAAAACCCGGCGGATAACTAACAACATGGTTACCTGCACTAACCAAAACCGGCCCGGCAAAAAAACCGATGTTTCGCCTTATGCCAGATTACCCGTGAATCTGCTATATTCCCCCGTCCGAACGCACAACATCCATCTTATCTACCCCACCATCAGGGTCTCCAGATCCCATGCTGAGCTATCAACACCATTACCACGCGGGCAATCATGCCGATGTACTCAAGCACTGGCTATTGCTGGCCTGCGTGCGTCACATGCAGAAAAAAGACAAGCCTTTTGATTACATTGATACCCATGCCGGCGCCGGTCTCTACCGACTGGACTCAGCCATGGCCCGAAAGACCGCTGAAAGCGCTGAGGGTGTCCTGAAGCTGGACTGGAAAAAACTGAAAGGTCTGGAAGACTATCACAGCCAGATTGCCGACGATCTCCGCTGCCAGCGTTACCCGGGCTCGCCATTGCTGATAAAGCGGCTGTTGCGGCCCGGTGACAAGGCCTGGCTCTATGAAATGCATCCACAGACCATTACTGAATTACGGGAGCATTGTGCACATCGCCGCCTTTGCCATGTTCGTCAGGAAGATGGCTTTAAGGGGCTGCCAGCCCTGCTGCCCACAGCCAGCCGTCGTGCCCTGGTATTGGTCGATCCCTCTTATGAGATCAAGTCGGACTATCAGACCGTGGTTAAGGTGATGGAAGCCGCTTATCTGAAAATGCCTCAGGCAATGCTGTTACTGTGGTATCCCGTGGTGGAAATGCATCAGGTTCGACAGATGGAAAAGGGGGTTGCCAACAGCAGGATGCGCAATGTCCACCTGTTTGAAATGGGTGTTGCTGACAACAGTGAACCCGGAATGACCGCCTCGGGCATGGTGGTGGTGAATCCTCCCTGGACACTGGCGGATGACTTCATCCGGACCATGCCAGAGGTATCGGCCCACCTGGCGAAAGACCAGAAGGCTCGCTGGCGGCATCAGCTATTGGTGGCGGAATGATTACGGCATGATGGGCCAGTCGGCGGCATCGACGCTGTCCAGAGGGTAGGTTTTATCGCCCTCCCAACGGTGTATATAGCTGCCATCAGGATCATACTGCCGGGCCTGTTTATCCAGGTCAAAATGGCGACACCCTCTCGGGTCAGCACCCACGCCCGCCAGATACTGCCAGTTACCCCAGTTGCTGCCCACGTCATAATCCACCAGCTGCTGCTCAAACCAGGCTGCGCCGTAGCGCCAGTCCATCCCCAACTCATGAATAAAGCAGCTGGCCACGATCTGCCGTCCACGGTTGGACAGGTAACCGGTGTCCTTCAGCTCTTTCATGCAGGCATTGACGATAGGCCAGGGCGTATTACCGGCGCACCATTTCTGAAAACGTTCCGGATAAAAGCAGGACAACCTGCACTTTTCTTTAATGCCCCTGGGTGAAAACAGCCGGACACCATGCTTCAGGGCGTACCATTGAAAATACTCACGCCACAGCAATTCAAACCGAATCCAGTAGGTGGATTCGTTGGCCATAATCATGGACTCATAGTCGCTCAGTGCCTGGAAAATCTGCCGGGCGGAAAGGCAACCCTGCGCCAGCCAGGGAGAAAATTTGGTTGAGTTCTCCCAACCCTGAAAGGCGTTTCGTGTCTCCTTGTAGGTGGCTGGCTGCATCGTTGAAAAATAGTGCCGCAGATGCTCTGCAGCTGCTGCTTCACCGCCGGTAAACGAACGGCTGGTTTTGGCCTTTGCCGGTAACCGGTCAGAGGAGTAATTCAAGCCGGGCATTGGCCCTGGCATGATATCCGGTGCGGTTGCTGCTTCGGTAATGGGCAGGTTTTCTACTTGCTTTCGGAACCGGGTAAAGGTTTCCGGCAGCTCGTCCAGGGCAAACGGCAGATCGTTCTGGTGGAAGAGCGTAAACGTTTCAACTTCATGGAACGTGACTGTCGGGAAGTTCCGCTTGAGACTTTGCCAATAGACACTCTCTTGATAACCCATATTACGGCTGCGATAGACAGCATCAATGTTATGGGCCTTCAGCATTTGCTCGATCGCCTGATACGGGCTTTGCCGACGCACCAGCAGTTTTTGCCGGCGCTCTTCAAGCTGTGACTCAAGGTGTTGAATACTCTCCTTCAGGAAACCCCAGCGATGATCGCCCATCACCCTTGACTGGTAGCGGCCCGGCTTGAACCAGGCAGGGTCAACACAATAGACGCACACCAAGTATTTACAGCTGGCAGCCGCCTGCATCAAGGCACGGTTATCACTCAGCCTCAAATCATTGGTAAACAGAAACAGCGTTATTCCCTGCAAATGCGATACCCCCGAACTTTCAAACACCAGAGCTTATGTATACGTGAGTTTTCCCCAACCGCGACAAACCATACCCAATCACCGATAACTTTTTGTAATTCATCAGCATTTGAGAGAGACTCCTATGGAATACATTAACAATAAGGATAAAACGCGTTGAGAACCCTGAAAATCTTGTCACTGGCCGCACTGCTTGCAGGCTGCACAGGAATACCCGAAGGCATTACCCCGGTAAAGCCATTTGAGGTTAATCGCTATGTCGGCAAGTGGTATGAGATCGCCCGGCTGGACCACCGCTTTGAACGCGGCCTTTCCCACATCACGGCAGAATACTCAAGCAACCCGGATGGCACTATCCGAGTCATCAACTCAGGTTACTCTGCTGCAGCAGGTGAACGTAAGCAGGCCGAAGGCAAGGCAAAATTTGTCCGGGGAGATGACGAAGGCTACCTCAAAGTCTCCTTTTTTGGCCCCTTCTACGGCTCATACATCATTTTTGGGCTTGACCAGAAAGACTATGAATACGCCTTTATCTCAGGGAATGATCGGGACTACCTCTGGCTGCTGGCCAGGACCCCTACCGTCAGTGATAAGGTCAAGTCGGACTTCATCGACCAGGCCAGGGCACTTGGGTTTGAGACTGGACAATTGATCTTTGTGGATCAAACCAGCCCTCTGCAATAGTCCGGGTCGGCAGGGATCTTCCAGAGTAACGCGATAGCGGCTTCTGAATGGCTAAATTGCCGTCGTCTATCATGGCATTGGATCAATAAATGTTCGCTGTCGGGACTGAATTTCGCCAGTTTAACGGGAGATTCCAGTTTAATCTGCTCTTTTTCTACCCATTTGCCATCATCACCAATGCCCCAGAGTTGCACAAGACCTTGTTGACGTATGAACTTCCGATTCACTCTATTGCCATGAACCACGAAATGGTTATCCAGTTCATTAAAAAACGCACCTTCGATGGAGTAGGCATCAGGGGTCGTCGTCACCGCCAGTTTCATCCACTGGCCACTATCGTCGCGCCCCAGGATACAGGTGGTTTTATCCGCGCTAACGGTATAGGCAAGGCAGCCTGAAGGGGAAAACCGGGCATCACGAATCCGTCCTTGATGTTGAACCATCAATTGTTCCTGCCATTTGCCCTGGCTGTCGAGGGACAGGATTTTTGTGGTTTGATCATGACTGCGGGTCAGCACACTGTCCTCCTGAGGATTGAAGGCGGCATAGTCAATCCCCCCCTGATGACCTACCCTTGCTTTCTCAACCAGGTTACCTTCCTCGTCATACCCCCAGATGCAGGCATAATTCGTGTCAACACCATAGCTCAGAAGAACATTCTCTGAGGGGCTGAAGATGACATCACTACTGCCGCTGTGCTCAAGGGTCTGGACGTTATCCAGCCGATCACCCGTTCTGCTGCAATCCCAGAGTTTATAGTTGCCGTAGCTCCGACTGAAGATGGCTTCGTCACTGCCGCTCTGCCCAGGAGCCTCACCGTCACCTGGCAGGTCACCGGTACTGTTGCAGTCAAGGGGTTTAAAGAGACGGGCCAGTAATTTGCCCCCGGAGGGGCTGAATTCAGCCTTTGCACAATCCCGGATTTCAGTTTTTACTACCCAGTCACCGTTATCATCATAACCGGAAATGATGGCTCTATCGTCTGCGTCAAGGGTCAGCGCATGTTGGCCGGAGGCATTGAAGGATCCATGGCAAATAACGTTACCGAAACGGTTGTTAAGTTGACTCGACCTCAATCCAGGATGACAGATCTCTGCAATCTGCGACCAGCTGCCATCATCGATATCACAACCAAGAAAAACGGCCTTGTGGTCCTCGGTGAAGATCAGGGCATGCTGTTCATCATCACTGAGCTGGGCACTTAAAATATTCCCGTTGCACTCAATGACCTTTTTTTCCTCCAGAGAATTACTTTCATCACTAAAGCCCCAGATGGTCGCTGATGCGCCCTGATAAGTCAGTAAATAATTGTCCGTGGCCCTGAAGGACGGTTGCTGTGACCCGTATTGCTGAAAGTGACAGATCTCCCTAGTCTGGCTTAGCGGAGTCCACAGGCCGTTGCTGTCCTTGTACAATACATTGATTCTGCCGGTCTGTGGGTCCCAGGACATAATCCTGTCCTGCAAGGGGCTGAAGGCTACCTGCACCTTTGGATAGTCTTTATGGGTGGGGGTGTGCTCAAGCACTTTTGCCAACACCCAACGGCCATGACTGTTTAGCGTATACACCGTGACAACGCCATCGTCGTTGCTGCTCAGGAGTGTATTTTCCGACCGGTTAAGCTGGCAATGGAAAATCTCCTTGTAATCCCCGACGGAACCGTTCTCTAACCAGACGCCATCCAAATCTCGTGCCCAGATGCCCAGACTGAAATCGTCAACATCGTCGCTAGCCGTAATAACCAGGTTCTTACCCGTCAGGCTGAAGCTGGCGTCAAGGATACGATTATCGAAGGTGATGATCTGTTTGGATTCCAGATAATTTGTCTGGCATTGGATAAATTCAGCCTGCAGTGGGTCAATAAAGTCTGGTTGCCTGACTTTGACGACAACATCCCGAGACTGCAAGTCATTAATGAGCCCAGCAATGTTTGCAGAAGTGCCGGAAGCCTCAAATATTAATGTTTTCTGGAAAACAGATTCGGTGTCATCAGTTGATGGGTTTTTCACTGCGTGCAGTGTATCGAAAGGTTTACTCAGTTGCTCACCCTGCTGTTGCGCTGCATCAGCCAATTCAGCGTCTGACGATTGCTGCTTCAGGGAAATATCCAATTTGGCAATTTTACGCTCACTGATATCGGTGATGACTGTCAATCCGGGCGGTGACATCAGTTGCAACCGTTTCCTCGATTCGATCTGGTCCTGATCAGATTCTTTTTTGATTTGTTTGTTATAGGCAGCCACTGTAGTAAGCAGTGGTTCCAGGTCATTAATTATTTGCTGTTCTATTCTGGCAATACTTTGTGATACTGGTTGCATGATGACTACAGACCTATTGGCACAGGGATTGGAACTATACGACCACGTATTAGTGAAACCCGATGGGTTATCTGAATGATCCTCTGTTAATAATTGACTGCCCATTCGGTTCGTGGAGTTGTAGATCAGTCAATCCGGTGAAAGTTCCAGGGATTCGTTCAGCTCCGGTTCAGGGATTTCTGAGTGTACAGCTACGGATTAACCGTTTTGTCACACCTCAAGGGTGCGCTGTTTCTTGCCCCGGGCTGGTCGGGATTTTCCAGAGTGATGCACCACCGGATTCTGAAAGCAGAAGTCCACGCTGATCATCATTGGAGTAGATCACTAAATGTTCGCCGTCGGGGCTGAATGCCGCCTTTCTAACGTGTTTAACCAGTTTTATCTGCTCTTTCTCTACCCATTTGCCATCGCTACCGATGCCCCAGAGTTGCACAAGACCTGAATGACTTTTGTCGTCTAATGTGTTGCCATAGGTCAGGAAATGGTTATCCAATCCATTAAACTCAGCACCATCGATGGAGTAGATACCTGAATCCGGCTCCGCCTGTATCATCCACTGGCCATTATCGTCCCGTCCCAGGATACAGGCGGTGTCGTCCAGGCAAACAAAACAGGCAAGACGCCCTGAAGGGGAAAACCGGGCATGAAGGATGTTGTTCGGCAATATACGAGTTAAAATGCTTGCCAATGTGGAAGTCCCGGCATCAGGAATGATGTTTGGATTGTGAAACACCAGCTGTTCCTGCCATTTACCCTGGCTGTCGAGGCCCTGAATTTTTACAGTATGGTCCCGACCGTGGGTCAACACGCTATCCTCCCGGGCGTTGAAGGCAGCATAGTCAATCCCTTCCTGATGGCATACCTTTGCTTCCTCAATCAGGTTACCTTCTTCGTCATTGCCCCAAATACAGGCAACATGCGATTCATGGCCGTAACTTAGCAAACGGTTCTCTGAGGGGCTGAAGACAACCTCCCGGCTGCCGGTGTGCTCAAGAACCTGACTGTTATCAAACCGCTCACCAGTACTTTTGCAATCCCAGAGCCTGAAGCGGCCACTACCGTGACGAGCCAGTAATTTATGCCCGGAGGGGCTGAATCTGGCCTCCACACAATCCTGGATTTCTGCCTTTCGTACCCAGGCACCGTTATCGTCATATCCGGAAATAATAACCCTGTTGTCTATATCCCGGGTCATGGCATGTTGCCCGGAGGCATTGAAGGTGGCTTGGCAAATGAGGTTGGTGTGAGCCTGGTTGTCGTCGTCTATCATCGTCTCGGGATGACGGATATTTCCGACCTTAGACCAGTTCCCATCGTCATCACAACCCAGAAAGAGGGCCTGGCTACCCCAGGTGAAGACAACAGCCTGGCGCTCATCATCACTCAGCTGGGCACTGGCAATATTCCTGTCACACTCAAAGACTCCTTTCTCCACCAGATAGTTGCCCTTGTCACTGAAGCCCCAGATGGTCACTGTCCTGCCACAGTAAGCCAGAAAAAAATTGTCGGTGGCCTTGAAGTGCGGCTGCTGTGGACCGGTTTGCTGAAAGTGGCTGATACCTTTGGGCTGGGTCAGCGAAAGCCACCGGCCATTGCTGTATTTGCGCAATACGATGATGTTGCCGGCCTGAGGGTCATAGGCCATGATCTTGTCCTGCAACGGGCTAAAGCTTACCTGCACCGGCGGATAGTCTTCATGGTGGGGAGTGAGCGCAAGCACTACCGTCTCCTCCCAGCAGCCATCGCTGTTCAGCGTAATCACCCTGACGTTGCCACTGCGGCTGCTGCTCAGGAGGGTATTTTCACCCTGGTTGAACTCGTAATCACGGATTGGGCCGGAGTCCTTTATCTCTCCTCTCAATACCCAGTCGCCACCATCCGCGCCTGGCCGCCAGATGCCCAGGTTGAAATCGTCATCACCGTTGCAACCCGTGATAATCAGGTTCTTACCCGTTGGGCTGAAGGTGGCATCGAGAATATATTTCCAAAAGCCAGCTATCTTTTTGAGTTCCATATACTTTGTCTGGCATTGGAAAATGCCGGAGGTCACTCGCTCAATCACCGGGCCAATGTTGTCCGCCTGACTGTGCCGGGGAACAACATCCGGCAACTGTTGACCATTAACTGGCCCGGCGCTGTTTGAAATAGCCTCTGCCATTGTCCGGGGGTATGGCCCTGTGGCTGGGTCATCAGTGGTCGTGATGTGACAACTGCGGATTATATTCTCTTGATCACGCTCTTGTTCACGCAGCTGCGATGTATTGGCCAGGCCAGGGCCTGGCGACTTTTGCATCATGGACATTTCCAATCCGACAATTTCCAGCTTACTCTGACCGATTGAGGTGATGACCGACCATTCGGGTGGTGAATACCGTTTCAACCGATTCAGCAATTCGATCTGCTTCGGTTCAGAAACTTCCCGGATTTTTCTGTTAAAGTCTTCCACCGACTTTCTCAGCGCCTTCATATCATTAATCAGCTGACGTTCATTGAGCTCCGTCTTGCTTGCGGCTGCCCTGCTTAGTATCCGGCCAAATGACATCACCTGTGTTCTTGCCCGCAGGCTGCACAGGGCTTGAGGGTTGCCGGAAAAGCCAATATTTATGCACTTTTGTACTATTGATTGCATGATGACTCCGGTCATATTGATAGGGTGATTGGGCTTATACCGCCATGTAACAGTAATCCAAGGTTGTTTAAGCCGTATCCTATTGCTTGCCCGGCCACTCAGTAGCCTTTGGATCAGGCAATTTGTCAAAAGTTCCTGACCTCAGGGAGTTTTTTGTCCGGGGTCATTACGACAGTAAAGGGAAGGGATCACCGGAGGGAGCAAAAAGGTCTTACTCAGTGGCAAAAAAGAAAGTATTCAAACTGCGGGCCATCGTACAAAACCTCAAGTATCGGTAGTTCCCAGCTCCGGGCTGGCCGGAATCTTCCAGAGTAATGCGGTACCAGCTTTTGAAGGGACAAGTCCCCGTCGATCATCGTTGCAGTGGATCATTAGATGATCGCCATCGGGACTGAATCCGGCCATCCTGACAGGATGATCCAGTTTTATCTGCTCTATTATTACCCATTGGCCATCTTTACCGGTCCCCCGGAGTTGCGTAAGTTGCATAAAGAGTTGCACAAAGCCTGGCTGGCATTTGTCCTTCCGGTTCATTTTGTTGCCATAGATCAGAAAATGGTTCTCCAGTTTATTAAATTGGGCACCATAAATTTGGTAGGCATCCGGGCTGGTCACCGTCTGCTTTATCCACTGGCCATTATCATCACGCCCCAGAATACAGGCGGTTTTGTCCAGACTTACGGTGTAGATAAGACGCCCTGAAAGGGAGAACCGGGCGATACGAATCATGCTTTGATGTTCAACCTCAAACTGCTCCTGCCATTTACCCTGGCTGTCGAGACCCAGAACTTTTACGGTACCACGACTGCGGGTCAGCACACAGTCCTCCTGAGGATTGAAGGCCGCATAGTCAACCCCCCCCTGATGACATGACCTTGCTTTCTCAACCAGATTACCTGCCTCGTCATCCCCCCAAATACAGGCGAAATTCGTTTCATTGCCATAACTCAGAAGAAGATTCTCCGAGGGGCTGAAGATGGCTTCATAACTGCCGCGGTGCTCAAAGCTCTGACCTTTATCCAGCTGATTGTCAATACTGTTGCAATCCAGGAGTTTAAAGCCGTCAATACCAAGTTCGGCCAGTATTTTACGTCCGGAGGGGCTGAATCTGGCCTTTGTACAACCTTCAATTTCAGCTTTTCCAACCCATGTACCATCATCAAGGTAACCAGAAATGATCACTTTTTTGCTCACATCCCGGGTCAGCATATATTGCCCGGAGGCATCAAAGGAGGCACCAGCAACCAGTTTGTAGTGGCACTGGTTGTCGTCATTTATCAACGATTCAGGGCGGCATATCTCCCCGGAATGTGACCAGTTGCCATCCACGTCACAATTCAGACAGGCAGCGTTGCCCTTCCCGAAGAAGATCACGGCATGCCGCTCATCATGGCTCAGCTGGGCACTGCGAATATTCTCACTGCACTCAATGGTCTTTAACTCCTCCAGGCAGTTGTTCTCATCATCACAGCCCCAGATGGTCGCGGTTGTTCCCTTGTAAGTCAGTAAATAGTGGTTCGTGGCCCTGAAGGGCCCTTGCTGTTGCCCGGCTTTCTGACTGTTACGGACCTCTTTAGCCTGGGTCAGCAGGATCCACCGACCGTTGCTATCTTCGCGCAATACGTTGATTTTCCCGGTCTGTGGATCGTAGGACATTATCTTGTCCTGGAAGGGGCTGAAAGCCGCCACCATCGGCGGATAGCCTTCATGACAGGGGGTGTGCCCAAGCACCACCGCCTTCTCCCAATAGCCATCGCTGTTCAGCGTACTCACCGTCACATTGCCACTACGGCTGCTGCTCAGGAGTGTATTTTCCGATCGGTTGAGTTCGTAACGATAAATCGAAGCAGAGTCTTCTACCTCCCCTTTCTGCACCCAGTTGCCATTCGCACCCTGTCGCCAAATCTTCAGACTGAAATAATCATCCTTTCCATCGCGACCGCGGATAAACAGGTTTTCACCCATTGGGCTGAAGCTGACATCGACAATATGATGACGGAACCTAGCCTCCAGTTTGAGTTCCAGATAGTTGGTCTGGCAGTGGAAAATCCCGGCCTTCACCGGGCCTGTATTGCCCGGCTGCCTGTTGGGAACAACGTCCTGTAACTGGTCATTAACTGGCACGGCGAGGTTTGCTGCAGTGCCGGGAGCCTCTGCTGTCAGCACTTTCCGGGGAGCAGACCCGGTGGCTGAATCGTCAGTGGATGACCTGTTCAGTGATGTCAGTGTATTGTCGCTATTGGTAGCAATCAAAAGAGCGCCACCGGGTACCATACCCTGATCTGCCGATCCAGAATCAATAGGACTATCGTACGATATATTCCGCTGTTCATGCTGTTGCGAGGCACTGGCCAAACCAATGCATGACAACGGCTGGATCATGGAAATATTCAGTCCGATAATTTCCAGCCTGCGATTACTGATAGCTGTGAGGATCGTCAATTCCGGTGGTGAATTCTGTTTCAACCGTGCCAGCGAATTGATCTGTTCCGATGCAGAGGCTTCTGAAATATCTTTGTTAAAAGCAGCCACTGACTTAAGCAACGGTTTCAGATCATTAAATATCTGCCGTTCATTGGTCTCTGTTGTGCTTGTGATTGTGCTTGTGGCTGCACTGCCTGGCGCGATTGGTTGCATGGTAACTCCGGTCATATTGACACAGGGGTTGAATCTATACGGCCATGGATTAGCAGTATCCTGTTTTTTAATAGTCCTCTGTTGCTTGTCTGACCACCTCACTCCTGAACAGTAGATCAGTCAATCGGGCTAAAGTTCCTGAACTGAGGGATTTTTTTCGTTCATGGCCATAAGCCATAAGCCATAAGCCATAAGCCATAAATAGAACGGATTGTCGAATAAGTTTTTTCCCGTTACTGTCAAGGGGGAAAGCGCGCTCAGGCATGAGCGTCTCGCAGGAGGAACCCCACTGCTTTAGCTGTGGGAGGATGTCAATGTATCGATATTGGCAGACGGCAAAATTCTGCCGGTTATCGTGAAAACACTGGTATTTGGTTATTGAGGTGCAGCAAATGTCTGATCAGGAACACAATCGTCTGTCCAGAATTTATACCCGTACCGGCGACAAAGGCACCACCGGACTGGGTGACCAGAGACGTGTATCAAAAACCCATGCGCGCATCGAAGCGATTGGCGCGGTTGACGAACTGAACACCTGGATAGGGCTGCTGATCAATGAGCTGAATGAAGTTCAGCCCATGCATCACCGGCTTCAGAAGCCATTAGAAAATATTCAGCACCGACTGTTTGACCTCGGTGGTGAACTGGCCATGCCCGGTTACCAGTTAATTCAGGCCTCCTTTGTTACAGACCTTGAAAAAACATTAGATGAATTTAACGACAGCCTGCCACCGCTGAAAAATTTTATCCTGCCCGGTGGCTCCCGCCTGGCCTGTTACTGCCATATGGTCAGAACCATTTCCCGCCGGGCTGAACGCCGGGTAATAGCCGCCAGAGAAGCGGGCGAAGCGATCAACCCGCCACTGATGCAGTATCTGAACCGGCTTTCAGACCTGATGTTTGTACTGGCACGGGTAGTTGCCAGGCAAGCTGGTGGTGAGGTGCTCTGGCAACAGTCAGAGAAGCAAAAGATCTAGTCATGCATTTGCAGGACACAGTGTCATAGAAAGAAAATGAATAGATTCATTGAATCGATTGCTGCTGCGTGGATTGCTGCTGCGTGCCCTGCGGGAGGTAATTAACCGGTGGCGGGAACTTTTCAAGGAGACTGTTAACCGACGTTGTAATGTAGTCTCTCTGCTCTTCTGGCGACATATCCGACGTCAGTCGTTGACTGGCAATACCCTGCCAGATGACATTGTTATTGGCCGGATCAATAACATTCAGTGTCAGGCGCCCTTCCTCGTAACTGTTTACCACCACTTCAGAGGGCCAGTTGGTCATCATCCATGGACCATAGTAAAAACCCCCATTATAGAAAGAGTTGTATGCCGTACCCTCCAGTCTGGACTTTTCAGTAAAGCCCCAACCCAACCACATACTTGCCTGTTGAGCCGGCACTTCCTGTAGCCCTTTTGCGGCAAGATCCTGTGAAACCTGCAGGTGTACTCTTTGAGCCATCAGGCTCAGGACCCGGTTATCCCTGTCCCTTTGTGGCTGGAACCAGGCCCATGTGGTCATGGATGGCCAGTTAATCTGCTGGTCGTAGTCCCAGCTTACTTCAGGCTTGGCAGCGCAACCTGACAGGAAAACAGTGAACAGAACAAATGGGGGAAGGTACTGTCTCATGATAGCTCCTAGTCGACCGTCAAGTGCCCCTTATCGTAGTACGCCGGGTCATGCCAGTGTTTGGTGATATGCGCTTTACGTTTTTCAAGACAATTATGCAGCTTACTCAGAAACGCCTGTTTATCCTGCTGTGAAAGACTTTCATCGTCTTTTGCCTCCAGCCAGGCGCTTTCTGCCTCTTGAAACTCAATATCCAGCTCTTCCAGTTCTCTATACCGATTCATAACAACCCCGACGATTAACAATGATCCATCAGCATACAGACTCAATGAAGCTCGGTAAGGCGCTCAAGCAACTGCTCTGCACTCTCATGAACCAGATCTTTGTTAATGTGATCTCCCAGTGGCACATGTTTTTCTACCAGAGGCAGAATTTCACCCAGTAGTTTTGGGGGAGCACAAACACGCAGAGTCTCAAACTGATGCAGATCATGGGCATGATTAATGGATTTGGCCAGCATATGGGCAAAATTGACAGACTCATTGACCTTCGGCGAGTTATCCGTGCCCACCATACGGGCATTACCGCCAATGGATGAAGTGACTGAATGACCGGGGCCTGCCGTCACAAACTCATGCCGTTTCCATCTGCCTTCTTCATGATCGATCTGGTCAACCAGATCAAGCACTCTCTTGTGTCGGTCCAAACGATAGACCTTGGCTTGGCTGTTATCAGCAACCAGTACCCAGGATGATGCCATGAGTATGCACCTCTAAACGGCTCGCGAAGTACGATAACTGTCCAAAGATAGTTCAACAATTCAGAAATTGCCTGTCAGGAATTGCCTGTTTCTGTCTATCACTGGTTGTCGCATAGGTTGTCGCATAACTTCTGACACTCCCCGCCCTGGCGGGCGAGGGTTCTTGATCGCTGAAGAACGTTTCT
>NZ_JAHHPP010000318.1 GCF_024606265.1 Endozoicomonas sp. SESOKO1
TTTTATAAAAAAAGAAATTAAAAATTATTTATCCAAAAATCTTCGATAGTGATTTTTAGCTCGCTCTTTTTCACCGTCCATGGCTACGGTATTCTCAAAGGCTTTATTAACTTCTTCTTTGCCAAAAATATATTCAAGTAATTCCTTCTTATTCTCAGATTTGGAAATATCAAATTCGTCAGATTGAAATTTCTTTTCGCTTTCCGGAAGTTCCAGCCTAGAACTCAAAAGTTTACTTGCAACACTATAAACCGCTTTGCCCAGCTCAACACCAACCAGTCTTTCATAATGCCTGGCCGTGTATTCCCGACCAACCAATCCTTCGGTAGCAATGGCCTGCTCTTGTTGTCGACTCCAATCCAGTACTTCTGCACGCAAGTCTAAAAGAAAGGTGTATTTATTCATGCCGCTATATTCAGGGAGTACGGGATTCTCTAAATCTGAGTCACTAATATTCAGTTCACGCTCAAGCCTTTCAACCGCTTCTTTATGCCGCTTATCCGCCTCTTCATGTAACTCGTTATCCAAACCATCTTTTGGAGCAATAGCAGATTCGGCATCGGACACAGTTGACGCTGTCGATGAAGATAAGGACGTAGAGGTTTGTAAAGGAGAGATAGTTGACTCGGCTTCAGGCAATACCTGGCCAAATCGATGCTTCATTCTGTCATTTCCATAAGTCTTCGCTGCCCGTATAAACTCGTGCAACAGGTCAAAAAACTCAATTCCCTGCATATCTTTATCAGCAAAACTCGCCAGTCGACTGCGTACTTCACCGATGGTCAGTGCAGGTGCTTTTGGATCAGGAGAAAGTCTGGGGTCAGAAAATTGCATATAAACTTTATTCGTCAATTGTTCAATAAACTCATCTGTAGGTTTTATTAAATCCATAAGCTGATTCGTTTGCCTTTCAACCTCACGCATTCTGGCATCCTGAAATGTATCAGAACCATTGGTATCCCTATAGTCCGTCACATGGCGAAACTGGTCATAAAGGCCTACCGCAGCAGCAGATACCTCTTTTAAGGTCTGTGTATCAATCTCTCTGTCAGGATCCTGGGAATTCCTGTTCCGTTGTTCCTGAGCATGAGTCTTATTTGAGAATGGGCTGAAATTTTCATTAATAAATTGCAGGAATTTACCAATATTGCGAGTGAGGTCATCGTCATTCTGCTCCCCCACAGTTTGCGTTGCCACAGCAGAGGCCTTATTTCCCCCGGCAGTTGGCTCACTTCCACGATTGGTAGCAGAGGGTGGCCGTGAGTCTGTCATCACAAACTTGCCATCCGTATCACCAGTCTCTGCCTGTGGGCTTGAGCCAGGTTCAGTCTTATCGGTTGGTTGCTCTGGGGGTTTCGGTGTCTTGTCTTCCGGCGTATTCTGTGGATTCTGATTCTGGCCACTATTGGTCTGTGACGGATTCTGCTGGTTACCGAATAGAGTATTATGCGTTGTTACCCCCAAAGCCACACCCAGAAAAGCCAGGGCACAAATTGCGAAAAAAATCGCCGCATAAACGTTTCCTGTCATGAGACTGATCAGAAAAATGGCGCTGCAAACCACAAACCCAGTCCATAGCGGATTATTTTTGACCACATCCAACAATGATTGAATGGCACCCAATACCCGCTGCAGTAGCTTATTGGTGGTTTTACCACCACCTTCTACACCACCTCCTTCAATAGAGACTGAACCACCACTCTTAACGGCTGAATTATTATCAGGATTGCCTCCCTCGATCGAGAGGCTGGCAAGTTCTGAATGATTATCACCAACCCCTCCCTCGATTGAAAGGCTGGCCAATTCACATTTATCGTCCAATACTGGCGTTTCACCATTAGCCACAGGAGTTGTAGCAGCATTAACCGGAAACTGCTCACCAGGCGACATAAGGTCACTATTTTCTTTGAAAATCTGTCCCACAGCAGTGCCCAATTCAGGGCGACTAAACAATTCACCAATACCATCCTGACTAACCAATCGTTCTGCACCGGAATGACGAGGTACATCAGAAAGCTCAGTAGTTATCGATAGAAGATCATCAAACCGAGATTCGATTTCTGCATAGCCATCCTGTGTTAATTGTTCGCCATCCAAACTCTCTTGATCGCTGAAAGCAGTAGTCGTTGGACGCAAAGTTGACTCCTGTCGCCTGAGGGGGGAGTTATCAATGAATGGACTTTCAGGCTCAAGAGTCGATGATCGCGTTTCAGGAGAATCAAGGTCTGGTCCTGCACCATTTTCAATAGAAGCTTCTTCAATACCTTCAGGGATTGGATCTAAAGTTATCCAAGACGGTTGTCGAGGTTTAACAAGCTTAACGGTTCTTGACTCCGAAGGTTGACTCTGAGAAGAATCTGCTTCAGGAAGCGATTTTTTACCTCGGACAGAGAGAGTTGATTCGTCTACTTCATGGGCAGTCACGCTCCGACGACCATTAGGAGTAACCAGCGTCCCCACATTCCCTGACTCTGGTACTGTGGACGAATCAGCAATTGGCTGTGACTGAGGGCCCGCCGCTGGGGAAAGTGAGCTTGACATGAGAATTCCTTTTCAAAAATCTCCGATATATAAAGAAAAAGTCTAGCTGATGAATAAAAAACAAAATCAATAAATAAAAGAAATTGAATAATCACTCTCTCGTATGGGTTGGCAAGCGAGTTACGCAGAATCCACCGGACGTTCATAAAACTCGAGGACTGCAGACATCAGATCTTTGGGACTGAGTATGCCCACAAGGACTCCCCCGGAAACAACCGGAATCCGGTAAGCCTTATCGGTCATAAATCGCTGATATACAGTAATAATATCTTCCTGTGGGTCAGCGGTAACCACCTCACTGGTCATATAATCACGCACCAGGCCCGCATCCTGGGAAAAATAGCTGCCATTCAATGTCCCTTCCAGGCAATCTGATTCTGAAAGAATCCCGATAAGCGTCCCTTCTTTATCAATTACCGGTGCTGCCGTAATATTGTGTTGCAACAAAATCCGGATAGCTTCTGCCACTTGAATATCCGGAGAAACGGTGACAACGTTGGGGGTCATGCAATCTTCAACAGTAATCGATCTCACAATCACCTCCTTGGGTTTTCAATCCTGTCCGCACCAGCTAAGGACACTCTTTTTATTTTAGTTCTCCATCAAACAAATAGCTGAGTATCAGTAACCGGAAATATTCACTGTCATCAAGCCAGATCAGGGTGCACTCCCGGGTTCCGGGATTCGCAAAAGGCAAAAAAGGTTTACACGTGGTCGGTTTTCGATGGAAGCCAACACCCGGCTCAATCGCCATACAACCATGAACGGCGAGTCCTGATTAGTGCATTGCGGCTGGGTCTCGAGTCAGCTCCCACGCGAACGGACCCTGTCAAGACTGCTTGCCAAAAGTTTTGGACAACTTCGTTTCAAGGGTTGATCCCCCTTACAAGTGGAAAAGAGCGTTACAAACTCTATATAATACGCGGCAATTTCAAACTGACCTCACACAGAGATTGACAGTAAATGAGCTATTCATCGGTTCCTGCTGGTAAAAGTCTGCCAGAAGACATCTACGTCATCATCGAAATCCCTGCCAATGCTTCGCCAATCAAGTACGAAGTTGACAAGGATATGGATGCCATCCTGGTTGACCGTTTCATGGCAACCCCAATGTTCTATCCAGCCAACTACGGTTACATCAACCAGACTCTGGCTGACGATGGCGACCCTCTGGACGTGCTGGTGGTTACCCCCTACCCGGTTATCCCGGGCTCAGTGATTCGCTGCCGAACTGTCGGCATGCTGAACATGTCTGACGAAAAAGGCCGTGACGAGAAGCTGATTGCCGTGCCTCACGACAAGCTTTCCACCATCTACAAAGACGTCAAAGAGTACACTGACCTGCCAGCCCTGCTGCTTCAGCAGATTGAGCATTTCTTTGAAAACTATAAAGATCTTGAGCCAGGCAAGTGGGTCAAGATTGATGGCTGGGAAGGTTCCGAAGCGGCGCTGGAAGTCATCAAGAAGTCTGCCGCGAACTACAAAGGCTGATTTCTCGGGTAGCTCAGGCCTCGGCCTGAGCTTTACTGCCCATTTCTACTGCTTTCTTTTCTTTGTTTACTACTCTCTGCTTGCATCTCTGATATATCGTTGCACAATAAATAGTATTCGCCATTATAAACAGCAGCTTATATGCCAACATATCATCTCCGCCTGATCTGCTCCCTTTTTCTGGGCCTGATATTCTCATGGTCTGCGCAGGCAAACCTGAGCCAGCTATTCGGGACAGAATCCAGTAAAAACCGGGATTTTCTTCCGGTCGAAGAAGCCTTTCAATTCACTGGTCGAATTGAACAGGGTACGGCGATCATTGATGTTGCCGTAACACCAGAGCACTACCTATATAAGCACCGTTTCACTTTTACCCCGATAGCCGATATCTCAGCACTGGATTCAGCTGACTATCCTGCCGGTGAATCGATTTTTGATCCTTATTACAATAAAGAACTGGAAGTATTCAGTGAAAACCTGGTTATCAAAGTTCCTGCCAGTCATTCAGGCAACCTGCCTGAGCTGGAAATCGGCTTTCAGGGCTGCGCCAGCGCCGGACTGTGTTATCCACCCCATAAAGTTGTTATTCCGTTGGTTACCCGGGCAGAAGTCAGCAATTCACCCATTTCAGCCAGTGTTACCCCAACGGTGGCACCAGACTCTGGGAATACCTTCCAACAGCAGCTGGAACTAAACAGTCTGCCGATTGCATTACTTCTGTTTATTCTGGCGGGTATTGGCCTCAGTCTGACACCCTGTGTTCTGCCAATGTTCCCGATACTGTCCAGCCTGATCCTGGGAACCAGGACACAGGGTAAAGCCAGGACCATTGCCCTGACGATGACTTACATACTCACCATGTCAGCCACCTTTGCCAGCGCAGGTACGTTAATGGGGCTGTTTGGTGCCAGTCTTAACCTTCAGGCAAAGCTCCAGTCCCCATGGATGCTGATCCCTATGGCAATACTCTTCGTAGTGCTGGCTCTGAGTATGTTTGGCCTTTACGATTTGCGGCTGCCCGCCAGAATTCGGGACAGGCTCAATAGCAGCCAGCAAAAATCAGGCAGCTTGCCTGGGGCTGCCGTAATGGGGATGCTGTCCGCCCTGGTGGTTTCCCCCTGCGTCTCGGCCCCCCTGGCCGGTGCACTGGTCTATATCAGCTCAACCGGTGATGCTCTTTTTGGTGGGTTGACACTGTTTGCCCTTGGCATTGGCATGGGCATCCCCCTATTTGTCCTGGCTTCAGGCGGAAGACACTGGCTGCCAGAGTCCGGGCCCTGGATGAATGGGGTTCGTTCATTCTTTGGCGTGTTACTCCTGGGCGTTGCCATCTGGATGCTGGAAAGGGTTCTATCTCCATCAGTCACGCTCTTCCTGTGGGGTGCCCTACTAATTGGCAGTGCCGTGTTCCTGGGCGCTCTTCACACCAGCCTGAATGAAGCACGCCAGAAGCTCCGACAGACCGTCGGCATACTCTGCCTGATATACGGAGCCTGCCTGATTATTGGCGCCGCCATGGGCAATAGTGACCCACTGAAACCTTTATGGAGCAAAAGCAGCACTTCAACAAAAAGCATCACTCAACAGGCAGAGAGTTCCGGCTTCAAGACGGTCACGACACTGAATGAACTGAATAACCTGCTGGCAGACGCAGCCCTGAACAACCTGCCGGCCATGGTGGAGCTCTATGCTGACTGGTGCATATCCTGCAAAGTCATTGAGCGGACCGTTTTTCCTGACCCGCTGGTCACTGACCTGCTCGCCACAATATCCCTGATCAAGCTTGATATCACCAACAACACGTCGGAACACCAACAATTTCTCAATCAACATCAACTGTTTGGACCACCAGCCATGCTGTTTTACGATGCCAGTGGGAATGAGTTGTCTGCCCTGAAATCCCAGGGTGAAATCACCGCTTTGCAGCTGCATCGAAAGCTGACAAAACTTCTTGCAGCCTCAGGAACAGCTACCGATGCCTGAACATGTCTGAAACAGGCATGAAATTCTTCGTAACTGTCGTTAACCTCCTGTAACACGCACAAACTGGACGCACTCTTGACAATGGGGCAAAATGCCTGGTTAGTAACAAAGGCGATGCATTTCAAAGTCAATTGCGTTGTCCGGTTAGTCAAAACATGTTGACTGCTTAAGCTCCCTCCCGCCGGGCAGGGTCGCAACGGTGACAACGGTGGTCTTTAAGAGGATAAACATGGCCGACATTCTTGTGCTCAATGGTCCAAACCTGAATTTGCTTGGCTCCCGGGAGCCCGGTGTATACGGTGCAACCACACTTGAACAGATCTGCCAGAACCTTGTCCAACTGGCTACTGAAGCAGGTCTTCAGCTGGAAAGCTTTCAAAGCAATGCAGAACACATTCTGATGGACCGTATTCATCAGGCAGGTAATGAGGGCGTGCGCCTCATCATCATCAACCCGGCTGCTTTTACCCACACCAGTGTGGCGCTGCGGGATGCACTGCTTGGGGTCGCTATTCCCTTTATTGAAGTACACCTTTCGAACGTCCATCGCAGGGAGCCTTTCCGTCACCACTCCTATTTCAGTGACGTTGCTGAGGGGGTTATTGCCGGGCTGGGGCCTAAAGGCTATGAGCTGGCACTGTCTGCCGCCGTTGAAAAACTCGCCAGACAACCAGAAGCATAAGAGTACGAAATCATTCATCAGTACGTTGTTCACAGCCATAACAGCGTTCTGATCCATATACATCACAGTGCAGCTGTTCTGAATAACGTTTAAGCAACTGCACTGTCAGGCAAAAGTTGACCATCTGGAATCGTCCACTCGCAAACTCGAAGGTACGATTTCTTGGCAAAATCAACCACACTGGCCGACCAGTTCTGCCAGTACAAGCATTTGAGACTGACAATGGATATCAGAAAAGTAAAAAAGCTCATTGAGCTGCTGGAAGAATCAGGTATTGATGAACTCGAGATCCATGAGGGTGAGGAGTCCGTTCGTATCAGCCGTTACTCAAAAAATGCACCTGTAGCCGCCGCCCCCATTGCCTATCCGGCAGCCGCTCCTGCTGCAGCCCCCGCCGTCACTGAAGCAACGGCTCCTGCACCCGCTGCTGCTGAGCCTGTCGTTTCCGGTCACCAGGTCAAGTCTCCCATGGTTGGCTCTTTCTACAGCGCTCCGTCACCGGATGCCCCGGACTTCGTCAAAGTCGGCCAGCCGGTTAAGGAAGGTGACGTGCTCTGCATTGTTGAAGCCATGAAGATGATGAACCAGATCAAAGCCGATAAATCCGGCACCATTGACGCCGTCCTGGTAGAAAATGGTCAGCCTGTTGAGTTCGACCAGCCCCTGTTCACTATTGTCTGATAATCGCCTGGGAATCGCGTTATGCTCGATAAAGTCGTAATAGCCAACCGGGGCGAAATTGCTCTCAGAATATTAAGGGCCTGCAAAGAACTGGGCATCAAGACCGTTGCAGTTCACTCCAAGGCTGATGCTGACCTTATGCATCTGCATCTGGCGGATGAGTCCGTCTGCATCGGTCCAAACAACCCGGCAGACAGCTATCTCAATATTCCTGCCATCATCAGTGCTGCCGAGGTGACTCACGCCACCGCGATTCACCCGGGTTACGGTTTCCTGTCAGAAAATGCGGATTTTGCTGAACAGGTAGAACGCAGTGGTTTTACCTTTATCGGGCCTTCGGCAGACGTTATCCGTCTGATGGGGGACAAAGTATCCGCGATCGAAGCCATGCAGAAAGCCGGAGTTCCAACGGTTCCGGGCTCCAATGGATCGCTAACTGACGACCATAGCCGCACCATGGCCATTGCCCGGGATATCGGTTACCCCGTGATCATCAAGGCTGCCGGCGGTGGCGGTGGCCGCGGTATGCGCGTGGTCTACAACGAAGAAGACCTGATCAGCTCCGTAGCCCTGACCAAATCGGAAGCCGGTGCTGCATTCAACAATGACACGGTTTACCTGGAAAAATTCCTGCAGAACCCACGCCATGTGGAGTTTCAGGTGCTGGCCGATGGCCAGGGTAACGCCATCCATCTGGGTGACCGCGACTGCTCTTTGCAACGTCGTCATCAGAAGGTTATTGAAGAAGCGCCTGCGCCCGGCATCCCGGAAGAGAAACGTCAGGAAGTGGCCAGTGCCTGTACCCGTGCCTGTATCGAGCTGGGCTACAAAGGTGCTGGTACCTTTGAATTCCTGTATGAAAACGGCGAGTTCTATTTCATTGAAATGAACACCCGGGTCCAGGTTGAACACCCGGTGACCGAACTGATCAGCGGCATCGATATTGTCAAAGAACAATTGAGAATTGCCAGCGGCCTGCCCCTGAGCGTTGGTCAGGAAGACATCGAACTCAAGGGCCACGCCTTCGAATGCCGTATCAACGCCGAAGACCCGAAAACCTTTATGCCATCACCTGGCAAAGTGTTGCAGTTCCATGCACCGGGCGGTAATGGTGTTCGTGTTGACAGCCACCTGTACAACGGTTATAGCGTTCCTCCTTACTATGACTCACTGATCGCCAAGATCATCAGTTATGGTCCGGATCGTGAAACAGCCCTTATCCGGATGAAGATCGCACTGGATGAAACCGTTATTGAGGGGATTAAAACCAATATTCCTCTTCATCAGGACCTGGTGACTGATCCTCACTTCAAGGAAGGCGGTGTCAGCATTCACTACCTGGAGAAGAAACTGGCTGAGTGATTTCCAGTTTTTCCTCCCTGGAAAGGCCATCTCCCTTGGGAGTATTGGCCTTTCTTTTTATTGGGTGCTCAGCCAGCGTCTGTTTATGAAGTACCCATGCTCAGCTACAATAGGCTGCTTATGTTCCATGAATTTCTCCCCTGAAGAACAGGCTGGAATTCTTATCGCTTTTCATTCTGGATAACACAATGTCTTGGATTCAAGTCAGGCTGGATACAACTTCTGACCATGCTGAAATTCTGGAAGACCTGCTTCTGGAAGCAGGTGCCTGTGCGGTAACCCTGCAGGATGCAAAAGATCAACCGGTCTATGAACCAGAGCTGGGCACCACACCGCTGTGGAACAACACCGTTGTTGTTGGCTTGTTTGATGCCCAGACCCGCACCGATGATGTCATCCCATTTCTCAAAGCACACGCCGGGCTGAACCCTTTCCCTGACCACAAGGTCGAACTGGTAGAAGATAAGGACTGGGAAAGGGAGTGGATGACCCACTTTCACCCCATGCAGTTTGGTGACCGCCTGTGGGTTTGCCCCAGCTGGAAAGACGTTCCTGACCCTGAGGCTGTTAACCTGATGCTGGACCCGGGCCTGGCCTTCGGCACCGGGACGCACCCCACCACGGCACTCTGCCTGCGCTGGCTGGATCAGCAGAATAACCTGACCGGAAAAACAATTATCGACTATGGTTGTGGTTCAGGCATCCTCGCTATTGCTGCGCTGCTTCTTGGTGCTGAATCGGCTGTCGGCGTTGATCTTGATCCACAGGCGCTGGAAGCCACTGTCGAGAATGCCAAACGGAATAACATCCCGATGGCCAAGCTGGAGGTTTTTCTGCCCGATGACGAACCAACCGATCAGGCCGATGTAGTACTGGCCAACATTCTTGCTGGTCCTTTGACGCAACTGGCTCCCAAACTGGCCAGTTTGACCAGGGAAGGTGGTTTCATTGCCCTGTCAGGTATTCTGGCTGAACAGGCGGATGAAATAATTCAAACCTACGAACCGTGGTTTGCCATGGATTCAGCCGTCACCGTTGATGGCTGGGCCATGCTCTCTGGTAAGCGACGTTCATAAGCTGGCATTGTGTGATGCAGGTATGACAGAACTTATTACTCCATGGGTTTCAATAGAAACTGAAGTACCTGCACTACTAATTAGACTGGATTCAGTACGGGGGCTCTGGTCTAATAAAAAATGCAGCTTTAAAATCAGGTAAACAGTAAACATGACGCCGACAAGTGTCACTTGCCCCCACTGCCAAACCATTTTCCGCATTACCCATGCCCAGCTTAAGGCTGCCAATGGTTCGGTGCGTTGTGGCTCATGCCTGCAGGTATTTAATGCCATGGAGCAGGTACCGCGCCCGAAAGAGCAGGAAAAGGAGGAATTGAACACCGCCAGTGAAACCGTTGAAATCCCCCCCTCTGACGACAGGGAAACGTCCCCGGTATCCGCGCAACCCAGAAAAGAGCTTCAGGAAACGCTCGTTGTCCAACAGCAAAAACCGGTAAAAAAGCCGGATTCAACAAAGCCGGAAACCTCCAGAAGCAAAGACCTTGACCCTTCGATAAAGGCAAAGGTGGCTAATGCGTCCGTAGAGTATGATGGCTATCACCAGCAAAGCATCGAAACCCTGATCCACGAGCTGGACCAACGGGAAGCCGAAGAAACCATTAATGAACAGCAGCTCCGCAGGAAAAGAACTCACTGGGGCATCGCGGCCTGCTGTCTACTGATGTTGCTGACACTGCAATTTGCCTGGTTCAACCGCAATACACTGTCACTGGTGCCAGCCCTGAGACCGGCTTATGTCATGACCTGCCACCTGCTTTCCTGCAAACTTCCCCCGATGGTCAACATTGATGCCATTAGAAGTATTGATCTTGTAGTACGCAGCCACCCTGATCAAGACAACGCCCTGCAGATAGATGCGGTCATCATCAATGAAGCGGGGCACCCACAACCGTTTCCAAACCTGAAGCTGACCTTTTCAGATATCAATGGCCGACTGGTGGCTAACCGCACCTTTACCCCATCGGAATATCTCGGTGGTGAACTGGCCGGCTCGGATGAAATGCCTGCAGCACAACCTGTCCGCCTGGGGCTGGCAATTATCGACCCGGGCAAAGAGGCAGTGAACTATCAACTGACCTTCAGTGAAAACAAAACGACAAAAACCAACTAAACTAACTTAATCAACTCTTTTCTATTGCCAATCAAATCCGCCAGAGTGTAACGGTTCAACACGCCCGTAAATGCCGATACCGCGTCGGCAAATACCCCTTTCAATGCACACGCAGGTGAAATCCTGCACATCGGCTGGTCGCACTCCACCACCTTCATGGTGGTTTCCATACACCCGACCAGTACACCCAGGTTAATCACTTCCGGTGGCTTGGCCAGGGTAAACCCACCTCCTTTACCACGAATCGTGGTGAGGTACCCCTCATGCCCAAGTTTCTGAACAATCTTCATCACATGGTTGCGTGATATGTCATAGGTATCCGCCACTTCCTGAATAGAAAGCAACCGTCCTTCTGGTTGAAGGGCTGCATATATCAGTATGCGTAATGCATAGTCGGTGTGTTTTGTCAGTTTCATTCAAAGATAGACATGGTGAAAAGAAGCAAATAGAATGCACCTTAATTAGATGCATTTCAAATGCATCATTAACTGGAACACCGCAGAGGTGTCTTATGAGCCTGAGTGAACAAACGATTCGAATCGTCAAAGCCACTGCCCCGGTTCTGTCAGAGCATGGTGAAACCATTACCCGACACTTCTACCAGCAGCTGTTCCGCCAGAATCCAGAGCTGCTGGATACCTTCAACACAATTAACCAGAAAGCCGGTCGCCAGCAGGCAGCCCTGGCCAATGCCATCTATGCCTATGCCGCCAATATCGATAATCTTGGAACCCTGACCAGCACCGTACAACGCATCGCACATAAACACGCCAGCTTAAACATCTTGCCGGAACAGTATCCTGTTGTGGGCAAGCACCTTCTGGAAGCTGTTGCCCATGTCCTGGGTGAGGCTGCAAGCGATGAGATACTTAATGCCTGGAAAGAAGCCTATGGTTTCCTGGCGAATCTGTTCATCGAAGTGGAGGAAGGGATTTACCGGGAGAACGAACAGTTAGCCGGTGGCTGGCGTGGCATACGGGAGTTCAGGGTGGAACACAAGGTTAAAGAAAGCGACCTGATCACTTCCTTTTATTTTGAACCAGTGGATGGTTTAGCGATAGCAGACTACCAGCCAGGGCAGTACATCGGTATCTATCTGCATCCGGAACAATCAGAACATCGCTGCATTCGTCAGTACAGCCTCTCCGATGCGCCCAATGGCAGAAGCTATCGCATTTCGGTAAAGCGTGAGGGTGAAGGAGAGACCCAGGGTATGATCTCTCACTACCTCC
This sequence comes from Endozoicomonas sp. SESOKO1, assembly GCF_024606265.1. Classification (GTDB taxonomy): domain Bacteria; phylum Pseudomonadota; class Gammaproteobacteria; order Pseudomonadales; family Endozoicomonadaceae; genus Endozoicomonas. The sequence continues at coordinate 12,160 of NZ_JAHHPP010000318.1, forward strand.
ACGACAATGTACAAGTCGGCGATATTGTCCAACTGTGTCCACCCTGTGGCAACTTCCACCTGAATCACCGTCCAGATGCACCCGTGGTGTTGCTCAGCGCTGGTGTTGGTCAAACTCCGATGTTGAGCATGCTGAACAGCCTGGCCCGAAAAAAAACGCACCAGCCAATTCTTTTTGTTCACAGCGCCATTAACAGCAAGGTTCATGCTTTTGGTCAGCACGTCGAGAATATTGCCGAGAAAAATGACAACATTGAACAGATTCTGTTTTACGATGAGCCAACCGATGATTGCCCTGCTCATCATTATGCAGGCAGAACGGACCTGGAACTGATCCGCGCCAAGATTGACCTTCCCGGAGCACACTACTACTTCTGTGGCCCACTGGGGTATATGGCAATGGTGAAAGGAGTACTGCAGGGCTGGGGAGTATCTGAAGACCGACTGCACTATGAAGTCTTTGGCCCCCATAAAGATCTCTGATTGTTTTTGCACAATTCAGGGAAAGCCTATAAGGGAACCCCTATAAATGTTGAACCACCGAGTTACTGATAATTGCTCCTGCATTACCGGCACTTCCGCCGTCACTGGCGTTTGCACAAAACCTGCAGATAAACAATATCACTGATATTGCCTGGCGATCTTCCTGGCTCTGTGTGGATAAGCCTTCACCAGCTTCTGATAACTGTTATCCAGCGTTGCCTGCAGCCCATCACTCAACCAGCCCCGGTAGTGAAAACTGAATAACGCGCTGTGTTCCAGAACACGAGGCTCCCATGGCCCAAGCTTGCTGGCACGCAGTAATGCCGCTGTAAACGACCGGTCGATCAGAGAGTACTGCGAGCGGGCCCGGGCATAATCACTCCAGCTGTATGGCCAGGCGGGCCTTAAAACGATGGCTTTCTGCCAGGCTTCCAACTCCGCATTATTCTCAATATCAATACCGGATAGCCTGCCCCGCTCAAGCACCCGTGCCTGCAAAACATACAGGGCAGGACTCTCAGGCATTTGTCGTATAGCACCGTCTACACTCTGGATGGCAATGTTCAGTTCAGCAGGCTCCACCACAAAACTTTTGCTGGCTGCTGTCTCCTGTTGCCAATGATCCAGAAACAGTTCGGTTTGGTAACGACCGACTTCCGCACGCAACAGGGTAAAGGCCTGAAAAATCACCAGACACAGCACCAGAATAACCGGCAGCATCAGCAAACCACGATGCCAGGATAGAGAACGTTTCATAAGGCATCACCAAAAAGGCTCTGCGTTAACTTATCCGGATTATCCGTTGTCAGCAACGCACACTGATCACTGCCAACCCATTGGTTGAGAGTCACTGCAGCCAGCGCCATGGCCGGCGGCCGACGAACCGGATGGTGGGCATCCGAAGCCACAAACTGCACCAGCTCCTGGTCCACAAACCAGCGGGCAGTAGTCTCGGCCCTTTCGCCAAACCGACCGGCAACCGAACCTGCTGTCAGCTGCAGCAACGCCCCCCGCTCCACAAACGGCAGTACACGTTCAGGGTAAGACATCAGTTCTTTATTCCGCTCAGGGTGAGCAATGACTGCCCTTATCTCCCTTTTATGGAGCCAGTCCAGCATCTGCTCTATCCCCACGGGAATTCGTTGATGAGGCATTTCCAGTAACAGACAGTGAAAACCATCCCACTGCCCAATCATGGGAATTTCATCCCTGCGCAGCTGAAACATCATTTCATCGCTGAAACGAACCTCTGCCGCCATAGCCAGCTGAATCGACAACCCCGCTGCCCTGGCCTGTTTCTGAAGGTCAGTAAACCCCGGACGGATAGTACTTGAATTATTATCAAATCGCCCGGGGTGCATATGGGGTGTGCACACCAGTTTCCGGATGCCATCGGCCTGGGCCAGCTCCAGCATGACCAGTGCCTGTTCCAGACTATCAGCCCCATCGTCAATACCAGGAATAATATGGTTGTGGATATCAATCATTTAGTTTTATAGGTCTTGGTTACTGATTTTTTTTCAGCTTCTGGATAGCAGCCGACGCACCAGCAATGTCAGCAAGTACGCGGGAGCCAGTAGCAATGCTCCTGTCAAAAACAGTGCGACAGGCACCGGAACATGGAAATAGGTAAACACAAAGGCAATACTGCCCACCGCATCCAAAATACTTAAGCTCAACGGAGAATTATCTGGCCCGGAAAGGTAGTTTAACAACAGAACTTCCACGGCCAGAATCACCATAATCAGGGGAATATCCCACCCGGGCACCCACTTTTTCATGAGAATCACCCCCTCAGATCCCCCATCAAAATAACAGAATCCCGGCAATCCACAGGCACACCTGTCAATATTCAGGATACCCCGTCGCAAAACTGTCAATAAACGCCACTTACCGACCATTAAAGAGGTTCAATCTAACGTCAGAAGCTACAAATATAAAGAGAAGGATTTCATTGTGCAGTACCTTCATGGAGGAAGTCATGCTGTTTTCCGCCAATTTTTCTGGCCTTTCTGTGGTTGCCACCCTGGCACTTCTGCTGATAACCAACACGTATTCCAGAGCCGAATCACCTCAGACTCAGCGCCAATGCCTGATCGGTGACCGTTATCGGTTTGGCTTGCAGGAAAGGGTTGATCAAATCGATGCATTTCCCACCCGCATTAATGCGCTGATTGACTCCGGCTCTACCCTCTCCTCCATGGATGCCAGAGACATCAAAATCAGAAAACACACCAATGGCACCCTGTGGGTTTACTTTTCCGTTCACTCCGGCGGCACTCAGCAGGAAATGGTTAACATGATAAAACCACTGAAACGTTACGCCCGAGTACAAACCCACTCCGGAGTTCCGCAGAAACGTCCGGTGATCGAAGCAACCATACGGCTGGGACCCGTTGAAACCCGTACCGATTTCAGCCTGACCTCCCGCTCCCGATTCAAAAACCAGATTCTTCTCGGCACCAATACGCTGAAGAACCTGGCCGTTATTGATCTCTCAGAAGAATTTCTACTGAAAAAGCACTGTCTGCACATCAGCCGTCATCCCTGACAAGCCACTTTTTTTCCGGGAATCGGATGGCAAGTACCTGGCCAGAACACCCAGTGCCATCAGTAATACAAAATACGCCGCATTGGCTGGCATCTGCAGGTTAAAGTCCACCGACGAATGAATCATGATGGCCAGCATCCCCATAAACGACGAGAACCCCATACCGATCATCAACCGACTGCGACGTTGCTTCATCGCCTGAACCGCCAGCCAGGATGACCAGATCACCATCAACGCCAATATCACAAATACCGGAACCCCAAACTCCAGGGGAAACTGCAGAAAATCGTTATGGGCGAGGTCATAAAAGCCTCTCCAGCTGCCATCATGATAAGCAGGCAGTGTTGTATAAAAGCTACCTGCACCAGACCCCGTCAGTGAGTAATCACTGATCGCCGCCAGGGTTACCTCAGACACATTGGGGCGGGTCTCCCGCTCCAGAGAGGTTTGCTCAATACGCTCCATTACCTTTTCAAGGCCAAACCACTGGCTGAGGATCGCCGTATCAATCACCAGCAGGCTGACAAAAAGAACGATCATCCCACGGCTGAGCTTTTTACGACAGATAACGTACAGAATTCCCGTCACCAGCAAACTGGAGAAAAAGGCCGTATTCCCCATACGGGAACGGGAAAGCACCAGGCCAATCACCATAATGGCCAGCCCGGTACGAAGTATAACCTTGTTACTCATCAATGTTTGCAGGGTCTGGCGAAGCCACTCCTGCCAACTGTCGGCTTTGCTATCCTTCAACTGGGCAATCAGCAACCCCATACCAAAAGCCAGTGTCATCTCCATGCATCCGGCAAAACTGTTCCGGTTAACATAAGTACCGGTAGCAACACCAAAGTAAGATGGTTTCTCACCGAACAGCAGTACTTCTGCCCCGGAAAGTGTACTCAGCGAACCAAACACGGCCTGAAAAATTCCGGAGACCACAAAAGCCCAGGCAAGCCAGCGTAATTTATCAGGCCGGTCCACCAGCAGCAGACAGAGACAAAAAAACAGGTAGTAGGCCATGGTCAACAGAGTACTGACCATCGTATCGTAAGGAGAGACCGACAACGTCATCCACTGGGGCGTTGCCATACCCAGCGCTTCTGCCGCAGCGGCATGAAGATTCCATGAGAAGGGAGAAAGCTGCCGGACCCAGTCCGCCGGGATAGGCAACTGTTGGATAAACAACCAGCCAATAACAACCATAAAACCCGCATGCAGCCATTTGGCCTGACGGAAAGATGGTGTGGTTTCCAACCGGCCAAGGGCATAACCCAGCACCCAGAACAGGCTGAGAACAGCAATCAGCAATACCAGAGTTCCCCGGGCCCAGAGAGGGTTACTGCCCATTGGTAGCGGTATCCAGAAAACGATGGCCAGTAACGGCCAGAACAAACACTGTCTATAGATCATTGTTATTCGATGCTTAAACCACAAAAAAGCGTTAAACCCAAAAAGTCTTCTAATAAGCATTAGGATTCATAAACCCTTTAAACGCCGTACCGATAATAATCCGGATATCCAGCCACAGCGACCAGTTATTGATGTATTCCAGATCACACTCCACCCGCCGCTGCATCTTATCCAGCGTATCGGTCTCACCCCGAAAGCCACGCACCTGCGCCAGCCCGGTAATCCCCGGCTTCACCTGATGGCGCTTCATATAAGACTCCACCAGATCCTTGTAATACTCGTTATGCGCCAGCGCATGGGGCCTTGGCCCAACAATAGACATCCGCCCCTGCAGCACATTAATAAACTGCGGCAACTCATCCAGACTGGTACGGCGGATAAAAACACCCACCGTTGTCACCCGGGGGTCGCCATTGGTGGCTTGAGTTACTTTACCTTCCCCTTCCTGATGCACTTTCATACTGCGGAACTTATACACCTTCACCTGCCGGCCTGAGGCGCCATGACGGTATTGTTTGAAAAACACCGGCCCAGGAGACGAAAGCTTCACAGCAATGGCGACACCAATCATCACCGGCGAAATCAACAGCAGAATCAGGCTGCCAATCACAATATCCGACACCCGTTTGATAATGGCGTTAATGCTGTCCATGGGTGAACAGCTGATATCCAGGGCAAGAAAATCCCCGATTTTGGTAATGGTATGATTCAGCAGCGGCAAATCCTGCAGTTCCGGAATATAGCGGATATTGGCGGTACTGTGGCGCAGGGCAAACATCACCGGCTGCAGGACGGGGTTTTTGGTAAAAGGAATACTAAGCCAACATTCATCAAAGGCCTGATTGCTGGCGAGGTACTCTTGCAGTTCTGCCAGCGCCTGCTCATTGTTGTGGTACTCAATCACATGCTGTAATCGGTAACCATAGGCATTGTCTGTGGAGAAGTGTGCCTGCATCGCCTCAAAATTACGGCCATTGCCAATTACCAGCACATGGCGGGTATTGCGGCCATGGCGGCGGAAGGATTTCAACGACTGGTAGAGGCCATAGCGAATACCCAGTGCCATGGGGATCGCCATGACAATCCAGGTGCCGAGCCAGAGGCGGGAGTACTGCTCAGTGGTTTTGGTCATCACCATAAAGGCAATCAGCGCTATAAACGACAGTGCCCAGGCAATCAACACCTTGGCCAGTCGCTCACTGAGTCGACGCCCCCGCCAGGGTGCATATACTTCGCACAGGAACGAGAAAACCACCACCAGCAATGCCTGCATATACATCACATTGAGATAATGGGTGGCGAGGTCCCCAAACCGCACCCATTCCGACAGCTTCGCACAGGCCAGGGCGATGGCCACGTCAATAATAACCAGAACAATAAGAGGCAGCCGTGACCGGCCCGATAACAATGATGTAGGCATTTATGTAAAATCCATTTTCCGGTAATCACAAAAAGTACGAAGCACACAAAAGAGGCTACATTTATTATTCTTTTTCTCATTTTTTGCGGGACCGCCACCGATGGCGGGAGTATCGATTATGCAGGAGCAATCATCGACACTCTGGAACTCAGTGATTCAAGCGCTTTTATCCATACGCCAGTGAACAATCATAAACGGCAACGCAGCCAGCAACAACCCGACACAGGTCAGGAGAAAATCCAGCGGATTAAAATTCCGAAGAGGCAACACTGCCTGCAAGCTTTCATCAAGGGCACAGCCCAAAATCAACAGCAATAACAACCAGCCCCGGTGCCAGAACCCCGGGCAAGCCAGATGAGCCAGTGCAGAAAGAATAAAAGCCATCACAAAATGCATCTGCAGATTGCCGCCCAGAAAACGTTCAATGCTGCCCCAGGCCCAGTGGCCATAACCGAGACTCTTGCTGACCGAAAGAATCACCAGAAAGGCCAGCCAGCCAACCGCTAAAATCCGTAGCAAATCTTGAATCTTTTTTTTGCACCACAAAAACACAAACATTGAGTGAATAGGGAACCGTTAATTGTGAATAGCCAAATTCCCTCTTACCCGGCAACAACTGTTTTGAAAGTTACGAGTCCAAGCATGTTCCGGGATCCAACGGCACTGAATTTGAACGGGATAGTGTTGCTCATCTGGTTAAAATCTCATCAGACGACCTGGCTGGTTCTATTTCCCCGGCCAACCGGGAGTAACCATCACAACGCTTGTTGTTTAGGTTAGTTTGGATGGTTGTTAACAAGGCTGATATGAAAACTCTAAAAAGCTATTGACTTTATGCACAATGGATGAACTGACCCCGATTTCAATGCGCAAAGGAATCGCAGTAATAGAACAACTGCCTTAAAAAACTTGAACTGCTCTGCCTTGCCCTACCCAGTGATACGTACTAATTTATAAAATTAATACGTATAGGAGATCAGGATGAGCAAACTGACACTGACCGTTGACCCGGACGTAATACGGAATATAAAGGGCTATAAGCCAGAAAACCTGCCAGTCATGACGCTTGTACAGTTACTCGAGAGCATTAACTGTCACTAAGCCGAAAGTGCCGGGCGCAGATATCAGACAATGAGCGTTCGCTAAAGTGTGTAAGTTTTTTAAACAAGAACAATGCCGATAGGCTCATGGTCCCCTGCAGTATTTTCCTCTTTTTTGAAATAGTTGAGATACAAATTCATCTGCCCGATATCCTGATGGCTTACCTTGCCAAGCTTCAGATCAATCAGCACAAAACACTTCAGAATTCGGTGATAAAATAATAAATCAACATAGTAATGGGTATTATTCAGCGTCACCCGATATTGCTGGGCAATAAACGCGAACCCTTTGCCCAACTCCAGGAGAAACTGCGCCAACTTATCAATAAGCTGATTTTCAAGCTGCTTCTCGCTATATTGTTTACGCTCGGGCAAATTGAGGAACTCAAAAACATAAGGATCTTTCACCAGTTCCGCTGCTGTAACCGGTTGATGACCCGCCCTGGATGTTTCGACCAGTAGTGTGTTAATTTGCTGCCTGGCCTGACTACGCCCCACCTCCAGTAACTCACCAACACGGGTGAGCAACAAGTCATAGTGTTCCATGATGCTGGTATTCCTGACCTCTATTGCTAATTCCTCGAATTATGGCATGAATGAGGCAACCTGAAACCGAAAGAGACCAGCGATGGTTTGACCACCTGACCAGCTGTAAACCAGAAGACTTTATCAGGGAGATCAGATAATGAGCGCTGCCCGCCCCCCGCTACCCGCTTCCCGTAAAAGATAAGAGCTGTGCTTTTTCGGGCAGCGGGCGGCGGGAAGCGGGCGGCGGGCAGCGGGCAGCGGAAAGCGGGCGGCGTCAATCACGCCCTGCCGTAAGTATCCTCAAACCGCACAATATCATCCTCACCCAGATACCCCCCGCTCTGTACCTCAATCAGTTCAAGGTTAAACTTGCCGGGGTTTTCCAGTCGATGGACCACGCCAATGGGGATATAGGTGGACTGGTTTTCGGTCAGCAGAATTTCCTGGTCGCCATTGGTGACCACTGCGGTACCTTTAACCACAACCCAGTGCTCAGCACGATGATGGTGCATTTGCAAAGAGAGCTGTGCTCCCGGCTTAACGGTAATGTGCTTAACCTGGAAGCGGTCGCCCATATCGATAGAGTCGTAGGCTCCCCAGGGGCGATAGACTTTGCGGTGCAGTTTTACCTCTGTCCGGTTTTCTGCTTTCAGCCGTTCCACAATCTTTTTAACATCCTGCACACGATCCTTATGGGCCACCAGAATGGCATCATCGGTTTCGGTGATGACCAGGTCATCAACTCCCACGGTGGCAATCAGTTTTTTCTCACTGCGTACGTAAGTGTTGCGGGTATTCTGCAACAAAACGTCACCCTGAACCGAGTTACCGGACTCATCCTTTTCACAGATATCCGCCAACGATGTCCAGGAACCCACATCAGACCAGCCTGCATCCAGCGGTACCACCACCACATCGGTGGTTTTTTCCATCACGGCATAATCGATGGACTCATCCGGGCAGGCGGTAAACGCTGCTTCATCAAGGCGAACAAAATCAAGATCGGGATTTTGTACTGCAATCGCCTTTTCACAGGCTTGCAGAATATCAGGCCTGAACTTCTTCAACTCTTCCAGATAGCGGGAGGCTTTAAACAGGAACATGCCAGAGTTCCAATAATAGTCTCCGGAAGCAAGATAGCCCTGGGCCGTCTCCAGATCCGGCTTCTCTACAAAATTTTCTACCAGAGCAACCTGTTCACTGTTGCCTATTAACTCTTTACTGGCCTTGATATAGCCGTAACCCGTTTCCGGATGGGTAGGTACAATACCGAAAGTGACCAGCTTGCCATCGCTCGCCGCTGGTAAGGCAGTCTCAATAGCCTGATGAAATGCCTGAACATTCCGGATCACATGATCCGCAGCCAATACCAGAAGTAATGGGTCTTTTTCTTCAGACAGGGATTGAGCTTTCATGGCCGCCAGGGCCACTGCGGGTGCCGTGTTTTTACCAACAGGTTCAAGAATAATGGCTGAAGCCTGCCGCCCCATCTGTCGGATTTGTTCTGCCACCAGGAATCGGTGCTCTTCATTGGCAATGACCAATGGATCAGAAACAGAGTCCAGCCCATCCAATCGAGAAAGCGTGTTCTGCAACATGGTCTGATCATTCACCAGTGGCAGAAACTGCTTTGGGTAAAGTGAACGGGACTGAGGCCAGAGTCGACTGCCAGAGCCGCCGGACATGATTACGGGGATTAAGGTCATGGTTATTAGTTATGATTTTTTAGTTATGAGTTGTGGGGTATGGCTGGAATGTTGTTTTGAGTGATGAGCTTTGGGGTATGAGTCAAGAAGCAGAGCTTGAACTCACGCCTCATAACTCAAAACCCACAACTACAAGCTAACAGCTCATAGGAAATAATCTTTGGTTTGCTGATGAACCTGGTCAGAAGCCAGCAGCCTCAGGCATCAACATCGGCGGTATATTCTGGAGATTCAAAAGATACGGCGACATGGGACTGTGTTGCCAGGTTGTACACTTCATATCATAGCGAAAAGAAAGTTTGCAGAGGCGGCAAAAAAGCACCCCAGGTACGCTGACGCCATCATGGAGACTTATCAGGTACTGAATAAGAACAATTTCCCGGATGTCCATGTTTTGCAACGTACTTTTAAAAGCGTGGAGCGGTTTCGCCATGACCGGGATGCTTACATTATTGATATTTCCGGCAACCATATGCGCTTGATTGGTATTTTTTACTTCACCGGCCAGAAGGTGTTTATTAAGCACATTGTTGACCATAAGGAATATGATCAGATCATCAACCGATGCCGCAAAGGAGGCAAGCTATGAGCCATACACCGGACCAGTTGTCAGAACTGACCCAGCGGTTTACCCATCTGCTGGAGGCTGCCCCCTGCCTTGGCCCTATCCATGATGAATCGGCCTACCAATCCGCCCTTGATACCATTGAGGCACTGCTGCAAAGTTCCGGGGATGCCCCTGAAGACCCCCGTCACTTGCTGGCGGAGTTAATTCTCCGACAGACGGAAGCCTATGAGTACCGCACCCACCCGGTATTAAGCCAGTGGGATCAGCAGGATGGCGCCATCGCTCTCCTGAAAACCTTGATGCGGCAGCATAACCTGAACCAGTCAGACCTCCCGGAGATTGGTAGCCAGGGCGTGGTTTCTGAAGTGCTTAATGGCAAAAGGTCACTGAATTTGAAACAGGTAAAAAAACTGGCTGAGCGATTTGGGCTGGAGCCGGAGATGTTTATTGATACTGGTGAGAAACATTGAGACCTCACCCCAAGGCCGGCCTCTTTATTATGAGAGTGGAAGCATTACTCTTTAAAAGCCGTTGTGACAACTTTTCCTTGCCATGCGGGGCGGACCATATATGACCCCAGTTTTGCTAACCACGCTTCAAAGTTTCCAGCACTCTCTCTAAGTACGAATAATTACATGCTTTGCCGTAGCCAAGATAACCGCACGCTCACCAGCCCCCGTTCTGTTTCTGCTTTATCCACAGCGGTATAAGCAGCAGCATTAATAATCAGATCAGGCTTATGCTGATGAACAAAGGATGCCACTGCCGACCGATCGGTAATATCCAGCTTATCCGCATCCACAGCGACTACTTCAAAATCGTAATGGCCACTACGATCCTGCAGGCATCGGCCAAGCTGCCCGTTACTCCCGGTAATCAGAATTTTCATTGGGTCAGATCCTTGAACAGCGGAGCGTCAGCAGCCTTGGCAGACAGAGTTGGGTTCTTTACCGGTCATTCAATAGCCAGATCCGGATCATCCCAGCGAATAGCCCCCTCATCGGTTGGATCATAATAATCAGTATACTTGTACTCAAAATCAGCAAATTCTGAAGTCACCACAAAACCATGGGCAAAACCCGGTGGCACCCAGAACTGACGCTTATTTTCTTCGGACAGAAAAACGCACACGGTTTGACCATAAGTAACAGAGCCAGGCCGAATATCCACAGCCACATCAAACACTTCACCTCGTACCACTAGAACCAGCTTGCCCAGAGGTTTCTGCTTTTGAAAATGCAAGCCACGCAAAACTCCATAGACAGAACGGGAATGGTTATCCTGGACAAAATCCAGATCAATATTCAGCTGCTGCCGGTAACGATCCGCCTGAAAGCTTTCCAGAAAAAAAACCTCTATCGTCACCAATAAAATCAGCACCGATCGGAAACGCCTGAGCCAGCCCTTCAGGTTTAGGCTGTGTGCATAGAAAACCGAAATACCAAATCGACTGCCATCACCCAATACGCGCTGAAAACTTGAAATGTCTGCCTTGCTCTGCCCAGTAACACGTACTAATTTATAGAGTTAATACGTATAGGAGATCAGGATGAGTAAACTGACACTGAACGTTGACCCGGACGTGATTAAAAGAGCAAAAAGCTACGCCGCAAGCCAGCAGCAAAGCCTGTCCAAACTGGTTGAAAACTATCTGAGAACATTGCCTAAAGCACCGGAAACAGAAGATCCCGCACTGGAACTCAAAGGGCTGGTTGCTGATCTGGCTGGCGTGATCGATGAATCTGAACTGGCCAAACACCATGCAGACTATGTCCGCTTCCTGCAGGAGAAATACCAGTGACACAAACACTGTACCTTGATGCGGACATCATTCTGGATCTGCTTGCCCGGCGCCAACCCTGGTTTAAAGAGAGTGCCGCCGTCTTTATGAAAATACAGAGTGGTGAATTTCAAGGCGCTACGTCAGTCACCGTATTTGCCAACGTCTTTTACATACTCAGGAAAAGCCTTGGCCCGAAAGTACCCGTATTATCTTTTTCGGGAAGCGGGCGCTGGGAAGCCGATCAGACTCAACAGCTCAGAAGTTTTTTCTTCCATTAGCGCCAAATCCCCCCCCCAGCTCTCCATATTCAACCGAATGACAGGCTCCAGAACTCCGCAGGTTAAACCGGCCTGATCAGGTCATCAACACCTACGGTGGCAATCAGTTTCTTCTCACTGCTCTGGTGGGTATTGAAAGTATCGAATAGCAGTTTTTATACAAACGACAGCAGTTCCCTGGCCCCAATTTTTTTAAAAATTCAAAACTTACTCCCAATTTTTTCCCATAACAAATACCAAGCAAACTTGCTGTTGGTTACCAAATACCGCTTCCACATCCGTCGCGGCTCCTGAACAATTCGGTAAAACCATTCAAGTCCATATTTCTGCATCCACAATGGTGCGCGGTTTACCTTTCCTGCCACCACATCAAAAGTACCACCCACGCCCATTACAAAACTGACGCCCAGTCGGTCTTGCCATTTGTTGATAAAGTTCTCCTTTTTCGGGTCAGCACCGCCTGGGCAACCGAATGCATATCCAGCAGGTAGCAATTGTTGTTGTAATATTTGGCAGTACCGTCTGGTTCCAAGAAATTAGCTTTGTAATAACTGAAGCCTTTTTTAATAGCCTGATCAAACTCATCGGTATGTAATGACCGGCGAATTACATCCAGAGCCTCCAGGTTATAACCGGTATGAAAGCCATCAATAAACTGGTGGTGGTGGCGGGTACCATAAACCCAGGAGCCATCTTCGCCTTGTTCGCCGGTAGACTGCCGGGCAACTTGCAGCGCCAGTGCTTTATAAGCGTCATTGCTTGTATAAGCAGCGGCAACGGCCACCCAGGCAGCCGCCCAGAGGCTGGCATTATGGACAAACGCTGTTTCGCCGGGGATATAGGCAAAAAAACGTCGGCCATCTGCCTCGGTATAAAGGGTTTTTATAATAAAGTTGGCAGCATCCAATGCCGGTTTCGGCATACCCAGCAGGGGGCGGAAATTAATGGGAGACTGCTTGAAATACTGAATCCAGGCCAAACCAAAAATACCCGACTTCAGGCTGGGCATCCATTCGAACAGTTTGCTGTTTAAACCGTCAAACGGGTCGTAACCAGCAAAGTGGTCTTGCCGTGATTGCTCCAGGACAGAAGCACTGATGGCCTCTACTTGACTCGAAAAAGTTGTCATTTAATCAATTATTAACTATTAATTTAATACCTAATAGATTCAAACCAGAGCGATAAGAATCATGATGAAATTAACCACGCAGGGTCAGGTAACCATTCCTGCCCATATTCGTAAAAGTCTCGGTCTGAATCCCGGAGATCGGGTCAATTTTATAAAAAACGAACGGGGCGAAGTGGTACTGCAAAAAGTAACGATTGAAACCGAAGACCCGGTAGAAAAAGCCGCTGATGAATTCAAGCTCAACATGGGTGCCGATGAGCTATTGAAACTTCTGAGGGATGATTGATGGCACTCATTCTGCTGGATACCTGCATTATACTCGATATCCTTGATAAAGAGAGCCATTGGCATACATGGGCCAAGGAATCCTTGCGTGAACTGACCAAAGCTTACGATGCTGTGATTAACCCGATTATTTTTTCAGAACTTTGTGCCGGTATGGAATCACCGGCTGCAGTACTGAAATTACTGAACAGGCTCAACATTGGTGAGCAACCCCTGAACCATGACACCCTGTTTCTGGCCGCTAAAGCGTTTCTCAAATACCGTAAACAGGGGGGACAAAAAACGGGGGTGCTACCGGATTTTTATATTGGAGCACAGGCAGCCGTGTGCAAATGGCCGTTAGTCAGTCGGGACAAGGGGCGTTACACCAGTTATTTCCCAACGATCAGCGTGATTATGCCGGATAAAAACTGAGCCTTTGATTTCCATCAGTCCGAACAAAGCTTCTTAAATTCTTCCGAATTACCACCACAGACAATAAAGAAACTGTTCAGCAAACTCTCTTTGGTGTTGTACCTCAGGGGCTCAAATTCCGGAGTAATCACAATGCCTCCGGCACGTTCAACCACACACTGTGCAGCAGCAGTATCCCACTCACTAGTCAGGGCAAAACGTGGGTAAACATCGGCAGCGCCTGCAGCAACGAGGCATAGCTTTAGGGAGCTACCCATAGAAACCAGCTCACATTCACCCAACTTTTCAATAAATGCTATGGTCTCATCGCTCATATGAGAACGGCTGGCCACCACATTCCAGGGGCGATCACCGCCATGAGTTGCAACGGATAGCTGCACTGGATCAGAGTCATGATCCTGACGGTAAGCTCCATTCTCATCAGCAAAATAGAACCGTCTCAACACAGGTGCATAAACCACGCCCATAACCGCTTTGTGATTTTCAATCAGGGCAATATTGACCGTAAATTCACCGTTACGCTTAATAAACTCTTTGGTTCCATCCAGCGGATCAACCAGCCAGTATTTCGACCACTGCTGTCGCTCTTCCCAGGGAATGGTTGAAGACTCTTCCGACAGCACAGGCACATCAGGAGTTAATTCCTTTAGTCCGGCAATAATCACCTCATGAGCAGCCAGATCTGCTTCTGTCAGCGGACTCTGATCATTCTTCTCATAAGTGGCAAAATCACGTTCGTAGATATTGAGAATGGCGTCACCAGCCTGACGAGCGATTGTTAGAATATCCTGAATCATTTTTTTCTCCTTAAAACAAAGCTGTAAGTTGTTAGCTGTAAGCTCTAAGTTGAAAGCGTTTTGAACTTACCGCTTAAAGCTTACGGCTTACAGCTTTCGATAATCCCTCTTTCCCCCAGGTACTCAACAACCTTCCGCGCACACTCACTCAACGACAGTTCAGAAGTGTTAATGACCAGCTCCGGGTTTTCCGGCTTTTCGTAGGCAGAGTCGATACCAGTGAAGTTTTTGATTTCTCCTTTACGGGCCTTTTTGTAGAGGCCTTTTGGATCACGCTGTTCACAAACTTCCAGTGGGGTATCAATAAAAATTTCAATAAACTCGCCATCGGGCAGCATTTCCCGCACCATTCTCCGCTCTGAAGTAAAGGGAGAAATAAAGGCACTCAGTACAATAAGGCCCGAATCCACAAACAGATTGGAAACTTCACCAATACGACGAATGTTTTCTACCCGGTCTTCATCACTAAAGCCGAGATCCTGGTTTAAACGATGGCGAACATTATCCCCATCCAGTACGTAGGTGTGGTGGCCGGTTTCAAATAAATGCTCATCTACCGCATTGGCAATAGTAGACTTCCCGGAACCACTCAGCCCGGTAAACCATAAAAGGCATGGCTTTTGTTTCTTTTGGGAGGAACGCATTTCCCGCGTCACTTTATGGTGATGCCAAACAATATTCATTAACAAAGCTCTTGGAGAGCCGTAAGCTTTAAGCCGTAAGCTGTAAGTTAAGAGCTTTTACTTACAGCTTACAGCTTACGACTTACAGCTTTTTTTTAAAAAGGAAAAAACAAAGGAATCAGCGTCAAAACAACAACGCTGTAAACGACCGAGAGCGGCAATCCAACCCGCACAAAATCCTGCACTCGGTAATTACCGGCGCTGTAAACCATCAGGTTGGTCTGGTAGCCGAATGGGGAAATAAAGCTGGCACTGGCACCAAAAATCAGGGCGATGATAAATGGCAATGGCTCTGCTTCCCAGCGGCTGGCCATCTCCATAGCGATGGGGAAAACCAGTGCAGCTGCAGCATTGTTGTTAATTATCTCTGTAAATAACAGGGCTAGCAGATACACGCCAATCAGAGCGCCATACACTCCCCACTGGCTAAAGACAGCATTGATCGCACTGGCGATAGACCCAGCTACACCAGTGCTGATAATTACCTGGGCAATACCAAGGGTGGCAGCCACAATGGCCAGCATTTCAAATGGGAATCGTCGGCGGATCTCTTCCAGAGTCAACACTTTGGTTACAATCAGGCCACCCAGCAGAAATACCAGTCCTTCCATTAGAGGCAGTACGCCACTGACGGACAGGCCAAGGGTTATCAGAAAACCGGCCAGTACCAGCACACTGTGGGTGGGAGACAGAGCGTGCTCCACCTCAATACCATTAATCAGGTAAAAGTTACGCTCCAGGTTGGTATGCTGGCTAAAGTCCTCACCCACTGCCAGTACCAGGCTATCACCTGTGCGCAGGATGATATTGCCCAATGAACCTTTAAGCCGTTCACTGCCACGACGGATAGCCACCACAGCCGCATCAAACTGAGTGCGGAAATTAATTTCCCGCACAGTTTTACCTACTAATACCGACTGATGACTGATATAAGCCTCAGCCAGATTGCTCAGTAGCGGGTCACTGTCCGAATCATGGGAACCATGGAAAAGTTGCAAACCGGGGAACTTCTTCAACAACGGAACCGCACTAACATCACCGGAGAATACCAGCACATCACCAGCTAACAGTCGTTCACCGGGGGCTACCGGGCTGATCAACTCGCTATTGCGAACCACCTCCACCAGAAACAAACGCCCTAAGTGTCGCAAACCATTATCCAGAATGCTTTTGCCAACCAGTGGCGAGTCATCGGTAATGCGAGCATCGACAAAATAGTTCTGCAGATCCCGGGCAGCCATTTTGCGCTCCGGCAGGAACCGATACCCCAATAACACAGTTATCAAACAGCCTACACCGGCCATCACCAGCCCCAGTGGGGTAATGATAAAGAAGCCCAGCGCACCATAACCTTCCTGAATGGCCAGGGAATTCACAATCATATTAGTGCTGGAACCAATCAGGGTTAACCCACCACCAAAAATCGAAGCGTAGGAAAGAGGCAGCAGTACCCGGGAGGCGACAAATTGCCGGTTACGACTTACAGTACTGATCAACGAAGCGACTACAGCCGTATTATTCACCACCGCCGAGGCAGAACAGACGACCCCAAACAACTGGCAAACCCCACGGCCATAACTACCCCGCAACAACCGATCGCCAAGCCCCGAAACAAATGGTGTTTTCTGCAAAGCCAGGGAGATCAGGATCAACAGCACCAGAGTTACCAGCGAGGGGTTAATCACATTCGCCAGCGCACTCTCCAACTCAATCAACCCCAGGGCAACAAACACCCCAAGCGCCCCCGTAAACGCCAGCACCGGCCGCACCCGCCCAGACACCAACGCCCCGATCAACAGGGCGAGCGTAGCGAAAACGATAAACTCCATAAGAAGATGGAAGCGCTGAGCCGTAAGCCGTAAGCTGTAAGTAAAAGCTTTCCACTTACAGCTTAAAGCTTACAACTTACAGCTTCTTTACCTCCCAATGCGGAAAGTATTCCCGAACCAGTGCGTTCATCTTCAACTCAAACTCCCGCATCCGCTCCGGCGTCATCTCGCCTTTAGCATCCAGTTTCAAGCCTCCCTCCTCGGATTTGCCGATTACCATCCCGGCACCCACAGTAATATTGGTCATCCGGTCGATAACGATAAAGCTACCGCAGGATGTGATCTTTTCGTAAGGCTCAAAGACAATAGGCTGGCTGGTGCAAAGCTGACAGGTACCGATTTCATTCAGGGCCAGCTGATGTGCCTCTTCCTGCTCCAGGGTGTTTACATTGGTGCGGTGGTAGATAGTTTCTACACGTCCATAGACGTTTTTAGTAGCAAACTTCAGGGCGTATTCACGACCAGGAACCATGGCCTGTTCGCTCATCCATACCATGTTGGCATCCAGCACATTGCTCACTTCCGGCAGCTGGTCGCTGCGCACCAGCATATCGCCCCGGGAGATATCAATCTCATCATCCAGTGTCAGGGTAATGGCCTGGTCAACAAAGGCATCGGGCTGTTCACCATCCGGTGTATAAACCGCCTTTACTGTAGATTGTTTACCGGCAGGCAGAACGGTTACGGCATCACCTTTATGAATTTCCCCGGAAGCAATAGTCCCACAGAAACCACGAAAGTCCAGGTTAGGCCGGTTGACGTACTGCACAGGGAAGCGAAAGGCACCGTAATCCTTGTTATCAGTCACCGTCACGGTTTCCAGCAGTTTCATCAGTGTGGCGCCGGGATACCAAGGCATCTTCTCACTGGTTTCTACAACGTTATCCCCACGCAGGGCAGAGATAGGCACAAAGCGGATATCACCAATATTCAGCTGCTCCGCAAACGCTTTATAGTCGGCCTTAATCTCCCGAAACCGATCCTGGGAATACTCCACCAGATCCATCTTGTTCACTGCCACAATCACATGGCGAATGCCCAACAGGCTGACAATAAAACTATGCCGTTTCGTCTGGGTCTGCACCCCATGGCGGGCATCAATCAGAATAATGGCCAGGTCACAGTTAGAAGCGCCAGTAGCCATATTACGGGTGTACTGCTCATGCCCAGGGCAGTCGGCAATAATAAACTTACGCTTATCGGTCGAAAAATACCGGTAAGCAACATCAATAGTAATACCCTGCTCCCGCTCAGACTGAAGCCCATCAACCAGCAACGCCAGGTCAAACTCTTCATCGGTAGTATTAAACTTCTTAGAATCCTGCTTAATCGCCCCCAACTGATCTTCAAAGATCACCTTGGAGTCATGCAGCAATCGCCCGATCAGGGTAGATTTCCCATCATCCACATTACCGCATGTCAAAAACCGCAGCATATCTTTCGACTCATGCTGCTTCAGATAGGCGAGAATATCTTTTTCAATTAATTCGGATTGATTCATTTTATTTTTCTTAGCGAAGTTGGAAAAAAGCTGTAAGTTTGAAGCTGTAAGCTGTAAGTTTTTATCGCTTTTAACTTACAGCTTACGGCTTACCGCTTAAAACTTTCCCCGCTTATCGATTTGGATAAACTGAACAGCATGGAAGATATTTCACGGGTATCTTGCAGCCAGCTTTTACCTGTCTGGCTTTCGATATAACCAATATCCATGCCAATGTAAATTTGGGTTCGCAGCTCTGCACAGGAACCATTGGCAATAGAAAGGAAGTGAACTTTTTCTTTACTACTGTTGCGCGCCATTCCTTCAGCAATATCACTGGGAACTGATAGACCTGAACGAGTTATCTGATCCCGAAACCCATAATCCTGAAGGCGTTTCAACTCTTTATACAATTGTGCTGAAAGCCGTGCAGACCGCTTCCAAACCTCTAGCTTCTCAAAATTCATAAGTTGCTCTCTTTTTATCACCAAAAGAGCATAATGCTAGCAGAGGTTTTTAGAGCTATAAGTTTTAAGCTGTAAGCTATAAGTCTTTTACTTACAGCTTAAAGCTATTAACTTACAGCTTCTTTAGAAATAGCCCTCGATTTTCTTCTTCTCCATCGACCCCGCCGAGTCATGGTCAATAACCCGCCCTTGTCGTTCAGAAGTCCGGGCTAATAACATCTCCTGAATAATTTCCGGTAGTGTTGTAGCTTTCGATTCCACCGCACCGGTTAGCGGATAACAACCCAAAGTACGAAAACGTACCCACTTCATTTCCGGGGTTTCCCCTTCATGCAGTGGCATACGGTCGTCGTCTACCATGATCAGCGTACCATCGCGGTTCACGACTGGGCGTTCTGCTGCGTAGTAAAGAGGAACGATATCAATGTTCTCCAGGAATATATACTGCCAGATATCCAGCTCAGTCCAGTTGGAAAGAGGGAATACACGAATGCTTTCACCTTTTTCTACCTTGCCGTTATATGTATTCCAGAGTTCTGGCCGCTGATTCTTTGGGTCCCAGCGGTGGTTCTTATCCCGGAAGGAGTATACCCGCTCTTTCGCCCGGGACTTCTCTTCATCCCGGCGGGCACCACCAAAGGCAGCATCAAACTTATATTTATTCAAAGCCTGCTTCAGGGCTTCGGTTTTCATCACATCCGTATACTTGGCACTGCCATGATCAAACGGATTGATATTGGCAGCCCTACCTTCCTGATTGGTATGAACAATCAACTCCATCCCATACTTTTCCGCTATCTGGTTACGGAACTCAATCATCGCCCGGAACTTCCAGGTGGTGTCGATATGCATCAACGGAAATGGGGGAGCCCCGGGCGCAAATGCTTTTGCGGCCAGATGCAGCATAACTGCCGAATCTTTACCAATAGAATAAAGCATCACCGGGTTTTCAAACTCGGCGGCTACTTCTCGGATAATATGAATACTTTCCGCCTCAAGTTGTTTGAGGTGGGTTAGGTGTTTTTTTTCGATCATGGAATTTTATTCAGGAGGTGGGATTGATGAAGATAGGTTATAAGTTTTAAGCTGTAAGCCGTAAGTAAAAGCTTTTAAATTACAGCTTAAAACTTACAGCTTAAAACTTACAGCTGGTACTCAAGAGAAAAGCAGGGTTTAAATCTGTCATAATTCAAAGTCTGCACTGCAGGCGCTTTTATCTGTAACCCTTTATCATTTTTTGGTTTTTTGATACGACCCATCACTAATCCTGTTACCGGTCAAACCAGAACAAAAGATCAATTCAATTGCGTTTTGAAATAATCCGTCATTGTCTGTTCATTTACGTAACCACCTGTCCTGTATGCCTCTGTCCAAGGTGGTTCGTCATGGGTCATATTGCGTAGCTTCCACGCAGAGAACTGGCCATAAACATCATATACTTCATCCAATAAGCCCTGTTCTTCGGGAGACAGGCTCTCAGCGTCAAACTCATCAGGCGTATCAATCGCACCACTCCCAAAGGTTTTAAAACGATGATAAAGCTCTGTGATCACAGGACCATGCTGCCAGGCTTCAATTGCGTTGTTGAATAAGGGGCTATCAAAAATAGCCAGGGCAAACCCCTGAGCATAATAAACCAGTTTCTGCAGTTTAAGGTTAGAAATCAGATCACCTGCATCATCACTGTTGGCTTTGTTTAAAAAATAAGCCGCGACCTGGAATACATCGGCCATAAATACCCCCGTGGGAAGAAAGCTCATCCATTATAGCCATCGGCTGGCAAAGCTGTAATTTTTTTAAGCTGTAAGTTTTAAGCTGTAAGCCGTAAGCAAAAAGACTTTTACTTACAGCTAATAACTTACAGCTTACAGCTTATTGCTCACCCCGTCCGTCGCCAGACGGCGAGAGTGTTAAACCCAAGCCGCCGCTTAACCATTCCAACCGCTAAAAGATTCTGGCTGGCCAACGCAATCGCCGTTGCCACCGCAGCACCGGTCACGCCATATAGCGGGGTTAACACCAGTGCAAGAATGATGGCCATTGGGCCACTGATAAAGGCGACATTACGCAGGTCTTTTTCATGGCCGCTCATGGAGAGTAGATAACCTACGGAGCCGGTCATTACATTGACAAACTGGCCAAGGGCAAGAATACGCAGCAGGTTGGTTCCGCTTTTATACTGCTCGCCAAACAGCCACATCAGCCATTCCGGGAAGATCAGCATAAAGCCCACAATGGGCAGGGCGAAGAGCACTATCAGTTTGGTGGCTTTAAGGGCGATGCGTTCCAGTTGTTCGCTTTTGCCTTGTTTGTAGAGGGCGGCAAATTTTGGGGCGACCACCAGGTTGACAGCCATCAGTACAAAGCTGGTGAGCATGGCGGTTCGCTGGGCTACGGCTAGAATGGCCAGCTCTTCTGGTGGTACATAGGCTCCGGAGACCAGTTGGCCTGCCCATTGTACGCCCAAGCCCATTAGTGCTACCCACCAGAGGGGGAGGCAGCTTTGCCAGAGGGTGGTTGCTGGAAATTGCCCAACGCCGCACCAGTGAATGCCCGGTTTGCGTAGCCACCAGAACAGGGATATGAACATGGTGATCAGGCAGGCCAGGGAGTAAAAGGCGGCTGTTGTCTGGGCTGTGGTGGCCAAACCTGATAACAGGGCTGCGGCCAGTAACAGTTGCACCAGGATATTTATGGTGCTGACGGATTTTACTACATCGCCTATAGCTTGAAGCGCATGGGCGTTCAGGGTGAGCAGGGCGAACAGGGTTACCGATGGTGCCATGGCTTGCAGGGCTGTGGTTGCATCCGGTTTTTCCAGGATGTGTTCTGCCAGCCAGGGGCTGGTGAAGTAAAGTAGTACTCCAAGGCTGGTGGCGGACAGGAAAGCCCAGAGGGTGCCGGTTTTGTGAGCAGCGCTGGCCTCGTTCCAGTTTTGTTCGGATTTGCTGCTGCCGATGAAGCGGAGCAGGCTTGTCTGCAAGCCTATTAGCCCCATCATGGCCAATACCTGAACAACCGTAAATGCCAGGAAATAGTAACCTGCCTGTTGCGGGGGCAGAGTCCGGGCGATGATCAGGTTTAGGAGGAAGCCGCTTCCGGCACCGAAAGCGCGAACGGTGAAAGCCAGTGCTGACTGAAACAGTAGCCCATTTTTTTTCCGCCCAAAGGCTCCATGGAGTTTTGCCATTACCGGGTTCATAAAGCCCCCGGTAAACTTTTATGGTACAAAGGCATCAAAATTACACAGCCCATTCCAGCAAGCCGACTACTTTCTCCTTTTCATTAAGAGCAACCAGCCACTTAATGTGTTTGTCCTTCATCAGGCTCTCTGCCTCAACCAGCATGGCACCAGAATGGATACAAACAGGGTTTTCACTCATCAGGTCTTTTGCAAATACATCTTCCAATGATTTATGGTCAAGCAGATAACGTCTTAAATCCCCATCAGTAATCACCCCTCGAAGCAAATCACCCTCAGTAACCAGTGCCAAGCCGGTTCGGCTTTCTGTCATCGCAACAATAACTGAATTCATGGACGACTCAGGCTGAACAAAGGGCAGGTTATCAGAAACCATCATATCCCTGACTCTGGTCAGTAAACGTCTACCCAGGCTGCCTCCGGGGTGATAGTTAGCGAACTCTTCAGGCTGAAAGTCACGCAATTTCATCAGCGCTACTGCCAGGGCATCACCAATAACAAGAGCAGCGGTGGTGGATGTGGTTGGCGCCAGATTATGGGGGCAGATCTCTCTGGCAACAGATGCATCCAGCAACACGTCGGCGTTTCTGGCCAGTGTCGAATCCAGCCTGCCGGTGATGGCGATAATCTTGTTACCAAACCGCTTCAGAGGAGGAATCAGTTTCAACACTTCATCGGTTTCACCACTGTAGGAAATCAACACCAGTAGATCGGCATACTGATCATAACGCACCATCCCCAAGTCACCATGATAAGCTTCTGCCGGATGCATAAAGAAACTGCGAGTGCCAGTGGAGGCCAGGGTAGCCGCAATCTTTTTACCAATCAGGCCGGATTTTCCCATACCGGAAATAATCACCCGGCCTTTGCAGGCATACATAAGTTCAGCGGCATTAGCGAAGTCATCATTCACACGGTCGCTAAGAGTAACAAGTGCATTAGCCTGTTCTGCAATGGCAGCCTTAATGGTACTTTTCAATAGTATGGGTTCCATAAATAATCTCTTCCATAAGTGCTTCAGTAATCAGAATGGGTAGCCTGATTAAGGTGTGCTCTTACCCGTTCAAGGTCAGCTTCAGTGTCCACACCATGGCCCGGTGGTTCAGTAACCGTGGCAACATGAATAGGGATACCCAGCCAGAGTGCCCGCAGTTGTTCGAGGGCTTCAAACTGTTCCATTACTGGGGGGTGAGTGGTTACCAGTTTTTGCAGGGTTTCCACACGGTAGGCGTAAAGCCCCAGATGTCGCAGAGTGGTAGAATTTTTAACAGTCCGTTGATCGATGGAGTTACCGGAGTAACTATTCCTCACCCTGGAATGGGAGCCCGGCTAAAGTACATGGCAAGCTGTTTAGCATTCGCGACCACTTTCACCACATTGGGGTCAAAAATATCTTCAGCTGCCGTGATGGGGGTAGCGAGCGTGGCAATACCCGCTGAAGAAGTTGTCAGATTATCAACAACAGCCCGAATATAGGCTGGTTGCATTAAAGGTTCATCCCCTTGCAAATTCACGACAATGGCCTGTTCCGGCCAGTTCAGCAGTTGTGCAACTTCCGCCAGTCTGTCCGTACCGCTGGCATGATTAACAGCAGTCATTACCGTAACAGCGCCAAAATGTCGGCCAGTGTCGAGAATATCCTGATGATCCGTAGCAATAACAATCTCGGTTTCCGGGTTGAAGCCCGCTTCTACCACACGTTCAAAGACATGCTGCACCATTGGCTTACCGGCAATATCCAACAACGGCTTGCCCGGTAGGCGCGAAGAGCCATACCGAGCTGGTATTACAACTTTACAGGTCATGAGAATAATATTCTTTACAGCTTTACAGCTTTACAGCTTTACAGCTCTACAGCTCTACAGCGTCAGTGAGTGTCTAAAGTAGGGAAGCTTTTCACCAGATCATCAATAGCCTGCATCTGTCGTAGGAATGGTTCCAGCTTATCCAGTAGCAGGGCGCTGGGTCCATCGCACTTGGCCTGATCAGGGTCAGGGTGAGCTTCAAGAAACAGCCCAGCAATGCCCACCGCCATACCTGCTCTGGCCAGTTCGCTGACCTGTGAACGACGGCCACCGGAAGCAGCTCCCAACGGATCACGGCACTGCAGGGCATGGGTGACATCAAAAATGACCGGGCAACCACCGCTGACCTGTTTTATAGCATTAAAGCCCAGCATATCCACTACCAGGTTGTCGTAACCCATGCAGGTTCCACGGTCGCAGAGGATAAGTTGGTCGTTACCGGCTTCACGGAATTTATCGATAATGTTGCCCATCTGGTGTGGGCTTAGGAACTGGGGCTTTTTGATATTGATAGGTTTGCCGGTTTTTGCCAGTGCTACAACCAGGTCGGTCTGTCTTGCCAGGAAGGCGGGTAGTTGTAGTACGTCTACCACTTCTGCCACTGGTTTGGCTTGGGCTGGTCCATGTACGTCTGTGATTACCGGTACTTCCAGTTGTTGTTTTACCGCTTCGAAGATTCGCAAGCCTTCTTCGAGGCCGGGGCCACGGTAAGAGTGAATTGAGGAGCGATTGGCTTTGTCAAAGCTGGCTTTGAAGACGAAGGGGATGTTGAGTTTGTCGGTGACGGTTTTGTAGTGTTCGCAGGCTCTTAATGTGAAGTCCAGGTCTTCGAGGACGTTGATGCCGCCGAAGAGGGTGAAGGGGGCGGTGTTGCTTAGGGTGCCGCTGGGGAGGGGTAATGATTTACTGTTCATAGTGTTCATAAGAGTTGTCAAGTAATTAAATTTGAGTTAGGAGTTTTTGCCAATATATTTTGAAAAGGGAGAAAGAGCAGAATTTATTTAAAGCTGTTATACAGGTTATCTAAAGCCGTCTTAAGGTTTTCTTTTGTATGGTATTCATTGATCATTTCGTAGTTCTTTTGTGCTCGCATTACTGCTTTTTGATCACCTGAAAAATAAGAATCTATTTCGGTTTCTGCTTCATCAATGCTATTTACAACATTTAAATCTTCAGCCGTGAACGTACCAATGTCTCTAAGAATTAATGGGATCTCAAGCTTGGCTACTTCCAGTACTGATATAGGGAAACCTTCCCAGGCAGCAGTATGAAAATAAAGGTCAGCAGTTGCTAATTGATTAATAACTTCAGATCGATGAAGCCAACCTGTTACTTCGACACCGGCTTCCTGCATTAATTTGGTATTAAATTCGTCACCGCCACCAATCCATTTGAATTGGTATTTATGACTCAAATTTTTGGCAACAGTTAGGTAATAATGAAAGCCCTTCTGGTTACACATACGACCAACCATAACGATGGTGTGTTTATTGCTCTTTTTATTGTAATCTGAAATAATCTGTTCACATATATTGATGATTTCAGCTGTTCGTTTTTCTGGCAAAAAATCCAAAGCAATGTTCTTTTCATCTCGGCTACAGCCAGCAATTATCGCTGTTCTCTTTGCAAGGATCTTTTCTATTATAGAATAAAGTCTGGTTATGAATTTATGTTGATCTCTAAGAAAAGCAAAGGCGTGGGGAGTGTATATTATTTTATCCTTTGGGATTATGGGCAGGATTCTAAATATGAATCCTGCATAGGTGCTGTGTAAATGCACAACATCAGGTTTGATTTCATTAACGATATGGAAAACTTTAATTATTGACTTCAAGCTTCTAGCTAATAAATGAACAGATTTGAAATCGCCTTGATTTTCCTCGCCTGTAGCATCATTCTCCCTGACAGATGCAATTAGGTGGTGATCAAATTGGGTTGAGTTCTCTACATAAGAATTGATTGCAGATGTAACGCCACCACCAAAAGATTCTACTATATGTAATATGCATACTTTCATAGGTATGTTTGACTTTTATAAAAAATGAGGCTCTTATTGGTTTCCGGACTGTTCAATAGTGAAAATTGGCTATAGGCAACGAAAAATAAGGTCAGAGTAAAACTGCTGAACAAATCCATGAGAGTCTTTCGTGACAAGGGGTGTAGCTAAGTTCAACCAAGCATCAGTCTGGAATCCGCAAAGAGCCAAAATTGAATGTACGCGAGAATTTGATTCAATTAAACTTAAGTAGCGGGTTATTGCCTACTTAAAAGATAATCCAATAGACAAAATTGCGTTCTTTAGGGTTGTTATTCCTGAATAATACAGAGGTTCTTTGGTTTGCCGCAACTATTAAAGGGAGCTTAGCCTAGGATTGTTATTTGAGCTCAAGGTTGATTTTTCATTCGTTTGATGGTTTTTAATAGATAGGCATACAAAATTTACCAAAACAAATAATATTAATTCGTTACCAGTTACGAAATCATTTAAAATGGAATAATACGAAAATAAAGATATTACTATCGCATAATTATAATTTAAAAATAAATTAGCACAGTATATGAAAAATCCTATAGATAATAGAGCAATGAACAAACCATAACGGTATATTGCACGAAAGAAAGCATTGTGTGGCCTATGTTCGCTATTAGCATCCATGCCAGTACCTTGCCCTCTAAAAATAAAATCTCCTTCACCAAGTCTTTCAAGCATTACAATATTTGCTTTAGCTCTTGAGTAATTTGAACCGTCATTTAAATTGGTTAATCTTTCGTAGGTTGAGCCAATGGTAATATTATAATTATCACTATTAACAATGTAATAAGATGCAGCACTCACGGTAATTATTGACAGTATAGTTATTTTGAGAACACTATTTAAGAATAAAGTGTTTTTCAGAAAGTTTTCAATATACTCCAAATTTACTACTTCATACAAAAACACAGCCAAATAAAAGTTTCTGCTTAGTGTTAATGCACCAGCTAATAATGCTGTAGTTGATAGAAAGTACTTTTTAGAAGTTCTAAAAATCAAGTAACATAAAAATAAATAGTATCCTGAAATATTGGGGTCTAGAAAGCTGGAGGTAATTCTGACCCCTATTCTATAAAAGCAAAACTGCAATACATATAGAAAACAAAATAAAAAAAGCAATCTTAAAGTGGATTCTCCTATAACTTTATTATTAAGATTTAGTAAAAGAATGTATGCTGATGCAGCGGCAAGGTAAGCGTAAAAAGAAACAAAGTCTTCATAAAGCATCTGAAAGCACACAAACACCCCAAACCAAAAAATAGTTTGGATTGCCGTTTTGTTGACCTTTATTTGTTTTATTAGTAAATAGTAGGAGAAATAAGCAAAAACCAATAACAATAATGCATATCGCTGAATGTACCAAGGTGTTAGGTACTCTGGAATTAATCTGAAGTCACCGGGGACTATAAAACTAGTTGATTTTGGGATGGCAAAATATACGAGGAAAAATAATGCTAAAAAAATATTGCTTAATGTATCAATGTTTCTTTTTCCAATTGTACTCATGCTCATGAAAACACCTTGTTAAAATGGTATTTCAAGACTTTTGATAAAGGTGTTTCAACCCACTTTGTTATAATAAACGACAAAATAAGAATAAAGGAAAATACTGAAAACAACAGGAAGTACTGATTTACACTCGTACCCCATTTGTTAAATAAAATATAAGCTATATTTTGATGTAATAAATAACATGGATAGCTAATAGCACCAAGCAATGCTGAAAACTTCCACTTAATAAAAGATAGATTTTCAAAGGCTAGCGCAATGAAAAACATATAGAATATTATAACTATAGCTACTGCTGGATATATGCTTAACCCCCCCCCATAAACAATATTCTTTTTCTCTATTTGGTAGATAACTTGAAGGATGCATAGGAGAAAACTTGTGAATAATGCTGCAATCCTTAAATTGTTGAGGCCGCTTTTGTATATCCTGTAAAATATCAGGCCTGCATAAAAGTATGCTATAAAACTACCACCCCAGAAAACTGCTAGATGCTCGTTAACGAGATTTACAATAGATAATAAGGATAATGGAAGAAATATGACCATTAAGTAATCAATCTTTACCTTGGGTACTAACAATACTAATAAGAACCAGAAATAAAAAACAATCTCATAAATTAGTGTCCAATAAGCACCATCAACGAATGAAACTCCAAACAACTTACTTATCATAGTTAAGTTCGCAACGGAGTCTAATGGGCTTATATAAAATCGACCATCGTCAAAGGTATAAATAAAAAAGCACGTTATAAATATTGCCGCCCAATAAGCAGGGTATAGTCTAATGAACCTTCCAATGACAAATTGCTTTGCTGTCTTACCTTCGGTTGACATTGGTATAACAAAGCCACTAATCATGAAAAATAATTGTACGCCAAGATATCCGTATTTGATAAAACCATTGTATTCATTGAAAGTTAAAATACTTAAGTCATTTGCTATCCAACCACGATATAGATAATGATAAAATACAACACTTATTGCTGCTATAAATCGTGCTAGGTCAAGTATCTCAAGACGACTGCTCTTCATATGTAGCACCGAGGTAATCCCTTTAGTTTTTCTAATGCAGAGATTGTTTTTGATAACCAAATATTTCAAAGTCTTTATAGTAAACACTATGAACAATCTCTCTCATTTCCGGGGTGTAAATATCAATTACATTTGATTTTTTGCTTCTATTAACCACTTTGTTTTCTTTACTTAAAAGATGAAGTTTTTTCCGAAGGAAGTCCATCTCTTCATCAATTTTTTCGTATCTTGCTACATATTGAACAAGCAGGTTCTCATTTTCATCGCAGGCAAACTTATATTGGGGTATAAAATGGCACCATCTTGTTATTAATTTTGAAAATTGATCATTTTTTAATTCGAGAACAAACTCTTGAAAGCTTGTGAATTTTGATAAATATTTTTCAGAAAATTCTTTGTCGTAAATGCCAAAACCACCTTGTCTTAAATATGTATAAGCTGAATAGAGTCTATCGTAAGGACAGCGACAAAAACAGAAGCTAAAATATGAGTTGTATTTTTTATTGTCATAATCTCTATATAGTGTAATAAAATTATGACCGGATGGTTGCCTGTCAAATAATGACATTGCTACACCGTTTCCAGCATTTTTCGGGATATGAATAAATATTACCTTATAGTTATCTTCTAGTTCGCTATATGGGTTTACTTTTGTTCTCGATATTTCATCTCTTTCTAAAAGGTCAACTGAGGATACATAAATAATGCGAGCAACCCTGTTCAAGATGGGCACATTTTTGATGATTGACCGTAAGAATTCAAACATGGTCGGCAAACCTCAGGATTTTAAGAACAGCTTCTTCCGTTATTGAAGGTGCATGATAATCTACTGGAATGAGATAGTTGCTAAGATATTTTGCAAGCTGCTCATTAGTTGCTTTCTCATAAAAGCTCTTACCCAGAAAGGTGATCTTTTTATAATTAATCCTACATTCTAAACCAATCGTTGAATTAATTGTAATTACTTCATGGGCATTTTTTATTAGGTCTGCAACAGAATTATTAACAATCTTCAATCGTTCATTATCTTTACGAAGACTTTCCAGCGCTGTTCTAATTTTGTTTTTATCTCCCTCTGCAGGATGCTCTCTAACATAAAGCATACATTTGTTTTTGTCTGCATAGCTGAGTGCCTCCTTTATTGCACAAACTACACCCCCGCCTTCGTAGTTAACTAAAACCTGCTGGTCCGTGGATACTTGCATAGGAAAGAATATAAAGGCAGATTTTAAATCAATCTGATCATAATTGATACTCAAAAAATCATCAGACCTTTTTATTCTGAAAGACGTTCTTCTATCACCAATAACTCCTGTTGTAGCTTGGATTATTGAATCAAAAATAAAAGCGTATCTTTTAATTATGCTGTGACCACTATCAGCTTGTGGTATGTTTTTTTGATTTGTTTTCAATGATGAAAACTTCTTAAAGGTGTCTTTAATATTTATATGTTCAGGAAATAGTCTATCAATTTTATCTGGATTCTTATATATTGATGACAATGCATCAGTGCCCTCGGAGTCAAAAAATGTATAACCAGGAAAATTAGAATAATTTATATATATACGTTTTATAGAGTGTCTAATGGCGAAATCTGTAGCAGCTATGTGATGAACATGTCTACCGCTCGGTATCATAAATATATAATCTGAAACACGAATAATATCACTAAGAGTATGTATTGTATTTGAGTATGCTTTTTGTGCCTGCTCTTGCGTCAATCTTCCTGAAAGAACATTAAATGTTTTTGATGCATCGAATTGAATATTGCTCTCTTTGCCTTGTTTAGGTAGATGTGTTCTAAATCCTCTAAATGAAGATTGAAAATATGTAATATAATTTAAGCAGAAAATATGAATATCACCTTTATAAGCCTTAGAAAACTCATTTAAAAAATTTGTATCTTCTAATGTTGAGACAAACCATAATATCTTATTCATTTATTTGGTTTAAACCTATCAGGAAAGAAAAAAACCGGGGTCATATATGGTCCGCCCCGCATTGCAAGGAAAAGTTTTCCATCATGACGTTAAAGAGTAATGCTTCCATATATCCGGCCTTTGGGGTGAGGTCTCAATGCCTCTG
>NZ_JAHHPP010000319.1 GCF_024606265.1 Endozoicomonas sp. SESOKO1
CCCGAGCCATTGTTGGCCGCCTGGTTCGGTTCATCCCTGCGGGCGCAGGGAACACACCTAAATCACAATGGGAAGGTAAAAAAATCACGGTTCATCCCTGCGGGCGCAGGGAACACGAGCGTCGGGCGATGCGGTATATCAATACCACCGGTTCATCCCTGCGGGCGCAGGGAACACTCGATATCCTCGAGGCTAACCGCGCTATCGGCCGGTTCATCCCTGCGGGCGCAGGGAACACAAAACACCTGATGTCTGAGTTTCACCATTAACCGGTTCATCCCTGCGGGCGCAGGGAACACGCCTCGATATCTGCCGCCAGTTCTGCCCGGTCCGGTTCATCCCTGCGGGCGCAGGGAACACATTGATGGTTTTTAAAATGATTACAGTGAACTCGGTTCATCCCTGCGGGCGCAGGGAACACCTAACGCGCCTGCTGCTGATTCTGCAAGGCGGTTCATCCCTGCGGGCGCAGGGAACACTCATTCGCTGCCTTAGCCTGTTTCGAATAGTTCGGTTCATCCCTGCGGGCGCAGGGAACACATCTGAGCAACATCATCGATGTGAATATTGATCGGTTCATCCCTGCGGGCGCAGGGAACACTAGCGGTATCCAGATACCGCACCACCGCTTAACGGTTCATCCCTGCGGGCGCAGGGAACACCAAAAAAACAGGAATCAAAAAAACAGCAAAACCGGTTCATCCCTGCGGGCGCAGGGAACACGAACTCGGCATTGTCCCTCAGATTCGATAAAGCGGTTCATCCCTGCGGGCGCAGGGAACACGGCAGCAAATAGAGTCAGCTCTGTGGATTTTACGGTTCATCCCTGCGGGC
Organism: Endozoicomonas sp. SESOKO1; assembly: GCF_024606265.1. GTDB lineage: Bacteria > Pseudomonadota > Gammaproteobacteria > Pseudomonadales > Endozoicomonadaceae > Endozoicomonas. The sequence goes on from NZ_JAHHPP010000319.1 coordinate 835, forward strand.
GCAGGGAACAGAGAGCTGGAGCCCGGTGGCAGTGGTATCACTCCGGTTCATCCCTGCGGGCGCAGGGAACACTTTTCCCGGTCTGACCTGAAATGACCTCAGCCCGGTTCATCCCTGCGGGCGCAGGGAACACATCGTTCGGCAATCCGTTCTGATTGATATGGCCGGTTCATCCCTGCGGGCGCAGGGAACACATTCGGATTTCACGCGATAACCCACAGTTATACGGTTCATCCCTGCGGGCGCAGGGAACACTGGGTGATTACACCAATAAGCTGAGCAATACGCGGTTCATCCCTGCGGGCGCAGGGAACACGTATTACTTAACAGTTGAAAGAAGATCATGGAAGGTTCATCCCTGCGGGCGCAGGGAACACTTTCTCAGGAAGGGAAACTATGATGAGCACTGCGGTTCATCCCTGCGGGCGCAGGGAACACCCGTTAAGCCCGTACTCGGATCGAAGATTTCACGGTTCATCCCTGCGGGCGCAGGGAACACCCGGAAGTTACCCAGAAGTTGCTGGTTGACTCCGGTTCATCCCTGCGGGCGCAGGGAACACTCACTGCGGTTTTATTTCGTTTTCTCCCCATTCGGTTCATCCCTGCGGGCGCAGGGAACACACCAGATATCAAGTCCGCCCGATCCGCTGCCGCGGTTCATCCCTGCGGGCGCAGGGAACACCGGGAGCAGTACCGACTACCCCGATAACAGAACGGTTCATCCCTGCGGGCGCAGGGAACACGATAAGCAGTAACCATAAATACCGCATATCCCCGGTTCATCCCTGCGGGCGCAGGGAACACTATTACGGACAAATGCAGTGCTACATGAACCGCGGTTCATCCCTGCGGGCGCAGGGAACACTTCGCCTTGATATGGTCCACAGTAACCGCACTCGGTTCATCCCTGCGGGCGCAGGGAACACTCTTTTTGAACCGTCCGGCGCGAGCGTCCGCGCGGTTCATCCCTGCGGGCGCAGGGAACACAAGAATTCCAGTGAACTTATCCAGACAGGTTCCGGTTCATCCCTGCGGGCGCAGGGAACACTTCTGGTTCCCGCTCGGTGATAACCTCGACCACGGTTCATCCCTGCGGGCGCAGGGATCAACCGTGATTTTTTTACCTTCCCATTGTG
>NZ_JAHHPP010000320.1 GCF_024606265.1 Endozoicomonas sp. SESOKO1
ATTGATTCCTGAAGGGACCAGTCGCACCCTGCAGATTGATGATATCGCCTTGAATCTGGCCAACCGCGAGGCTGCCATTTCCGGAGAACCACTGGAGTTGACGGCCACTGAATTCCTGGTGCTGAAAACGCTGATTGAAAAGGCCGGTGAACTTATTTCCCGGGATGACCTGACCCAGATAGCCCTGAACCGTAAGTTGACTCTCTATGATCGTGCCATTGATATGCATGTGAGTAATGTTCGCAAGAAGATTGGTACCCGGCCTGATGGCACGCCAAGGATTAAAACCGTTCGTGGGTCCGGTTACTTTTATATTCTTCCGGGCTGATGGGGTTGCCAGTGCGATTTAAAATCCCCCGGCTGGTGGTCTGGCCATGGCACAGTGTCTTCTGGAAGATTTTTCTGTGGTTCTGGCTGACCATGATTGCCATGCTGGTTACCCTGTTTCTGGCCTTTGCCGTTACCGTGGACCCATCGGACTTTCTGTCAGAACGTCGGGCGCTGTTTCGCGAGTTGGAAATAGCGGCCCGTAAAATGGAACTTCTCTCCCGTACTTCTGTGCATTTACCCATTCCGCGGTTTCCCGGCAGTGGTTACTACCTGTTTGATACCGAGGGGAATATTCTGGGTAGTGCGTCGATTTCTGAAGAGTTGATTTCTGCCTACAACAAAACCCGAAATCTCAGCGATCCGACCATTACCTTTCGCAGAGGGGTGGTTGTGGTTGGCCCACAGCGAATTACCCTGAACGATGCCCCCTATGAACTGTATCTCACCAAAGAGATGCCTGTGTTGGTGCATTGGCGGGTTAAACAGATTATCGCACGACAGTGGCATCTTATTATTCTGGCCCTGGGTGTCAGCTTCTTTCTCTGTGTTGTTCTGGCCCGTTACCTGGTCGGTCCGATTCGAAATTTGCAGCGGGCATCCAGAAAACTGGCTCGTGGAGACTTGAGTGCCCGTGTGGGAGGCAAGGTTGCCAGACGCCGGGATGAACTGGGTGAGCTGGCCAGGGACTTTGACCATATGGCGGAGCAGGTAGGGTCTCTGGTGTTCAGCAAGGAGCGATTGCTGCGGGATGTATCCCATGAGTTAAGGTCGCCACTGACCCGTCTGCAGATCTCTCTGGCGCTGGCCAGACGGAAAACGCCCGATGCCGAGGCAGAGCATGCCCGCATAGAAAGAGAGATAGAGCGTCTGGATCAATTGATAGGGCAGATCATCCACTTTTCCCGTATTCAGCATAATATGGCCAACATGGCCTGTGAGAAAATCTCTCTCGAAGGTATGCTGAAAAAACTGGTGGACGATGGCAACTTTGAAGCCCAGGCTCGCGATAAAGCCGTGGTATTGAAAGAAACCGCTGACATTGAGCTGGTGGCTGT
>NZ_JAHHPP010000321.1 GCF_024606265.1 Endozoicomonas sp. SESOKO1
ATACTGTCAACGTGGTTTGATCTGTTTTTTCCTTCCTGGTCTTCTTGAACTTTTTTCATTAATATTTCGACACGCCTTTTGGTCATGCCTTTTTGAAAATCATAGATTGCTTTTTTTGTATCAGAGTTTTCTTTGTTAGTGAATATTGTGCCCAAAAAATACCTGATACTTCGCCCCCATTTAGAAACAAGCTTTCCATGGTTATCCAATATCCTGGTGTCTTTTTGTGCTTTGATACCCAAATATTTTGCTGCTTTTGGTTTATCCAGCCTGATTTGTTCAGGGTTGATTTTTAAAGTTGTGGTTACGCTGAACGGTTCCATTTTTTTATCCTTTATTTGAAATTCTTCTAAACTGGCCAAAAAAAATCCAAGCCATTCAAATCAACTACCACGGAGAAGTAAAGCCACTGGATATGTTCATTATTGGCCATGGGTTCCCGAATATATGCTGAAGCCTTTTGAATCACAGCTGTATTGATCGATATGAATATATCAAGAATAGCAAGAAGCAAAATATAGGTGCTTCAGTTACCAATCATTACCGGGTAACCTAAACGCATTTCAGCAAATGTACATCCCAGGGACCAGGAGTCTGCCCGGTCAACAGGGTAGCCTTTCAAATAATACATTTTTTCCGGTGGCATATAGTTTGGTGATCCTCTGCCTGAAAAAAGGTTCTTTTTAGATCGTTTGGGTGGCTGAGGCTGAAAAAGATGAGGCCTCATTCCATTTTCAATTTTTCGAGGCATGTTTCCCCCGGCTTAATAATCAATAAAAACCTTTTATCCTATGAATAGCAAAAGGTGATTGAGTAACATTTTTTTATATGTTTTTCCTGGTTGCCAGCCAGGTTAGACCTGCTATTGATTGATTTTGCTATTCATTCCTGACAGCAATGGAGGTACTCATTATAAAAATGACTCCGATTAGTTTTGCTATTCTTGCTCTCACTGTCGAATAAAAGCCCACCCAGACACAATAGAACGGGATTATTTATGTTTCATAATACTGCAGTTGGTCAATCAGATTTAAACAAATCTCTCCGGCAATTAGTTGTTTCAGATCCTTGTCAACAAGTGATATTTAATGGGCTACCCGTTGAATTAATTCAGGAAATTGCTTCTTACTTACCATTCCCGGATCTTATTCCACTAAAGAAGACATGCAAGTTTACAAACCAATGTATTGACTCTTTCATGATTAAAAAGGCAAAGGAAAGATACACTGTTGAATTTCGACATATGAATAAAGTTGAAATTACTGAGCCAGATCTGTATTCCAAAGATATGCGGAGGTTTTATATAGATAGTAATGGAACTTTAGTGGCTGAAAAGGATGTGATTCCTGACATTAAGGTGGTTTCTCTCAATTTTGTCATTGCTGAGTTCTCATATTCGAACTGTAAGATTTACACGGGTAAAAAGAGTGAAGGCCTAAACCATGCCCTTTCCATCCATATAGGGCAATTTAACAATGGAAGCTGTTTCATTCTGGCACTGAAGCCCGCTTTTTCCGACAGGTTTTTATCCTTTAGCAAAGAACATCAGATGATTGCATATTTCGGCGATACCCACCCAACCCCATGGTCTGGTGAAAACAATCATTCGCTGTACTGTGGAGGCTCTTATGAAGAGGCAATAAAAACCTTTGAGCTGGCATGTCAAGGCAGTGATATTGCAAACCATATCAGGCAGTTGCTGGGATTTCACAAAAAATATTTCTGATATTACCGCAGTTTCGGGCGGAACGTGGCAGGTCATGAATGGCTGAGTTTTCGTTTTTTGCTGGAGGGGGAGTCCCCCGCTGAATTCCGCCTTTTGGCGCGTTAGTCCTCAAGCCGGGTAACGCTTGACCAGTCCAGCGTGGTTTTGGTGAACGGGTTCTTGCCATCATTCAGGTAGGCTTTAACAAGCCCGTTGTAATCAAAAATGAATGAATTGGAGAATATTCAGGGTGAACAGTGGAGCAGAATTTTTTTATTCCACAAAGCTGCGTTAACGTTGGTAAGTACTATACCTATATAGAATAACTCGACGTTCTGATCTCCAGGGAAGCGGAATATGAATGATTCTTTGTTCAGCTCATCAGGTGCCCAGGCAATGGCCTTTATGGAGGATTATATGGCGCGGGGCGGGAAACTTGCTGAAGCCAGTAATATCAGTGTTGAGGCGCAGGAAGCCCTCTATGAACTGGCTTATTTGAAATATAATAATGCCTTGTACGAAAAGTCTGCCCGTTTATTTCAATTTCTCTGCCTCTATGACCAGTGGAATCCCTGCTTTTTCACCGGCCTTGGTGCCTGCCAGCAAATGGTGGGCCTGTATGGTGAGGCAATCGATACTTATCTTTATGTACTCTCTCTTGATGCTAATGACCCACATCCAATGATTTATGTGGGTGATTGTTATGTCGCCCTGGGGCAGCATCAAAAAGCGAGGCTTGCTTATCAGGCGTCGGTTTTGATGGCCAATGCATCCGGAATGGCCAGCGCTGATGTAAGTCGGGTAGAAAAAATAATTAACGAGTGTTGATGGGTTGAAAGGAGTGAGGATATGAGTGAGGTATCGGGATCTGGGGATTTGCAGTCTAGGGGACTTGAGCCTGTGCCAGCAAGTCTTCTGGCCGGGCATCCGACAAACGATGCGGTTGAACCGGTTTCTTCCGGTTATGACCAGGCGAATTCTGTCTTGCAAGGTCTGCCGCCGGAGCTGAAGATTTCCCTGACGCACCTTTGGTACCGGTTCCAACACTGCTACCGGCCCTTCCTGGTGTATCGGTGGCTTCGTCTGAAGATATTAAGGGACTTCTATCAAAAGTCCTCGTTATCAGGGACGGTTTGGAGCATAAGCCTGCATCGGTTGGGGATATGGGTCCGCTGGTGTTGCAAAGGGTGATTGATAATATGGTTCCGGTCAATCGCGGTAGTGGGGAAGCATCTGCCAATGGAGCAACGGTCGTACAGTCTAACAGTGCGGATCTTTATGGCATACCGGAGCATGAGCGGTTAAGTCTGTTGTCCCGGCGGCTGGGCATTGACCTGGGACCATTAATCAGGACCCGTGACGAGTTCCTTGAGGGAATTCTTGTCACCCAGAGGGGCATACTGCTCTCTATTGAAGCCATGGCCAATGCTGAATTTCTCGAGATACTGAAAGAGCGATTACGAGAAGAGCAGAGCAAAGAAGACCAGGTCAAGGAAGCCCATCATAAAGAAACGGTGGATAAACTGAAGCAGGCCATTGCTGCACTGAAAGCCGGTGAGCCGAAAGTGGCCGCTGAAGTGCTGAACTCGGCAAGCCTGATCACCACCGCCATTGAACAGATGGTTGACCGCTACAAAACCCCCGGGAGTCTCAGGCAGCATTTGCAGTCTCAGCTTACCCTGGTTCTGGACAGTGTCACCCGACAAGGCTCATATCAGGACATGATGAATAAACGGGTGGAACTGCTTCAATCCGCAAAAAAAGTCTAATCACCTGTCTTAATCAACCCGGTTGCCACTGTCTTAAAAATATTATCAGCTCAATGAGGTGACTTAAGCGCTGAATCTGATAATTTATCGGACAGCTTCCCAGGGACGGGGTTGTTATACAAGACCATCAGGTGTATGAAACATGAGTACCACTACTAATACATTCAGTGCCTTGATACTGGGCATTTCTGTTTTTCTGGGGCTTTCCTGTCTGGGGTATTTGTTGGCGAACGCTGCCATTGAGTACAAGCAGTATGAGAGAAGCGTTACAGTCAAAGGACTGTCGGAGAGGGAGTATCAGGCTGACGTGGTTATCTGGCCTATTCAGTTTTCAGCGGCAGATAATGATTTGAAATCGCTTTATGGCACGATTGAGAATAATACTGACCGAATCAGGGCGTTTCTGGAGGAGAGTGGTATCGCCGCTGATGAAATCAGTCTGATGCCGCCGGATATTACCGATAAATCGGCCGATAAATACGGCAGCAGCGGTCGTCCGGAGTTTCGCTATACCGCCCTGCAAACCATCACTATCTATTCCAGTCATATTAAAGCGGTGCGCTCAGTGATGGGCAAGCTTTCCGACCTTGGCCGGAAAGGGATTGTTTTTACCGGGGGTAATTATGGTTCACAGCCAGAGTACCTGTTTACCCGGTTGAATGATGTTAAACCGGAAATGATTGAGGAAGCGACCCGTAAAGCCCGGGAAGTGGCAGAAAAGTTTGCCTCGGATTCGCAAAGTGCACTGGGCAAAATCAAGCGGGCCTCCCAGGGGCAGTTTTCGATCAGTAACCGTGACCGGAATAACCCGCATATCAAGAAAGTCCGCGTGGTTGCGACGATTGAGTATTATCTCTCGGATTGATGCCGGGTGCAGGTTATCTGCTAACGTTGAAACAGTCGTTACCCGTGAGCAAGGAATATGCTATTTTATGCCGCCTATATAAGGCAGTAAGGATTCGGCTCACCGTTAAACCCGGGTCGAATCCGAAGGAGCAAATGTGAGCGGTTCCAATGAGTCCTGCGAAGGACTGATGTCTATTCGAGATTTTGTACGCTGGGGAGCAACCCGCTTTAATGAGGCGGGCCTGTTCTTTGGTCATGGCAGTGACAATGCGCTGGATGAGTCCCTTCACCTGGTTTTTCAGGTATTGCAGTTGCCCTGGGACCTTCCCGACAACTATCTTGACAGTCGTTTAACCCTCCGTGAACGTGAAAAACTGGCCAACCTGATGGAAGAGCGGGCGGTCAGTCGTAAACCCCTGGCCTATCTTGTCAACCAGGCGTGGTTCTGCGATATGCCATTTTATGTGGATGAGCGGGTTCTGGTGCCCCGATCCCCCATTGCCGAGCTGATTCTCCAGCAGTTTCAGCCATGGCTGGGGGATGTAGAGGTCAGTCGTGTGCTCGACCTGTGTTCCGGTTCCGGTTGTATCGGCATTGCTGCAGCACACGCTTTTCCTGAGTCCCAGGTGGATCTGCTGGATATTTCTGAAGACGCACTGGAAGTGGCCAATATCAATATTGATCGCCACGAACTCTGGGGCAGGGTGCAGGCCATCAAGTCGGATCTGTTTGATTTCTTTGATGCGTTGCCAGAGCGTCCCAGGTATCAATTGATTCTAAGCAATCCACCTTATGTGGATGCTGAGGATATGTCTGATATGCCGGAAGAATTTACCCACGAACCGGAGCTGGGGCTGGCCGCCGGAGATGACGGTCTCGATTTTGCCCGTTCCATTCTGGCACAGGCCGCTGATTACCTGGATGAACAGGGGCTGCTGGTGCTGGAAGTGGGCAATAGTCTGTGGGCTTTACAGGATGAGTATCCGGAAGTACCGTTTGTCTGGCCTGATTTTGAAAAAGGCGGTCATGGTGTTCTGGTTCTGTCCGCTGAAGATTGCAGAAAATATCAGTCTTTGTTCAAGAGTCGGTTACAGGCCCTGTAAGGGGATTTTTCTGAAAATAAGAACGAGATCGCTTAAGTATGGCAGGAAATAGTATAGGGCAACTGTTCAGGGTTACTACCTTTGGTGAGTCCCATGGTCTGGCACTGGGCTGTATTGTTGACGGTTGCCCCCCGGGGTTGCCTTTGACGGAAGCGGATCTGCAGGTGGACCTGGATCGTCGTAAGCCCGGTACCTCCAAATTCACCACCCAGCGTCGTGAGCCGGATCAGGTCAGGATCCTGTCTGGTGTTTTTGAAGGGGTGACCACCGGTGCCCCTATTGGGCTGTTGATTGAGAACCAGGATCAGCGCTCCCGGGATTACTCCAATATCAAGGATCTGTTCAGACCCGGTCATGCCGATTACACCTACACCCATAAATACGGTGTTCGGGATTATCGCGGTGGTGGCCGCTCATCTGCCAGGGAAACGGCCATGAGAGTGGCTGCCGGTGCTATTGCCCGCAAGTACCTTCAGTCCAGGGGCATTGAAGTGCGTGGCTGGCTGTCCCGGATCGGTGATATCCATGTTGAGAAGCTGGACTGGGATGAAGTGAGAAACAACCCATTCTTCTCACCAGACGCCGATAAAGTTCCGGAAATGGAAGCATTGATTACCAGTCTTCGCACAGAAGGTAACTCCGTGGGGGCTCGTGTTTCCGTCATGGCAACCGGTGTACCACCGGGGCTTGGTGAGCCGGTTTTTGACCGTCTTGATGCCGACCTGGCTCATGCATTGATGAGCATTAATGCGGTAAAGGGCGTTGAAATCGGTGATGGATTTGCCAGTGTCGGTCAGAAAGGTACAGAGCACCGGGATGAGATGACACCGAATGGCTTTCTGTCAAACCATGCGGGTGGAACCCTGGGTGGTATCAGTACCGGGCAGGATATTGTCGCTCATATTGCCTTGAAGCCAACATCCAGCATTACCACACCGGGAAAGTCGATTAATAAGCAGGGCGAGCCGGTGGAGGTCGTCACCAAAGGCCGCCATGATCCCTGTGTAGGTATTCGCGCTGTACCCATTGCTGAAGCGATGATGGCGATTACCCTGATGGATCATTTTTTGCGGCACCGGGCACAGAATGCGGATGTCGTGAGTCCGGCACCCGTAATTTAACAGTATAAAGATGTTTAACAGCATAAAAAGGCTTCCGAATGAAGGCCTTTTTATGCTCTGCCGCCCGGAAGGCTATCCGGGAATAGCCGCTAAAAGAGTTCATAAACAAGGACTGATCCAGAAACCTCATGGCCGATGATCAGTAAGGGTTTGCCAGTGGGACTGTCCGCTTCTGCCACAAAGACCATACCCTCCGGTGAAAGGTCGCCAGCCAGTTCAGGTTGCTCAGCCACATTCACGGAAAAGTCCCGGTTATGAATATAGTGGACATATTCAGGTGATTCCGGACTGGTGATGTCGTACATAAACAGGCCTCCGGTACGCTCAAGACCAACAAACGCATAATGTCTTCCATTGATTTTACCAATGGCCAGGGCTTCAGGCTCCGGACCTTTGTCATCACTGCGGCTATCGCCTTTGGTTTCATCGTCGTTGTTATTGAAGTCAGACTTCAGGATTTCTGCCGTGATGCGCTCGAAATCATCGCCAGAGTCAAATACCAGGTTTCCGGATTCATCCCAGATTGAGAAGGAGCGGGTACCGTAAGCATAAAGCTGTTCAAACTCTCCATCGTTGTCACTGTCACCCAGAGTGTTGGTGATTTTCAGTTGAGCCAGCTCAGCTGAATCCTTTGCTTTGTCGGCACTTGGATGCTCATCAGCCACCTTCACTTTTTTCACACGGAACTCTTCGGTATAAGCAAGACAACCGTCGTCTTTATCAAACTTCAAACCACCGGAATTCAGACAATCTGTTTTGGAAGGGCTGTCATACCAGTAATCACGGGCATCGCCTTCATTGGCAGAAACGACATAGGTTTTGCCATTAACCTCATAAGAAGCAAGGGTGTCTGGCTGATACATACCATATAAACCAGCCCAGGTTTTCAGGTTCACACCGCCGTCTTTGTCACTGATATCGGTGGTATATTTCCCAAAATCCTTGTAACCCAGGGGGAAAATCTTAACGACTTCAGCGGCTTTAATATCAATGATTGCCTGAGCATTATTTTCCTGCAGGCTGACATAAGCCTTTTTAGAGTCATTGGATACAGTGATGAACTCAGGTTCAAGGTCCTGTGCAACGGTGGCATTTCGGCCAAATACCCGAACTTGCTTGCTTAACTCATCGTGCCTTGGACCGTATTCATTAAACTCAGTAAAGCCGACTTGTCTGACCTCGCCTACGGTACCGTTATCGTTGATCCGGATAATGCTGATGGAACCCTCAGGATCAATTCTGTAATCTTCAGAAGGCTCACCTTCATTGGCAACCAGCACATATTTACCATTGGGGGTAAAGGTTACCATGTCCGGCAGTGCTGAAGTGTGTACATAATCCCGGTAGGTTGCCTTACCCTGATCATCGATTGTGAACAGAATAACAACGCCATCTTCCTGTTTGATGCCAGCTTCAACAGCAACAGCCAGTAAATCATTATGTAATGACAGGCTGTTTGCGGCACCGAGTTCGATATCTGGCAGATGGCTTTGAATAGCAATGCTGCTTCGTTTGGCCAGGTTTGAATCGGTCAGAGGGTTCGCGAGAGCTTTGCTGGTTAATTGGCTGGCATCCAGAATATCAATGGTTTTTTTACCGGCATTCACGACAAAAATCGACTGGCTGGTTTTATGCCAGCCAACAATTTCTGCTGCGCTTTGAAAGAAAGTGCCGGATGCATAGCGACCAACCGGTTGCATATCCGGGTGGGTTACACTGGCAGATTGCATATCCAAAGTACAACCTGAAATGATTATTGCGGCGAGTAATGGAATGGTTCTGCTACAAAGGATTTTCATCGGGTTTGCCTGCCATGTGCTGTTTTAGTTGTTGGATAGTTATAACGGGAGATGATGAAAGAAATATGACAGCTCCCGGGCAGGCTCCCGGTTTATTTATTGGCCAAACGCATCAATGTTTTCAGCATCCCAGGCATAATTGATCCAGTAATCTTCAATCTCTTCGCCCACAAAGAAGTGCTTGAGCTGTTCAGGCAGCTGTCCCTTCTTTTCCTTCTTCTTGTTGTGCACGACAAAGGCAGAAAACTCAGCCCCGGGATGGCTGTCGAACAGATGCTGCAGGGTGAACTCCAGTGTTGTTCTTTCGTCGTCGACTTCATCAATCACCAGTACCTTCTTACCGACCAGGTCGATATCAGTTTCCAGCCATTGCAGCTTGATGGGCTGGCTGGCCGGTGCGGTACCGGTCTCATCACTGTATCGAGACAGAGAGACAATGAGGATAGGGCGGTTGATATAAGTTCGCAGGATGCGTGCGGGGATCAGGCCACCGCCGCCAATGGCCAGCAGATAATCGGGTTGGTAACCGTTGTCAGTAATGGTTTTTGCCGTATTGCGAATGGTGTTATGAATATCGTTATAGGTGAAGTTGTATTGCTGAATGTTTGACATAGAAGATCGGCATCAGGCCATAGGAAAATAAATCCGCGAATTCTATGGAAGTGTTCAGGTTTCTGCAATATACAATCGGTGACCTGATATAAAACAGCAGTATCATTAAAATGAAAAAGGCATCCGATTGGATGCCTTTTTGTTTGTCCAGCAAAGCGGGCAAGCCCGTCAGGCTGAAAGAAGCCTGAACCATCGACTGGGGGGGGAGGAAAGAAATCCGAATGGCAAGGGAGTTGCTGGCCAACGGCAGTGTCTCGGCGTTCTGTAGGAGGGACGGGGTTAACGCCCCGCCTAACCTGATTTGGCTAAAGCGTCAATGTTTTCGACATCCCAGTCATATGGTATTTTTTGGCTCTCAAATTGGCACTACCAAACACATTCAATATTCAAAACCTGGCCCTGCTTTTACACTCTGCAGGAGTTGAATGATAGTTCGGTAAGATTCAACCTTTTCGGTAGCGGGAAAAACACCCTGGAATTGCACACGGGATATTTCCTTTTTGTAAAGCACGTGTGCAACTTTAAGAGGGGTATGCACTGCAGTGTTGAGGGCATTGACATCAGCATTTGCAGCAATCAGGCGTTCAACAATCTCAGGCTGACAACTTTCAACGGCAATGTGAAGGGGGGTACCTCCGTTTGTGTTATTTACCATATATCTTTCATTGGCAATGTCGCTGGAGGTCGGGATCTCCCCGTCTGAGATGCTGGCATTGACATTAGCCTTTGCATCAATCAAGAGCTGAACAACGGATGCCTCGCCTCTTTGAGCCGCGAGATGAAGGGCGGTCCACCCATATCTCATAGTGGCATTGACATCAGCATTGTCGGCAATCAGCATTGCAATGCTTTCAGGCTGGCCTTTGTCGATTGCACAGTAAAGCGGAGTCTTATTATTACCGTTACGGGCGTTCACGTCAGCGCCTCTGGTAATCATGGCTTTGATATTATCTGTCTGACCGCATTCAACCGACTGGAAAAAGGCAAGCTGACTGGATTCTGGACATTGAAGTTTATTTAAATCAGCGTCCGGAGTATTGGCCCTCAATTGGTCGAATAGATTCCACTCTTTGAACTTAATCAAAGTACCCAGCAGCTCTGCGCGCGTTCCTTTGCAAGGGGCCTCAGTATCACAAGTTGCATGGGCCAAAGTACTAATCATGGATTTCGTCAGTCTCCCTTCACTTTTTGCCCAGTGGAGCAGTGTCTTGCTTTCACCAATGAGCGCTTCGATGTCGGCACCTGCAAGTGCCAGAGCGTTAACAGCCTCTTCCTGCCCGGCTTTAATGGCACTGTGCAGGGGTGTTTTCCCGTAACTTTTTATTTGCGCTTCGCTGCCATTGCTGTCGGCACTTGGCCAAGGGAGGCCCTGGAACCTTTCCATCATAGCCACAATAAGTTTCAAATCCTGCCTGTATTTGATTTCACTGGGCGTTTCCCTGACTATCGGCTGGGAATTGATATCAGCCCCATGATGAAGCAAGAGCCAGATGGCATCCGTTTGTCCGTGTTCCGCCGCAAAATGGAGGGGAGTCATACCTCTTGTCTGGGCATTGACGCTGGCACCCTGGCTGACAAGACGCTCTATAGTCGCTACATCACCTCTGATGGCTGCGCAATGGAGGGGGGTTAGCCCGTCTTTGGTGCTGTCATTGACATTTACCCCGAGGGCAAGAAGGCCACTGACGGCATCAGGCTGACCTTTGGCGGCTGCCACATGCAGCGGCCTCTTCTCAGATGATAAGCAATGGATAGCGCTACGACTACAGCTTTCGCAATCATTAATCTTTGGGGCTTTTAGCAATTGATCAACGCATGATTTGTGATAGCTATGGGTACAGGGAAACACTACAATTGTGCGCTGATTACCCAGATTGCCAAAACAGGCATTGCACTTATCAGCTTCCGTATTTTCTGCTGCAGAGGCTGCCGAAACAGCGGGAGCATTCATGCTAATCTGAGGGGCATTTGAGGGAATGCTGTACATAAACTTGGCTCATGTTGTGATGATGAAAGCTATACGATCGTACTTAAAATTACTGGGCAATCGATCAAATAGTGTTGAGTTAGTCTATATAGCGGCGTAAAAGTTCCTGATTTATATTTCTTATGCAATGCGGGTTGTTTACAGTGCTGGAGTTGCCCTGTGTACTCCAGCGAAGAGCTTTGAAAGGCGGGGTTGCAAAGTCCTTGGTCCGAGATTATAAAAAAGGCATCCAATTGGATGCCTTTGTGTGATGTTTTCAATCGGTGGTTATCAGGCTTTGGCCTCGGGAGCGTACATGGCCTCAATTTCTATCTTAAACCGCTTCATAATAATTTTGCGGCGCAGCTTCAAGGTTGGCGTGATCTCCCCCAGTTCAATGGAGAACTCTTTGGGTAGCAAAGTGAATTTCTTCACCTGCTCAAATTTAGCCAGGCCTGTCTGGATTTTATTGACCCGCTCCTGGATCAGTTCCTGGATGCTGCTGTGTTGAATCAGTTCCCTGTGGTTCTGGTATTTCAGGTTCAGCGCTCTTGCGTGTTCTTCCAGGGCCTCAAACGCGGGAACAATCAATGCGGTTACGTAGTTCCTAGTATCGGCAATAATGGCAATCTGTTCGATAAAGCGGTCTTTGGTCAGTATGCCTTCAATGTATTGTGGTGCGATGTATTTACCGTTGGAGGTCTTCATCAATTCCTTGATACGTTCAGTCATGCGAAGCGCACCGTTCTCATCAATCAGGCCTGCATCGCCGGTGTGCAGCCAGCCGTCGGCGGTAAAGGTTTTTGCGGTCTCTTCCGGCTTTTTGTAATAGCCGCGCATAACCGTATCACCTTTAACCTGGATTTCGCCTTCCGCACCGATGCGCACCTGTATACCCGGTAACGGAATGCCGCAGGAACCAAATTCAAATCCAGTATCCCGGAAGCAGGTTACGGTTGCCACGGTTTCCGTCATGCCGTAACCCACTTTCACATCAATACCAATGGCGTGGAAGAAGCGGTTGATGTCGTCATCAAGACGGGCGCCACCACAGGGTATAAAGCGGATGTTACCGCCCAGGCCTGCACGGATTTTGCTGAATACCATTTTGTCCGCGATAGTGTTGAGCTTCTCCAGGTAAGCAGGAGCATCGTCGCCTTTTCGGCGGTATTCCATATGGGCAGTGCCGATTTTAACCGCGGTATTAAAAATCATCCGCCGGATAAATGGTGCTGTGGAAACTTTCCCGTGAATGGTGGTATAGACTTTTTCAAAGAACCTGGGAACGACACACATTACCGTTGGTTTGACGGTTATCAGAGCCTTGCTGACCTGTTGAGGGTCTTTGATGTAGACATTGGTCACGCCACGGGCAAGCGCATAAAAACTCCAGCCACGCTCAAAAATATGGCTCAGTGGCAGGAAGCACAGGGAAGTATCCAGACTGTCCAGATGGATGATCTGATCATGGCCACGAAAGGTAGCGGCGATATTGGCATAGTCGAGCATAACCCCTTTGGGTTCGCCAGTGGTGCCTGAGGTATAGATCAGGGTAAGGAGGTCTTCCATGCAACGGGAAGCCAGTCTTTCTTCGAGAATGGCCGGTTCAACACCGTGCTGGATAAAGTCATCAAAATAAATGGCCTGGGGGCAGCTCTCAATATCAACCGACCGATCAAATACGACGATGGTTTTCAGTGTAGGGGATTGAGCCAGTAACTCAAGGGCACCATTATATTGTGCCTGTTCACCCACGAACAGCAGTGAAGCTTCTGTCTCATCCAGAATGTATTTGACCTGTTCGGTGGAACTGGTTGGGTACAGTGGTACGGTAACCAGTCGTGCCTGAAGGCACGCCAGGTCGGCTACGGTCCACTGAGGCATGTTCTGGGACCAGATACCCACTTTCGCCTGTACCCGCAGGTTTTGTTTCAACAGTGCACGGGAAGCCAGGTCAACCTTTTTAATGAGCTGATGCCAGCTGATTTCCTGCCACTCTTGTTGATAAGCATCTTGATCAGAGCTTTGAGTGGCGAAGCGCATGGCGATATGTTCCGGGTTGCGCTGGGCACGATCACGGATCTGGCTGATCAGGTGCATATTCAGGGAGGAGTTCATCGGCACAGAAAGTATTCTCAAAAGCTGGATAAAAATCTAGACAGCAAAATGACAAAAGTCTGATGTTACAGGATGGCCTGGAATACCAAAATTGATCCAGATCATTTTTGGTGAAATCCAGAGCGGGAAAAATGTAACGGCCAGTAACGAGTATTTCTGGATGTAAACAGAGGCAATCATTTTGTCAAACACGTATAGATTATACCATCACTGTGCCTGAAAAATCTGTTTTATGTTTTCTCCGGACTTGAACCTGTCAAGGGCCTGTTGACGTTTTGTTGCGTCCCCGGCATATAAAGACACTCCTGCGCCGATGACTGCAAGGGGCAGCAGGGCATTCTATAATCGGGGGTTTCCTGATAAAAGCTGCCCCAACAGGACTCTGCAAAACAGCCCAATTGTTCGTGTTGAACGGGTTTAACTGTTGATCGTTTTCTGACACTCCCCGCCCTATCGTACGAAGGTTCTTGATCGCTCAAGAACGTTTCTGTTTCACAGTCCGTAGCTCAGGGAACAG
>NZ_JAHHPP010000322.1 GCF_024606265.1 Endozoicomonas sp. SESOKO1
GTTCGGCACTTAAGCCACCGGCTTCTTTTATAAGAATTTCTTATTCAATTGACGTAATGAACTTTTTAAAGTGAAAGTTATGGGAAATATCACATCAGCACTGTTTGTCGCAGTACTGTTTTTTTGTGCAACAATACCTTGTTCTGCCGCAGAAGCTCTCAATTCGCCACCACTATCCGAAAAGCAACTGCTCCATAAATCAGAGAGTAGGGCATGGGGAGTCTATGGATGGTTGAATTCGGATTATAGTGATATACCAAAAGGATACGAAGGTAAGGTAAAAGGAGTACCCATAGTAGAAAAATGGCGCGATGTTGAGCCTCAAAATGGTGTGTTTATCTTCGATAAGATTATCACCCCACAATTAGAGCAACTGGCGAATGCCGGGTTACATACATTCCTGATGATTTGGGTTGCTCCCAAAGCTCCTGAATGGCTGTTTGATGAAGGTGTGCCTCTGGTTGAGATGAAGCCTCATGTCAATCCATTAGGTGAAGAGAGGAACTCTACATACCAATACTATTTGGATGGTAAATATCAATTTTTCTATTACCGGTTTATTGATGCGTTCGGAAAGTATCTCAAATCACTGCCAGATCATCTTCGGGAAGTAATACTGTTTGTACAATCTGCTGAGGGTTCCACTGGAGATGGCGGTTGCTACAAGGGTGATCCTATTGATCCAAAATACGACATAAGTGGTAATGACTGGGAAGAGTATCGAATCGTTGCGTGGAGCAAGTTCAAAGAAGCTTTTGCCACTGATAATGGAGAGTGGATCGTTCCTCTTGCCGTAAACTTTGATAACCGAAGTGAGAAAACAAGCCGCTGGATTGAGGAAAATATGGATGATATATACCTCAAAAAGGGGGATTTCTCACATGGATACCATATCAGTGGAATGTCAAAGCGTCTGGATGACTTCAATGCAATTGTGACCAGGGCTAAATCTCGGGGAAAAAAAGTTTACTCACGTGGTGAGCAGGACGCTGAGTGGAAAACCCATGGTTGGAGTGCCAATAATCCTGAGCAGGCCTTCTATTGGTCAGGGCTGTTTGCTACTCATAATGGGCTGGATATGTGGAATATACCGTTCGAGGCAATGCAAAAGCACAATCTTATACCAACGATTGATTTCTTTAATAAATACTCCCGGCAACATGACTCGGGCAGTTCCACTGCTGCCTTTTGTGCGCTTAGAAAGGGGCTTGATGCTTCGGATACAGATGGCTACCCGGTTAAGTTATATGGCAAGGCTCGCAGATCGAATACCGATCGATATATCAAGATAGCTCAAGCGCATAATCGGTATGGGGCTGTGCAGCAAGACCCGGGACGTGCCACAAAAGGGATGATGATCAATCGCAAAAGAAAGGGATACAATGACGTTGGCTGGGATATAGTACCCTCCAACTATTGTCGATTCCTGACTCAAATTGATGCAGACCAGACATCTGTCGGGTATTGGCATATAGACAAAACAATATATGGTCGATTTGCCAGAGGTTTTGAGAAAGCATCAGGAAGAGATGCAATGTATTTTGCACTTGACCCTGATTTTTTTGCAGGGGGAGTTGCTGATCGGGTTAAGTTGACTATTACATACCTTGACAACGCTGATAGCGTCTGGGAAGTCTGCTATGGCACTCGTAGCGGTACAGAATGCAGGGTAGTGATGGGCAGCGGCAGCAATAGCTGGAAACAAGTTGACTTTATTCTTTCAGATGTCCTTTTTCAAAAAGTCCTGGATAGAGATAGCGACTTGATCATTAGAGACAAATCCGGTGACGATACAATTTTCCATATGATCGAAATAGATAGGTTGTAGGGAATTTCCTGCGATTTATGTTGATCTGGAATAAATGGTATATCTTATGGATTTTCTGAGACAAAACACTGTCTGTTAATGTGTAACAGACAGTGTCGGGTGAAAGTAACGTCTGGTTGTCAACTTACATTGGGTTGCTGTTTAACCAGCAAGGTTTGCAGCAACAAATTCCCAGTTCACCAGGGCCCAGAAGCCTTTCAGGTAGTCTGGGCGCACGTTACGGTAGTCGATGTAGTAAGCGTGCTCCCAAAGGTCGCAGGTCAGCAGAGGCTTCTGGTCGCCAGTGACTGGAGTACCAGCGTTGCTGGTGTTGACGATTTCCAGGGAGCCGTCGGTGTTTTTTACCAGCCAGGTCCAGGAAGAACCAAAGTTGTTAACGGCCATGTCAGAGAACTTGGCAACGAACTCATCAAAAGAGCCAAAGGCCTTGTCGATAGCTGCAGCCAGCTCACCAGAAGGTTTATCACCGCCTTTTGGGCTCAGGCAGTTCCAGTAGAAGGTGTGGTTCCATACCTGGGCAGCGTTGTTGAAGATGCCACCTTCAGAAGTCTTGATGATCTCTTCCAGGCTCTTGCTTTCCAGCTCGGTGCCTTCAACCAGACCGTTCAGTTTGACTACATAAGTGTTGTGATGTTTGCCGTAATGGTAATCCAGAGTTTCCTTGGAGATATGTGGTTCCAGGGCATCGCGCTCATAAGGCAGCTCAGGCAGTTGAAAAGCCATTTGTGTTCTCCCGCTGTGGTTGGAATAGTATTTGGTTCGTTCAGAGACCTGATTGTTCGCAAAGCGATAGTAGCACTGAGGCTACTACGAATCTATGTGGACTTTATCTTGAGGTTTGTCGAAGAAATTTCAAGTCCACAATTGGCTTATACGTTGAATAAAAGGTTGGGGGCTGGATTTGTTTCTTCTACAGTTTCTTCTACAATGGCTCCTCTTAATTTTTCTGAACAGCCAGGAGCTCGGAACACCGTTTCTTCCCGGGAGCCTTCAGGACAGTCTTGAGTCCGACAGGCTTCTGGTCTTAAAGAATTCACACCTGAAGCGGCGTTTTTGATTGCAAGCAGTGACTATGCAAGAGGATAAAAAGATTCATCAGTCAAGCCAGGACTTATCGATAACCGCTGGGCAGCGTCCCTCCAGACATCGTTCTACAGGCACTGGGTCAAAAAGTCCCGGTAAGCCCACCTCCACCAATACAGGCGGTGGTTCGGGTCATCTGGTTTCTGGTGTGCTGTTTTTGCTTCTGGCCGGTGTTACCGGGGGAGGTTACTGGCAGGTGACTGAGTTGCAGAAGGCCCTCAATGATACCCGGCAGGAGCTTCAGGCCACCCGGGATCAGCTGGGGCTGGTAACAGGTCAGGTTTCTCAAACCGGTGAAACCATTAACCAGAGTGACTCCATCTTCCGCTCAGAACTTAAAGTAGTGAACTCCGAAATCCGCAAGCTCTGGGATGTTTCTAACAAAAGAAACCGTCAGTGGATTAATGAGAATAAAGAAAAGATTGAACAGGGTGCGAAGAAAGCAGATCTTGCTGTCAAGCAGTCCGATGCAGCCAAACAATTTTCTGAGCAGGCGGTCTCAAAGTTGACTGAGCTTGACCAGATGGTTAAAGCAGTGGCGACTGAACAGCTGGTTGCCAATTCGGATATGATCAGCCGCATTGAAGCCCTGAAGGCTGAAGTTGATGGTGTAAAGAACACGTTATCTGGACAACAGATTATAGAGCAGCAAATCAAGGCTTCTGCTCAAACCCAGAAAGAACTCAGCAAAAAGCTGGCCGCTTTCCAGAGCCAGATCTCCCTGCGGTTGCAACAGCTGGAAAATACCATGCGGGATTTTGGCAGTTCCAAAGACAAGGGGTTGACAATTCAGTAGTGGTTAATAACGGAGAAACGATGAGCGGTGAAAATTAACTATTCTGGTTTATGTTTCAGGCTGCCTTTGGGTTCGAGGCCAGTTGCTATCAGGCTGGTCTGACTGAGAGGCATCCTGGGTTATCAGAACCTGGAAAGCCAATCCTTTTCTGATTTTTTGGTCAGCTATGGGGGCTGCTCTGTAGTCAAAAAAATGTACTGAATATGATTTAAAAAGGTCGTTGTTTCATAATTGAAGAAAAACTGTTCAATCTATCCGCTTTTGTTGGCAACTGTACTGAGTTTTCTCTTAAAGGCTAAATAAGGTCTTCTATTCTGCTAGCCTGAAATTAAATAAGGTGTAATCATGGATTAATCAGACTCCAGCAACTGGGTCTGATGATGTTTCTTCAACTGATTGCCTGCTGATAGTTAAGGACAACAAACAGTCAGGACGGGTTATGAGTAATGTCAACGGGCCAAGAGGAAATAGCTTTTCAACACCCCCAGAGTTTCCCCGTGGTGACCTGGAAACGGCTAAGGGAAAAAACGGTGTAAGCCCTAAAGGCCATCGGTACGTTCAAACAGTCTGGGGAAGTTCACACCAAAGTCCAAGAAAACCATTTCGTGCCAGAAGTATTCGATCTGTTCCTGTTCTTGATGTAAAAATCAGGGGGTTGCTAAAGTCTGATCATTTTCGGGATATAGAGAGAGCACTGGAGAGTAATGGCGATATAAAGGCTGATCGTCGACAACTACAGCCAGATCGAGATGAAGTTGAGAAAATATTAAAAGATATTCAAACCAAAGCAGCAAAAAATGAAGTAGATCTGGATACTGATTTCTCAACAAAACTAAAACAACACCTGAATGATCTTAAAACAATTGATTTGAGCGGCCCGAAAGAGCTTGCACAAATCATTGTTTCGACGATGGATGATATCAGGGATTGGCATTTTAACGCAGGTTATGACAAAACGTTAATCACAGGCAAACAACTGATTGATTCTGAGGGAAAGCTCAGAGATATTCTCAGTAATTACAGTGTTGAAAATCCGGGAGTAACTGGGCAGGAAGCCATAACTCCAGTCAAGGCTGGAGATGAGGAATCAGTTTATGGTTCTGACGTTACTTTTCCTTCATCTACAGATACAGGAGCTGGAACCAGTCCAGCGGCCGTAGCTTCTGGGATGACCGGTGGTAGCAGTCCGACTCCACAGGTTACTGATGCCTCAACCAGTCCGATGCC
>NZ_JAHHPP010000323.1 GCF_024606265.1 Endozoicomonas sp. SESOKO1
CTAGGAGCCTGTCCGAGAATAGACTGCCCTACTGCGGTGGCAGCAAATTGGTCTATCACGCCGTGGAAGACCACCGCACCCGGCCAAAGCATCATCAGCAGTGGAACGGCAGCAGACCCACTATCTTCCGAACGGCCGGAATTACCAGTGCAGCGTGATTCAGCTGACCAAAGCAGAGATAAAGCAAACCTTTTTTAACGGTACAAATGGTCATAACAGTAATTGGTGGCCTCAATAAAGCCCTCAATACTGCCACAATCAAAACGTTCACCCTTGAACTTATAAGCCATTACGCAGCCACGCTGGGCCTGAGCCATCAACGCATCGGTAATCTGAATCTCGCCACCTTTACCAGGCTGGGTATCATGAATCAGGTCAAAGATGTCCGGTGTCAGAATATAACGACCAATAATGGCGAGATTGCTGGGCGCATCTTCTTTGGCCGGCTTTTCCACCATATTCTCAACCCGGATCAGGTCTTCCGAGATATACTGGCCAGCAATCACCCCGTATTTATGTACTTCATCCTGAGGCACCTCCTGAACCGCAACAATACTGCAACGGAACTGCTTGTAGAGTTGCGCCATCTGCGCCAGAACCCCCGGGCCGCCCAGGTTGATACAGAGATCATCCGCCAGCACCATGCCAAATGGCTGGTCACCAATCAGTGTCTGTCCGGTCAGTACTGCATGACCCAGCCCCTTCATCTCATGCTGACGGGTGTATGAGAAGGAGCACTGGTCGATCACACTGCGGATATCAGAGAGCAGGCTCTCTTTATCCGTACCAGAAATCTGATGCTCCAGCTCGTAGTTCACATCAAAGTGATCTTCCAGTGAACGCTTGCCTCGACCGGTGACAATGCAGATATCCGACATACCGGCCTGAAGCGCTTCTTCAACGCCGTACTCAATCAGTGGTTTGCTGACGATCGGCATCATCTCTTTGGGCATGGACTTGGTGGCTGGCAGGAACCGGGTTCCATAGCCTGCTGCTGGAAAAAGGCATTTTTTAATCATTTAAGGCTCTTTGTTTATCCAACTTAAATTGAAAAAATCTCAGTGACGAATCAGCTTCAGTAACTCTGCTGTTTTTTCCTGCATCAACCGTTCATCGCCACGACTTTCGACATTCAGACGAATCACTGGCTCGGTATTGGAAAGTCGCAGATTAAAACGCCAGCGCCCCATATCCAGGGAGATGCCGTCGGTGTTATCGACCTCCAGCGCATCTTGCTGATAGTGAGCCAATACTCGCTCTATAGCAGCCTGAGGGTCCGTCAGTTTGCTGTTAATTTCACCGGAAGACGGAAACATGGCGATACGCTCACTGACCAGCGCTGACAGGGGCTGCCCCTTCCTGGACATCAGCTCGGTGACCAGCAGCCAGGGAATCATGCCGGAGTCACAATAGGCAAAATCACGGAAATAATGATGCGCACTCATCTCACCACCATAAACCGCGTCTTCCTGACGCATCCGTTGCTTGATAAAGGCATGGCCGGTTTTGCACAGAACAGGCTCACCACCCGCCGCTTGTACCTGATCGATGGTATTCCATGTCAGCCTCGGGTCATGGATGATTTTTGCCTCAGGATTGTGGGCAAGAAATGCCTCTCCCAATAACCCGACGATATAGTACCCTTCGATAAACTGTCCCTGCTCATCAAACAGAAAGCAGCGATCAAAATCACCATCCCAGGCGATACCCATATCGGCCTGATGTTCCAGAACGGCGTCTGCTGTCGTCTGACGACAATCAGGCAGTAATGGATTAGGGATACCCTGGGGAAAATTACCATCCGGCTCATGGAGGACTTTGATAAACTCCACCGGCACACCGGCGGCACGGAATCGCTCCTCAATAGCATCCACCACATGCCCTGCCGCCCCATTACCGGCATTGACCACCAGCTTCATTGGCTTGAGGCTGTCAGCCTGGATATACCCAAGAACGTGGCTGATATAGTCATCCAGAACAGAGATCTTCTTGTAGTTGCCCCGCTGTGCAGCAGGCTCCCCAAACCGGTTCGCTTCTGCCAGCTGCTGAATCTCCCGCAAGCCGTTATCACCACTGATGGGTTGTGCACCAGCCTGCACCAGTTTCATGCCGTTGTAGTCAATCGGGTTGTGACTGGCGGTCACCTGAACACCACCATCAATCCCCAGATGAAATGTGGCAAAATAGATCTCTTCCGTGCCAGACAGGCCAATATCCAGAACATTGACTCCGGCATCACGCAGACCTTGTGCCAATGAGTGCTTCAGAGCTTCACTGGTCAGGCGGCTATCCCCACCCACAACCACATCTTTTGGCTTCAGGTACTCGCCATAGGCCCTGCCTATGCGGTAGGCAATAGCTTCATTGAGTTCATCCGGCAGGCGACCCCGGATATCGTACGCCTTGAAGCAGGGGAGCTTGTTCATTTCTCAGTCGCAACGAAAATTGAAGGACTGTATTTAACTACGAATCCCCTTAAATAGACAAATTGTGTCGTAAAGAAAATGCCTGCAAGTTAAACCGGGAAGTGCTTCTGTAACGATGCTGTTTTAGCAACTATCAAACCATCACCTGTATAGCCGATAGCTTTGAGATAAATACTGAACCGGGTAAAGCGGTTATCAGAGATATGAACAGGACAATCAAACACCTATCCACTTGGCCATCAGGACCACTGTTACGGCTCATTATCATGGTTTTCTTTTCAGGTTTATCGTTGTCGGCTCCAGGGGCCAGCCAGACCTGCACTGCAGATGGACGCCCGCTGTTTGGTTATCTGGAAAACGCCACGCTGGTCAATATTCACCAGCACAAGGTTGCATCACTGGTTGACAGCGGTGCTACCACCACCGCCCTGGATGCCCGTAACATCCGCATGCACATTAAGAGAAATGGGACCCGCTGGGTTTACTATGATTTTGTTCACAGGGAAAGCAGTCAGAAAACACCAATGCATCAACCGGTTAGCCGCGTTGCCAGAATAATCACCCACAAAGGGGCACCCAGTGAGCGGGCGGTGGTCCGAAACACGATAAAAATAGGTTCGATTACGCGCACTGTAGAAACGTCCTTAATCAGTCGCAGCAATTTTCCCCAACAGTTATTAATTGGTCGCAACTTTCTCAAAGATACCGCATTGATTGATTCAGGAAAGCGATACCTTCAGGAAAGCTGCCCATGAATATTGACCACAAAATCATTACTGACGCTGTGGCCTGCCTCGTACTGGGAATGACCATCGCCATAACGTCCAGCCATGGGAACCAGCGCTCCATTGGCCAGAGTGTTCACCGTGCCTATGAACCCGCTTCCATTCTGCTGGATGTTAACCTGCAAAAGAATACCCTTAGTCTGTTCTTCTTTATCTCCCCGGAGGCTGCAGCTACGATCACCAAGCGGCCGCTTCGTTCCCTGGCCCGGTACCTGAAAGAATTCACCCCGCTGGTTACACTCCCGGAAGATGCACAGTGCCGACAAACGCAAAAGCAGTTTCTTGTTGAGCCGCCAGACATGCCTTATCCCATGATTGAGTCGCCCCTTGCAAACACCAGCCCCAGAGAAATCAACGGCTATCTCGAATATGAATGCCAAAGCCCGGAAAACCTGTCTCACTTCACTTTCCTGGGGTTCGGGGCAATACCTGATTTAAGGCACACCAGCGTCTGGCTGGTCAGTGATCACTGGCAAAGTAAACAGCAGCTAAGCCCGGAGCAAAAGAATGTTCAGTTGCTGAAACCATCAGCAACGAGTGATTTCCTTCCGGAGTTTTTTCACGATTAAAAAGCTGTGTATTGAAAGAGGGCCACGCATGAGTCAGGCAGTTACCGTAGAAAAGCTTGAATTGAGCAGAGGAAAGAAAAACTGCCTGTCGATACCGCTGTTTACGGTAGAGAAGGGTGAACGCCTGCAGATTACCGGGTTGAATGGCTCTGGCAAGACCACGTTGCTGCAACTGCTGACCGGGTTACTGATACCCGACAGTGGCAGAATTGACATACTTGGCCAGCACATTGGCAGCCTGTCCAGATCCGAACGGGAAACATTTCGGGCCGGTCAGGTGGGTTACATTTTCCAGCAACCAACATTGATTCCTTATCTGAACCCGCTGGAAAACATTTTGCTCCCCTGTCGTTTATCCAAATGGCGCCAGCAGCGACTGAAAGACCGGAAAACCACCGCGAACTATGAGGCTTATCAGCTGATGGCCGCACTCAACATGGAGAACCCTGAACTGCTGCGCCAAAGCACTGGCAGGCTGAGCATTGGCCAGCAGCAACGGGTAGCTATTGCCCGTGCACTGATCGGCGCCCCTCCCCTGATTCTGGCCGATGAAGCCGCATCAGCGCTGGATCCGCAGACTCGACAAACCCTCTATGACATGTTGCTGAAAACCACCAGGGAGCATGGGCAGACATTGATCTGTATTGACCATACCCCATACCCGGGATTTGACCGCTGTCTTGATATGTCAGAAATCAACCATTCACAGCAGGTGGCCAGATTATGGTAAACATCAGCTGGCTCAGTAATACATTACTGAGCTTTCAACATGCCATGAAGAGCACGGGCTATCGAAAAAAAAATACGCTGACCATGCTGCTGGTTCTGACCGTTGGCTTTTACCTGGTTTTTCTGTTTCAGGGGATCAAGCAACAACTCATTGAAAACATTGATCGCTACTCACTGAAAAGTGACCTGATTATCAGCAAAGAAACACCGGCCATGCCGCTGGTTCTGTTCTCTCTGTTTAACGTGGGTTCACCACCACCCAAAATGAGCCTGGGCCTGCTGGGCGAGCTGACAAGCCATCCGGAGATTGAATACGCCATTCCCTATGCCTATGGCGAAACCCATCGGGGAATCCCCGTGATTGGCACCAGCGCCGAAGGGATAGGGCAAATGGCAGCAGAAGCAGCCAGCAATTCAGGATACCCGGAGAACCAACATCAACAGCCGGTCAGTCCTGAAACATCACCGTCAACCAACCAGCCAATGACGGCTTATATTGGAGTAAACATAGCGAATGAATTTGGTTACAAAGTCAGCGACCAGATGACGATTGCTGATGGCAACGAACCGGGGTCAGAACAAGAGTACAAAGAATTATTTACCATCGCCGGTATTCTGCCACGCCAGAATACCCACCAGGATGATCGTATTTACATCCCGATTGAGGGCCTGATAAAAGCACGAAAAAAATACGCTGAAGACCATAGGCCGAGCTGGTCAAGCCCTGATGATATCGCTTTTATCGATATAAAGCTGAGGGATCGCATGGCCCTTCTGGCTCTGGAAAAAAAACTGACCCAATCGGCCACAGAACAAGGCCTGGAGATAACCGTCGCGATGCCCGCCAGGGAGCTGGAGCTATTTTACGGTTACCTTAACAGGGCAACGGTCAGCCTGATTTCCATATCTTTTGTCACGCTCGGGTTGTGCCTGCTGACCCTTTTTTATGCGTTGATCAGTAACCTTCAGGAACGAAGACAGGAAATACGACTTTATCAGATGCTGGGAATGAGCCATACGTACATTATTATGATGTCTCTGCTTGAACCCCTGTTAATTATTTCCGGCGCTCTTTTCCTGGGCTTTATGGCCAGCGAAATACTGTCAGCCCATACCGCTGATTTTTTCCTGATAAAATGGTTAATTCATTAAGGCAATTTAAAGAAGTCTTTTTCTTGCTTCACCGGCTGATGGTCAGTTTTCACCGGGCAAGAGTCGAAGCTGATGGATTTCAACGAATGATTTCAGCTCATGGCGCCTACCGCATCCTCAGGCTTAGCCTGTCGCGGGGGAACTTTTATAAGAAAGAACGGTCTTAAGC
>NZ_JAHHPP010000324.1 GCF_024606265.1 Endozoicomonas sp. SESOKO1
TTTTATAACTAATAATCAAGGATTGCACCAGTGTTTGGGCTGCTGAAGAAAAAATCAAATGTCGTTTTAGGGGTAGATATAAGCTCGACATCCGTTAAAGTCCTTGAGCTAGGACTAAGAGGCAGCGGTTATAGAGTCGAAGCTTTCGGTGTTGAACCCCTTCCGCCGGGAGCCGTTGTCGAAAATAATATTCATGACGTTGATATTATTGGCGAAGCCATCGCAAGGGCTATCTCCCAATCCAGAACTGGCCTGAAAAACGCAGCTGTTGCTGTGTCAGGATCTGCCGTTATTACCAAAACCATCGATATGGATGCTTCCCTCAGTGAAGATGAGATGGAAACCCAGATTACTGTTGAGGCAGACCAGTATATCCCCTATGCCATGGATGAAGTGGCCATCGACTTTGAAGTCCAGGGCCTGAACGAGAAAAATCCCGAGCGGGTTGAAGTTTTGCTGGCAGCCTGTCGTCGTGACAATGTTGAAATGCGCGAGGAGGCACTTCGGCTTGGGGGATTGACTGCCAGGGTTATTGATGTAGAAGCTTTTGCCATGGAGCGGGCATGCGAATTAATTGAAGACCAGCTTGACCTGCCAGATCAGGATCCGGTGCTTGCTGTCGTCGATATTGGTGCCACGAAAACCACACTGAATGTGATCAGTCGGGGTAAAACTGTATACACCCGCGAGCAGTTATTTGGTGGACGGCAGTTGACTGATGAGATTCAGCGCCGTTATGGGCTCACCCCTGAAGAAGCCGAGAAAGCCAAGCGTAAGGGAAGGCTGCCTGATGATTATGAACCTGAAGTCCTGGAACCATTCCGGGAAACGGTGGTTCAGCAGGTGTCGCGCTCACTGCAATTCTTTTATTCGTCGAGCCAATTTAACGATGTAGATGTTATTGCGCTGGTAGGCGGTTCAGCATCAATCTCAGGTATGGCAGAAATGATTCAGGATAAACTGGGGGTCACGACCAGACTGGCAAATCCTTTTGCCGGAATGTCCATGGCTGGGAGAGTGGACACGGACCAACTGGCCAGTAAGGCACCATCGCTGATGATTGCCTGCGGACTTGCCATGAGGAGTTTCGACTGATGGCAAGAATTAACCTTTTACCTTGGCGAGAAGGGCTGAGAAAAGAACGGAAGCAGCGTTTCATTGCCATCTGGGGGCTAACGGTGTTGGTTGGCATTGGCCTGGTCTTTATTGGTGATCTTTACATCAGCCATAACGTCAGTCATCAGCATAGCCGCAACCAATATCTGCAGAATGAGATTACGCTGCTTAATCAGCGGATCAGTGAAATCAAGGACCTGAGAACCAAGAAAGAGCAGCTGCTTGAGAGGATGCAGGTCATTCAGAACCTGCAGGGAAACCGCCCTGTGATTGTTCGTATATTTGATCAGGTTGCACGTGTGATTCCTGAGGGGGTTTATTTCAAGCAGATAACGCTGGAGGGAAATCGCCTGACGCTTGTCGGGGTTGCTGAGTCCAATAACCGTATCTCTGCCTTGATGAGAAACTTCGACACCTCAGAATGGTTTACTGAACCAAATCTGACTGCGGTCAGGAAAGTATCGGCAAACAGTCAGCGCTGGAATGAGTTTGATCTTACGGTTAAGCAGATCAATCCCACTCAGTCCAAGGGGGGATTATGAGCCTTGCAGATTCGTTACAAAAGCTGAATGAGCTTGATTTGAATGACATTGATTTTGATAACATCGGCTCCTGGCCAATGGGGGGCAGGGTCTTTGTCTGTATTCTGACTCTGGTTTTGATCATGGGGTTTGGTTATCAGTTTCACCTGACCAGTTTGCAGGATCGCTATCAAGTTGCTGCCAGTAAAGAACAGGATTTACGAGAGCAGTATCGAATCAGGGCGTTCCAGTCGGCAAACCTGAGAGCCTACCGCGAACAGATGGCGGAAATGGAAAACTCTTTTGGTGCGCTGGTGAAACAGCTGCCCAGTGATACAGAGGTTCCCGGGCTGCTGGAGGACATTACCTTTACCGGGCGTGGGGCAGGTCTGCAGATCGAGGAAATCAAACTTCAGGATGAAAATGTCAGCCACTTTTATATTGAGCTGCCAATTAGCATTGGCGTGACGGGTACATACCATGACCTGGGTAACTTCGTCAGTGGTGTCGCCAGTCTTTCGCGAATCGTTACTTTGCATGATTTTGAGATTCGCCCGGGCAAGAATGGTCAGTTAACCATGAGTATCCTGGCAAAAACTTACCGCTACAATGATCAAGGGGGGCTATGATGAAGCTGCTTCAACTGGGAATTGTTGCGGGTGCTGCGCTGATTCTTGCAGGATGTTCGGATGGCGGCAGCCGGGGGTATCAAGATATTGATAACTATATGGCAGAGATGAAAGCCCGTCCTACAGGTAATATTGAGCCGTTGCCCAAGTTCAGGCCTTATGAGGCTTTTACTTATCAGGCGTCTGCCATGCGGAGTCCTTTTAAACAGCCGGTGAAAATTGAGCTGACGACGGAGCAGCTCAACAGCAACATCCAGCCAGACCCAGACCGTGTTAAACAGTATCTGGAGCAGTTTGAAATGGATTCGTTCCGTTTGGTAGGCTCTATCAGTAATGACGAAGGGTTCTGGGGGCTGGTACGTGGGTCTGATGGCGTTCACCGGGTCCGCGTGGGTGATTACCTGGGGCGTAACCATGGTCGTATTACTTACATTGATGACCAGGAGCTGCGTGTAACCGAGGTTGTTCCTGCGGGTCCAAGGTATTGGATTGAGCGGCCAAGAGTTCTTCGCGTTAATTTGAATAGTCAGTGATTTTGTTACCTTTATTGTGAATTAATCATCATCTTTTCAGTAAGGATCATGCTGTTATGCCCTTTTCGGCTGACAGTATGTTTCTGGCTGTTTTGATTGATTTATTTGATTGATTTATTGGATTGTTGTTCAGGCATGGGCCGCATGTTTTTATCTGTGGAATGCTTCGCAGTCTGAAAGGATATGGTTTTAGGCCAAATTAGCGTGATGGGCTGGATTATTTAAAAAAGATGCCGATCAAAAAAACAATTCTAATTCTGAAATAGGTGCGTTAGATGAATAATAGTCCCCTGTTGCAGGCCAGGGCTGTCCGAGGGCTTCTGTACACGCTGCTGGCCATGTTGCCTATTTCCGTGTGGGGTGTCACCCTGAAAAATATGGATGCAGCTGCATTGCCGGGTGAGATGGTTGAGCTGCGTTTGACCTTTGATGGCGAGGCACCAGTTGCTCACGGCTACAGTATTGAGAAGCCCCCCCGGATTTCCATAGACCTGCCTTTTACCCGCAGTGAACTCCCCAAGTACAATGAGATTGG
Source organism: Endozoicomonas sp. SESOKO1 (assembly GCF_024606265.1). Classification (GTDB taxonomy): domain Bacteria; phylum Pseudomonadota; class Gammaproteobacteria; order Pseudomonadales; family Endozoicomonadaceae; genus Endozoicomonas. The sequence goes on from NZ_JAHHPP010000324.1 coordinate 3,335, forward strand.
TTTTAATAATGCCAAGAGTATGACCGTACTTGAAGCTGGTGACAGAACCCGTCTGGTCATTAATCTTCAGCAGCCTACCCGCTTTAGCAGCCAGTCTGATGGCAGGACGCTCAGTATTTATCTTGGTGAGGATAACAGCACCACTGCCGTTCAGAGGGAGACAGCCCGGGAGAGCCAGTCATCCAGTCAGGCAGCTGAAGTGATTAAAGGCATCACAGATATTGATTTCCAGCGGGGTGATGATGGTGAGGGAGAGGTCGTCATCGCCCTGTCCGATGCCAGAATTCCGATGGATATGAATGAACAGGGGGGGCGTATCCGCCTGGAGTTCCAGGGCGATATATTGCCACAGAATTTGAGAAATCGCCTGGATGTTGCCGACTTCGCTACGCCGGTCAAGTTTATTGATGCTGCCATTGAGGATGGTAACAGCGTTATTATTATTGAGCCCAGGGGAGAGTTTGAGTACCTGGCCTATCAGACGGACAATCTGTTAACGGTCAGCGTCAAGGCTCCAGAGCCTAAGGATCGCAGCAGAAGAAAGGCAGGGCTTTCTTATAAGGGTGACAAACTGTCGTTGAACTTTCAGGATATCGAAGTCCGGGCTGTTCTTCAGTTGATCGCTGATTTTACCGATCTTAACCTAGTGGCATCGGATACGGTTGGGGGTAATGTCACCCTGCGGCTGCAGAATGTGCCCTGGGATCAGGCGCTTGATATTGTGCTTAAGGCCAAAGGGCTTGATAAGCGTCTGGAAGGCAATGTTCTCACCGTAGCTCCGGCGGCGGAAATTGCCGCCCGTGAACGGGAGCAGCTGGAGAACGAAAAACAGATTCGGGAGCTGGCCCCGGTTTATACCGATCTGGTGCAGATTAATTATGCCGATGCTGAAGAAGTTGCAAAGGTTCTGCAGGGTGCAGAAGGTGCCAGCCTGTTGACAGAAAGGGGTTCGGTTCAGGTGGTTTCGAGAACCAACAGTCTGTTGATCAAGGATACCCAAGCCAAGCTGGATGAATTGCGTGACCTGATTGATCAGTTGGATATTCCTGTTCGTCAGGTGATGATTGAGGCGCGGATTGTGACGTTGAATTCAACACTTAATAAAGAGCTTGGCATCAATTGGACAGGTAACAGCGAGGATAAAAGCAGATCTGGAGATGGTCGGGAGTTATTTACTGACTTTACACTAGGCGGTTCTGGAAGTGCTATCAATTTGGGTTTTTCTACAGGAACTGGCACTTTATTGAAATTGGAGCTGTCCGCACTGTTGAGTGACGGGGGTGGAGAAGTTATTTCACAACCAAAGGTTATAACTGCAGATAAAAAGACTGCGATAATAAAATCGGGTACGGAAATTCCTTATCAAGAAAAAACTTCGAGTGGAGCCACTTCTGTATCGTTTAAAGATGCGGTTCTTGGCCTAGAGGTAACTCCTCAGATTACTCCAGATGGGCGAGTAATTATGGATATAAAGATCAACAATGATGAGAAAGGGGAAGTAGATACCCAGAGTAAAATCCCAATCATCACGAAAAACGAGATTAAAACTCAGGTTCTTGTTGACGATGGCCAGACTATTGTATTAGGTGGTGTGTTTAAAACTACTGCCAATAATAATGTGTCAAAGGTCCCAGTACTTGGAGATATACCTTTTGTTGGAGCCTTATTCAGATCAACAAGTAATACAGATAAAAAAGATGAGCTGATGGTTTTCATAACGCCAAAAATCATTACTGAAGGAGTTTCATTGCGTTAACGTTCCTTTACCTCACCTCGTTCCCACGCTCCGCGTGGGAACGCATACCGCAGAGTATCAGCTAGCACTGCCCAAACCGTACAAGTCATTACGCATTCTCACGGAGGCCCGTGGGAACCAGGCGGCGGGTGTTACCGCAGACACAACCACCACCAAATAACTGACAAAAACGGGAGCAACTGCTCCCGTTTTTTTGTTGTCATAACCGCTTGCGATGCGCTACGCTCGCTGCAAACAGGCAGGAAGTCAGGCTGGCAAAGCGCATGCCATTAACAAACATCTATCTTATTGGGCCCATGGGGGCAGGCAAAAGTACCATTGGCAGGATGCTGGCAAAAGAGCTGGCCTGCCCCTTTCTTGACTCGGATCATGTCATTGAGGAGCGCAGTGGCGCGGATATTCCCTGGATTTTCGATGTTGAAGGTGAGCAGGGGTTCCGGGACCGGGAGAGCCAGGTCATCGAAGAGATTTGCCACAAGAAAAGCGTGGTCATGGCAACCGGTGGGGGGGCTGTTGGCCGATCGGAGAACAGGCGACAACTGAGCACCAATGGTTTTGTGGTTTATTTGCGTACCCCGGTATCAATACAACTGCAGAGAACGGAAAAAGACAAGCGTCGGCCACTGCTGCAACGGCCAGACCGTGAGGCATTTCTGAGTCGGCTGCTGGAAGAACGTGACCCATTGTACCGGTCCATCGCCGACCTTGTCCTGGACACTGCCACCCTGTCGCCCCGTCAGATCATTAAAAAAATTATTCAATCGGTTGGCCTGGAAAAACAGTGAAGGAGTCATCATCCATGCTGGAACTCAACGTCGATCTGGGAGATAGAAGTTATCCCATTTTTATCGGCTCCGATCTTTTTTCAACCCCTGATTATTTCCAGCCGTACATCAAAGGCAAACGTGTTGCGATTGTCACCAACGAGACGGTTGCTCCTTTCTACCTGGGTCTCATTAAGCGCACGCTGGCAACGTATGACTTGTCGGTAATCACCTTGCCGGATGGTGAAAAGTACAAAAACCTCGAAACTCTCAACCTTATTTTCGATCAGCTGCTAGAGGAACGGCATACACGCAAAACAACATTGCTGGCACTGGGTGGCGGTGTGATTGGTGATATGACCGGTTTTGCTGCAGCCTGCTATCAGCGGGGTGTGGATTTTATCCAGGTCCCGACGACACTGCTCTCCCAGGTTGACTCTTCAGTGGGTGGGAAAACCGGGGTCAACCATGCCCTGGGTAAAAACATGATCGGTGCATTTTATCAGCCCAATGTCGTCATTATTGATACGGCGACACTGGGCACTCTACCAGACCGGGAGCTTTCAGCAGGGCTGGCGGAAGTCATCAAATATGGTTTGATTTGCGATAAACCGTTTTATCAGTGGTTGCTGGAAAACATTGGACGTTTAATGGACCGTGACCCGGAAGCACTTTCCTACGCAATCCATCAATCCTGCCGGGACAAAGCCAGAGTGGTTGAGGCAGATGAGAAAGAGTCCGGTATTCGTGCCATTCTCAATCTTGGACACACCTTTGGCCATGCAATAGAAACCCATACCGGTTATGGCGACTGGTTGCACGGTGAAGCGGTTGCTGCTGGTATGGTGATGGCGGCTGATCTTTCCTGTCGGGAAGGCAATATATCCAGAGAAGAGGTCGATGAGCTGGTATATTTGCTTGAGCGTGTCAGCCTGCCGGTCATGCCACCTTCTGGTATCACCCCGGATCGCTTTCTTGAGCTGATGGCAGTGGATAAAAAAGTGCTGGATGGCCAATTGCGGCTGGTGCTTCTGGACTCCGTTGGTCATGCTGTGGTGTCGGACAGTTTTAGTCATCAACATTTAATGGCCAGCCTTGAGTGGTTCTGTTGCTGAATACTTTTTCAATGGTTGGCTCAACGGCTGAAGCGTTCTCTCCAGCTCTCTTTATGTTGATACTGACTGTTCGCAGCTGTGTGAGTTCACTGAAAAGGTTCGATATGTCTATGTTTTGCTGTGGTTTTTACTGTTATTGATAAGGGTTGTTTGTGATTGCAGTGACAGCCGTGTAAAATAGCGTGCCGTTTTGCGTGTCAGGATGGTCATAAGCCAGATTCAGTTTTATGCACTTAAGTTGCATAAAATTTCGGTGCGGGAGTTCGCTTGCCACTAGCCTGCCGACTGCAAAATAGTTATGGCTCCACAGATACAGTGTGCCAGCGGAGCATCCGAATTTTTAAAAAACGTGGAATCCACCTGATTCTGAAGTAGAACATCAAGCCTTCCGTAGAGGGGCCTGCTTAAAAAGGTGGAGAGGGGGCCTGCTTGAAGTTGGAAGGGGGAAAGTCGGGATGACTTTTATTTAAGGCGAGACGAGCCAGAAAAATAATGGGTTGATGAGGTTGGTAGAGAAAGTGCCTATGAAAGCAGGTCTGTATAATCCCGGGGAGTTTCGGGATAACTGTGGTTTTGGGCTAATTGCCCAGATGGAAGGTAAGAAAAGTCACCACCTTCTGAAAACGGCGATTGAAGCACTGACCTGTATGACACATCGCGGTGGTATTGCTGCCGATGGTAAAACAGGCGACGGTTGTGGTCTTCTGATTCAAACACCGGATACTTTTTTTCGAACCGTTGCGCAAGAAAAGTTTGGCTGCGAGCTACCCGGGCAATATGCCGTGGGTATGGTCTTTCTCAATACCGATAAAGCCCGGGCAGAGAAAGGCAGAAAAACACTTGAGAACGAGTTGCAAAAGCAAAGGCTCAATGTTGTTGGCTGGCGCCAGGTTCCTGTTAATGTCGATTGCCTGGGGCCCATCGCAAAAGACCTTCTGCCAGGTATTGAGCAGATCTTTGTTACCCCCGAAGGTGAGCTTGAAGAGAAAGCGTTCAATGCCCGGCTCTACATGGCTCGCCGTTATACCAATATGGTGATGGCGGAAGACCCGGATTATTATATTTGCTCCCTGTCGCCCAGGGTCATCACCTATAAAGGTCTGATGATGCCGGTGGACCTGCCGACGTTTTATCCGGACCTGGGCGACAGCCGCTTTGAAACGGCGATCTGTGTATTCCATCAGCGCTTTTCTACCAACACCATGCCGCGCTGGCAGCTGGCCCAGCCCTTCCGTATGCTGGCTCACAACGGTGAAATCAACACCATCACCGGTAACCGTAACTGGGCAGAAGCCCGTCGTCAGAAGTTCCAGTCGCCATTACTGCCGACGCTTGATGATATTTCCCCCCTGGTGAACCGCACCGGCTCTGACTCATCCAGTCTGGATAACATGATGGAGGTGCTGGTCACTGGTGGTGTGGATCTTTACCGAGCCATTCGAATGCTGGTTCCGCCCGCATGGCAGAATGTGGACACCATGGATCCGGATCTCAGGGCATTCTATGAATACAGTTCCATGCATATGGAGCCGTGGGACGGTCCTGCAGGCCTGGTTATCACTGATGGCCGCAATGCCGTCTGTGCCCTGGATCGTAACGGCTTGCGCCCGTCACGCTGGGTTATTACCAGGAACGGTTACCTGACCGTGGCTTCAGAGGTGGGTGTACATGGCTACAAGCCTGAAGATGTGGTTGCCAAAGGCCGGGTTGGGCCGGGAGAAGTCCTGGCGATTGATACCGAGACTGGCGAACTGCACCAGGCCCATGATATCGATGACAAACTGAAAGTCCGTCAGCCCTACAAAAAGTGGCTGAAGCAGAACGCCTATCGTATCCGCTCACACTTCAGTGAAGATGATTACCAGGTTGACCACCTGTCTCCTGAGCAGCTGAACGTCTATCAGAAGATGTTTATGGTCACCTTTGAGGAACGTGATCAGGTGGTCCGCCCGCTGGTTGAGTCTGGTCAGGAAGCGGTTGGTTCCATGGGTGACGATACTCCGATGGCCGTGCTCTCTGCCAGAACCCGGACGGTCTATGACTACTTCCGTCAGCAGTTTGCCCAGGTGACCAACCCGCCCATTGACCCGCTGCGTGAAGCGATCGTCATGTCCCTGGAAACCTGCCTGGGTCGTGAGTTGAACCTGTTTGAAGAAACACCGGAACACGCTGCCCGGGTGATTCTGAAGTCGCCAATCCTGTCCACAGCGAAGTTCCTGGACCTGATGAGTGTTCGTCATCAGCATAAGTCCTTTGAGACAGAAACCATTAACCTGATTTACGATCCGTCCATCGGTCTTGAACAGGCGGTGTTGAATATCTGTGACCAGGCGGAAAAAGCAGTGCAGTCCGGCAAGGTGCTGATCTGTCTTTCTGACCGTCATA
>NZ_JAHHPP010000325.1 GCF_024606265.1 Endozoicomonas sp. SESOKO1
TTCTGAGGAGCGGGGCGCAATATTCAGCGTGACTTCACCAGCAACCAGGGCCTCTTCGCCCGCCATCAGCTGCCACACCAGTTGGTGGTTGTCAGTGGCGCAGAAGCAGGCTTCGCTGGTGACTTTGACGGTGAGTGGCTGGGTTGCCACTAATTCGAAAGTAAACGGCTGCTGTGCTCTTTTGGCTTCAAACAGTGCCGGGTGCGGTGTTTTATCCGGGAATACCAGCCCATTGATGCAAAACTGGCGATCGTTGATCTGGTCACCAAAATCACCGCCGTATGCCCAGAAGTGCTGGCCATTGTCGTCGAACTTGTCCAGTCCCTGATCCACCCAGTCCCAGATGAAACCGCCTTGCAGGCGGGGGTGCTTTCTGAACGCAGCCCAATACTCGGCAAAACCGCCCAGGCTATTGCCCATGGCATGGGCATATTCACATAGAATGACTGGCCGGGTTTCGTTGGGCATGCCGACCCATTTGGTCAGCGCCCATTTATTTTTGCCCAGGAACTGCTGTGGCTGATCCTGATCGGTGCGGCCATACATTGGGCAGATGATGTCTGTTGCGGGGGTATCGGAACAACCACCTTCATATTGTATCGGGCGAGACGGGTCGGTTCGTTTGGTCCATTGGTACATGGCATCATGGGCGGCACCGTAGCCTGATTCATTGCCCAGTGACCAGATGATGATGGATGGGTGGTTAAAGTCCCGCGCCACCATGCGCATCATCCGCTCCAGGAACGCATTGGCCCACATCGGGTCGTCGGCCAGCTTGCGCATGGGGGTCATGCCGTGGGTTTCAATATTGGCTTCGTCAACCACATAGAGACCCAGGCGATCACACAGCTGATAGAATGCCGGTTGGTGCGGGTAGTGAGAACAGCGCACAGCATTGAAATTATGCTGTTTCATCAGTATCAGGTGTTCACGAACATCGTCTACCGTTTCAAAATGACCGGTCGCCGGGTTGTGCTCGTGCTTGTTCACACCACGAATCATTAATGGCTGGCCGTTTAATTGCAGCAGGCCGTCCTTGATTTCTACCTTACGAAAGCCAACGTCGTAGGCTTCGCTTTCAATATCGCTGCTTGCTTGCGGATCCGTCAGCGTGACCACAACGCGATAAAGGTTGGGTGCCTCTGCGCTCCACTTTTGCGGGTTGTTGATATCCAGCTGCAGGCATGTGCGATCGTTATAACCGCCTTTTTCATCCATTGGTGCAGTGCCAATGGCGGATGTGGTGGTGGCAATGATGTCTTTATTCAAATACAACGTCACCCGAATGGCCAGATCATCGGCATTCTCGGTATCGGCAACAATGGTGAGTTTGCCGTGTTCGTAGCGATCATCAAGATCAGGTGTGACGCGAATATCCACCAGACGTTGGTGTGGCTTATTGAGCAAGCGGACTGAGCGATAAATGCCGCTTAGCCACCACATATCCTGATCTTCCAGGTAGCTGCCATCGGACCAGCGGATAACCATCACGCATAACCGGTTCTCACCGGCCTGGAGGTATGGTGTCAAATCGAACTCGGCGGCCAGTCGACTGTCCTGTGAATAACCCACGGACTTGCCGTTACACCAGAGATAGAAGGCGCTGTTCACGCCATCAAAGATCACCCGGGTCTGGCTATCTTCCTGCCACTGCGCAGGCAGCGTGAACGTGGTGGAGTAGCAACCAGTCGGGTTCTCTGCGGGCACTTGGGGTGGGTTGCAGGGGAACGGGTACTTGACGTTGGTATAAATGGGTTTATCGAAACCCTGTAGCTGCCAGTTACCGGGTACGGTAATGGTTTGTGCCGGGTCTGCACCTTCCCGTGAAAATGTTTCAGGCACTTGTTCCGGGAAGTCATACAGTGCAAAAGCCCACTGGCCATCCAGGCTTAATACCGAATCACTCCCATTGTCTGCCAGAGCTTGTGGCTCACTGCGCCAGCTGTTCATCGGGGTATGGCTTGCCAGTCGGCTGCGTGCGGTGATTTGTGGGCTTTCCCAGTCGCGCTGCATGTATTTACTCATAGGTTGGCTAAATCATTTTCCTGTCTCTGGAGTCACAGATCATTTCACCTGGAGGTGACATTATTGACGACAGTTATCCAGAATTTTCATACTTCAACAGGATGTATCTTATCTGTGAACACATGAAAAAGTGTTGATCCAGCTCAAATTTATGTAACTGTTACATTTTTCGGGTGTCAGCCTGTTTGCTGATACAGTTTTGGTGCCTGCACACTGCTGCGTTCAACAAAAGCCGGCATCATTATCTGGCCTGTAACCTTTTCCCTGTCGTTACTGCCCAGACTGATGGCCAGTCGTGCCGCCTGTTCCGCCATAACGGCAATGGGGTAACGGACAGTGGACAGTTTCGGGTGCAGATAACGGGCAATGACCAGGTCGTCATAGCCAACCACTGAGATATCCTGTGGACAGTGCAGGCCGTTTTCCTGCAGGCCAAACAGCGCGCCAGCGGCCATGATATCGTTGTAGGTGATGATGGCCGTCAGTGGCAGGCCTTTTGCCAGTAAGTCATAAACCCCCAGTCTGCCGCCATCTTCGGTGGGTGGGCAGGCGGCAATGTATCGTTCATCAACAGGTATGCCTGCTTCTGCCATGGCTTTATGGTGGCCCTTGAGGCGATCTGTGGAGTCATCGATGAATTGCTCTGAACATAAATAGCCAATCTGTTGATGACCTTTATTCAGCAGATGGCGGGTAGCAATGTAGCCTCCCTGAACATTGTCCAGGGCAACGCAGCGCTCGGCAATGGGTTCAATGTAACGATTAATCAGCACTAAACCGGGGATTTGGCTGGCAAAGTCTATCAGCGTTTCATCGGACAACCATTTGCTGTGGACAATGGCCGACTCACAGTTACCGATCAGTCGCTCGATGGCCTGGTGCTCGGTTGCTTCACTGTAGTGGCCATTGTGGATCAACAGCTGTTTGTTATGGCTTCTGGCAACCTGATCGATGCCTTTCAGCATCTGGCCAAAGAAGGGTTCTGAAACATCAGACACCACTGCGCCGATAGTGTTTGCCGACTGTCGTCCAATCACCGGACGATAACCCAGCTTCCGAATGGTTTTCCAGACCCGTTGCACCACTTCATCACTGGTATTTGGGGAGCGATTGACTACCCGTGAAACAGTTGCCGTAGAAACATTGGCTTCCCTGGCGACATCTTTTATTGAAACCATAAATTATCCGTGTGTTGATGACCCTGGCTGGCGGTATCGTAGTGGGAGAGGCTGGGGGGGGAAGTGTTAAGGAGTTGTCTGGAAATAACTTCCCTATTTTCATTGCCTGACTCCGTTCGGA
>NZ_JAHHPP010000326.1 GCF_024606265.1 Endozoicomonas sp. SESOKO1
CCTAAGGTTGGCAAAAAGTTCTGAAATCTGTTTGAAGCTTAAAAGCTCAAGTGCCATCCATAATGGTGGTTGTACTGGCGAATCCGGGTACTTTCGTTGATAGCTCTCCAGAAAGGTCTCCAGTTCCCTGTCGAAAATATAGAGATTCAAGACATCGTCAAAAGATGTACCAGCAATAAACCGATGATCATCACCCGAACCGGGGATATAGAATGGCCGAGTATAAGCACTCAAGCGGAAGTAACTAATGTTTTTTAAGTAGCGTTTGGCTCTCACAGGGTCAGTAACGACTAAACCTCTGGCAGTAAGAGTTTGGATCTGCTCATTAAGGCTTAATGCGTGCTTTCTGAATGTAACCATTTGTTTTTATTATAAAAGGTGCGTTTATACTACTTCTGCATGGGAATAAAAAAACCCGCCAGAGTGTGCTTCGTTGAGAGGCATGGCGGGTGTGTTACGGTAAATTTAGGCGTTGAGAGGTTATCTGTCAATAGGGGCTCGACTTTATGATTAGCTGCGCACAGACTACAGAACTCATTTCATAATACCCATATAATCAGCCAATTCTTCACATTTCAACTTTATGATTCAGGCAAGCGTATGATCACCGGCGATCTGAAAAGCAAAATCGACAAACTCTGGGAAGAGTTCTGGGTAGGTGGTATCACCAATCCGCTCACGGTGATCGAGCAGATCACCTACCTGATGTACTCCCGCATGCTGGATATGCAGGAGAGCAAGGACGAGCAGCGTAAGGCGCTGGCCGGTGTCGATTTCAAACCCCGCTTTGCGAAACATGAGCAGGATTACCGGTTCAGCCATTTTGCCAACCTGGGCGCGGATGAAATGATGGAGCTGGTGCGGGATGAGGTGTTTCGTCACTTCAGAACGCTGAGTGAGAAAGGCTCACTGCTCGGTAACTTTATGAAAGATGCCCGGCTGGAAATCGTTAAGCCCAGTCTGCTGGTCAAAGCGGTGGAGATGATCAAACAGTTGCCGCTGGACCGGGGGGACACCAAGGGCGATCTGTACGAATACCTGCTGAGCAAACTGACCACGGCGGGCATCAACGGCCAGTTCCGTACCCCACGTCATATCATTCGTGCCATGGTGGAAATGATGGAGCCGAACCCGGCCCGTCATGAGCGTATCTGTGACCCTGCCTGTGGTACCGGTGGATTTCTGTCGTCCAGTTACGAATACCTGTTGGAAAAATACAGCTCTCTGGATTCCATCCATAAAGAGATGGTTATTAACCAGAAGGGCGAACCCGAAGCCCAGTATGTCTATTCCGGTGATCTGCTGAATGAATACCGGAACCATGTGGACTACGACATGTTCCACGGTTATGACTTTGACTCCACCATGCTGCGCATTGCCGCCATGAACCTGATTATGCACGGGGTGGATGAACCGGATATCCACTACCAGGATACGATGAGCCAGGGCTTCAGCGACAAATTTCCGGAGGCCTCCCATAACGCGTTTCATCTGATTCTGGCCAACCCGCCTTTTACCGGTACATTGGATGAAGAAGACATTGACCCGGTATTGCTGAAAACTGTCAAAACCAAAAAGACCGAGCTGCTGTTTTGCGCCCGTATTCTGCAAATGCTGAAAGTGGGTGGTCGCAGTGCCACGGTTGTGCCCCAGGGAGTGCTGTTCGGTTCCAGCAAGGCGCACCAGAGCCTGCGGGAAAAGCTGGTGGAAGAAAACCAGTTGGAGGCGGTGGTCAACCTGCCTTCCGGTGTGTTTAAGCCTTATGCCGGTGTGGCCACGGCGATTCTTATCTTTACCAAGGGGGGCGAGACTGATGACGTCTGGTTCTATGACCTGGCAAACGACGGTTATAGTCTGGATGATAAACGGACACCGATTGGCAAAAATGACCTGCCGCATCTGATTGCCAGTTGGAAGCAGTATCGCCAGGGCAAAGGACGGCCGGTGGATGTCTTTATGGGGCAAAAATTGCAGACGCAATTTATGAGTGAACACCCGGAAGGGGTTGCTGAAACGGATTTTCAGGACCGTACTCAGAAGGCTTTTGTTGTGCCTAAAGTGGACCTGAAGGCCAATAAATACGACCTTTCCATCAACCGCTATAAAGAGGTGGTGTATCAGGAAGAGCAGTATGAGCCGCCCAAAGAGATACTGGCACGACTGAAGGTACTGGAGGCGGAGATTCAGCAGGAGCTGGTGGAGCTGGAGGGGATGCTGTGAGTTGGCCTGTGGTTAAATTATCTGAGTTATGTGAAATTAATATAGGCAAGACTCCGGCTCGCAAAAGCCCCAATTTCTGGGGTGTGGGGTATCCTTGGTTATCAATTGCTGATATGTCACAAGGTAAGCTAATTACCACAACTAAAGAAGAAATCACGGACAAAGGAGTTGTGGCGTCAGGTATTAAGCTCGTCAAGAAAGGGACGGTTCTATTCAGTTTCAAGCTTTCGATTGGCAAAGTAGGTATTACTCAGCGTGATCTTTACACTAACGAGGCTATTGCAGCGCTGCCGATTATAGATAGAGAGCAGCTGGATACCAATTACTTGACATATGCCCTCAGTCAGTTGAATGTCGTTTTGAGTACTGACAGAGCGGTTATGGGGGCTACTCTCAACAAAAAAAAATTAGCAGAGTTGCTGATACCGTTGCCTCCACTTTCCGAACAAAAACGCATTGCCGCCATACTGGATAAAGCCGACCAGCTACGCCAGAAACGCCAGCAGGCCATTGCCCTTGCTGACGACTTCCTCCGCAGCGTCTTCCTGGATATGTTTGGCGATCTGGCTTTCAATCCCTATGATTATCAACGAGTGTCGCTTGATTCTTTGAGTGTGAACGATGGAATCAAGTGTGGTCCATTTGGCACCCAGTTAGGTAAACATGAGTACCTTGCAGAAGGAGTTCCACTGTGGGGAATTAAACATGTTAACCGTGATTTTAAAGTAGAAACTGATGAGTACCTCTCAGCTCCTAAAGCTATAGCGCTGAAAGCCTATTCCATTAGACCCGACGATATCGTTATGACTCGAAAAGGAACCGTTGGGAATTGTCATGTATATCCGGAACACATGCCTGAAGGGATCATGCATTCAGATCTTCTTCGTATTCGCGTAGATGAATCCATCATTGATCCCTATTTTTTATCTTGGCAATTGAAGCTGAGCAGAGATGTCAGTCACCAGATTTCACTAATCAGCTCTGGGGCAATTATGGCAGGAATTAATGTGACGAAGCTAAAGAACATTGAAGTTTATGTTCCCGAGGTGACCCAGCAGATTAAATTCAGAGAGATCTTATTCAAAAAGGGGGAGTTAACACAGAAGTATAGCCAAGGTGATTTGGCTTTATTTGATGCGTTGAGTCAAAAAGCCTTCGCAGGAGAACTCTGACTAAAACTCGTTGAACTCGTTCCCACGGTCTCCGTGGGAATGCCTACTGTACTATGCGACACGGTATATTCAGATACGGAAGGCTCTAAAGCAGGGGAATGAATCAGTAACAACTGACTACCGATATGACGTTCCAGTACGACGTACTTAAAGCAGATGCCATAGTTAAACACCGGAGAATCATGAATGGCTGATAACGACCTGATCCTTTATACCACAGACGATGGAGAGGCCCGATTTGTTCTTAAAACGCTTGAGGGGCAGGTATGGCTGAGTCAGCTTGAACTGGCCGATTTGTTTCAGTCATCCAAGCAGAATATCAGCCTGCACGTGAACAATATTCTGACAGAGGGAGAGTTGCAGGCAGAGGCAACTGTCAAGGAATACTTGACAGTTCAACAAGAAGGAACGAGAAAGGTTCAGCGCTCTGTTGTCCACTACGCTCTCCCCATGATTCTTGCTGTGGGGTACCGTGTCCGATCAATACGTGGCACCCAGTTCCGTCAATGGGCAACCCGCACTTTGGGTGAGTATATGGTGAAAGGGTTTGTTATGGATGATGAACGCCTGAAGCAACCCCGGTGGGACTATTTTGATGAGTTGCTGGAGCGTATTCGGGACATTCGCTCTTCAGAGCTTCGTTTTTATCAGAAAGTGCGAGATTTGTTCACGCTGGCCAGCTGGCGTGATTATATCAATAATTTTATGACTTTTAATGAACAGCCATTACTGAGCAATGCAGGACAAGTCAGCCGCAAGAGTATGGAAAAAATAGCGGGTGAGCGTTATGACCAGTTCAATACTCAGCGTAATCAGGCTGAGGCTCTGGAAGCCGACAGAAAAGAAATGGAAGCTCTTGAACATCTGGAAAAGCAGTTGTTGCAAAAACGTAAGAACGATTCAGAGCGTTAAGGGTGGCCCATCAGAAACCGATGATCTTAATTTGTTAAGTCGAGAGCAATATTCTGATCGGTTGGCAAAGTATACACAGAGAGGTACATATCAGGAGGATGGGAAGGCAACCGTGGTTTTCCCTCGTTAGCTAGCTGGGGGGCATTAAACCAGGCCTTCATGCTACCGATGGGTAATCCATAATGATATTATCCCCACGATTACAGGATGGACCTCAATAATGAACGAAGCCATGATCAATCCGGAGATTGTCCACTGGGCGCGAGAGCGTGCCGGGATGGCTCCTGCTGATCTGGCGGGAAAGCTAAAACAGAAGCCCGAAAAGCTGCTTGAGTGGGAACAGGGCAAAAGTCGGCCCAGTTTTTCCCAGGCTCAGAAGCTGGCAAGCCACCTCCGGGTTCCTTTCGGTTATCTGTTTCTTAAAGAGCCTCCTGAAGTGCCTTTGCCCATACCTGACCTGCGTACCGTGGGTAGTCGGGTATCCACTGAGCTGGGTCATAATTTTCGTGATCTCCTGAATAATGTGCTGCTCAAGCAAGAGTGGTTTCGGGAGTACCAGATTGAAAACGGGAATGACAGAGTTGAGTTTGTAGGCCGCTGTTCCTTGAATGACGACGCTGCCGGTGTGGCTGAGGATATCGCTCGTACGCTGGGTGCAACTGCCGATTTACGGCAAGGTGCCCGGAACTGGGAGCAATACCTGAGCCTGCTGATTGAAAGGGCGGAAGCCGTGGGTATTCTGGTGATGCGAAGCGGCATTGTCGGCAGTAGTTCTAATAGAAAACTGTCTGTGGAAGAGTTTCGGGGGGTTGCCATCAGTGATGATTATGCCCCACTGATCTTTATCAATGCGGCCGATGCACCTGCCGCGCGGCTGTTTACCCTGGTTCATGAACTTGCCCATTTGTGGGTGGGTAACAGTGGTATTTCTAATGTTCCGCTGGATGATTTTTCTGAACGAGGTCACCAGAGGAAGGAAGAGGTATTTTGTAATCGGGTTGCTGCTGAGTTTCTGGTGCCTGGTAAAGAGTTTGTGAATGACTGGCAGGCAAATCGTAGCCTGGTGGAAAACTGTGCGGATTTAAAAAATGATATGGCAAGGATTTTCCGGACACTTTTTTACGCTGCCTTGGCAAGTTGTTGT
>NZ_JAHHPP010000327.1 GCF_024606265.1 Endozoicomonas sp. SESOKO1
TGCTCTAGCTCCTGCATCCATGCAGTCGTGCGGTGGCAGCAAATTGGTCTAAAAAGTCGGAAATTTTTAGCAAATAGAACCACTATTCACTAAAAATTTCCGAATTTTTATCCTGAATTTTCTGCCATCCTCGCAACGGGCGCTATTCTCGGTCAGCCTCCTGGAGCGTGGTCAAATTAATGTGTTTGCCTGAAGTTATTGAAGCCAGAGGCTGATGCGATCGTTATTCGCTGCTTATCGTCAAAAGTCATCTTCGGGTTGCTGGCCTGTAATTAAATATTCACGTCTTTGTAAATAAGTGTCCCGGATAAACGTGTAATGGTCTCCAAGAATCAGCTCTTCAGCATCCAGAAGTTGAGCACGACTATTGATAAGATTAATACTGCTGGCAATCCAGCGTTCCTGCCCGGATTCCTGGTAGGTTATCGGATTGGTTAATGCATCAGGAATGCGTCCAACGCCGGCACGGACAGTACTCGGGCCAAATAATGGGAGGACAAGATAAGGTCCGGACGGAACCCCCCAGTTGGCAAAAGCCAGCCCGAAATCGCTATAGCGCCTGTCAAGTCCCATTGGGGTGGCTACATCGATCAGGCCAAGAATACCCGCTGTTGAATTGATGATGAGACGGCCTGAGGAAACCAGCATATCCTGCCCTTTGAGTTGGAAGCAGGCACTGGCGATATTTCTCAGCTCCCCGAGGTTGCTGAAGAAGTTGCTGACTAATGTTTGCACCGGTCTGGGGGTCACAAAATTATAGGTCTTTGCCACTGGCTTCAGGGCATAGTTATCCAGGGTGTCATTCAGTTTAAACACCTTGCGGTTCCAGCTTTCCAGTGGGTCATTGTAAGAGATGGGTTCAGTTCCCTGCGTCACAGTGGGCAAGAGTATCAGCACCG
Organism: Endozoicomonas sp. SESOKO1; assembly: GCF_024606265.1. Lineage (GTDB taxonomy): Bacteria > Pseudomonadota > Gammaproteobacteria > Pseudomonadales > Endozoicomonadaceae > Endozoicomonas. Next base: position 900 of record NZ_JAHHPP010000327.1, read on the forward strand.
TGACAACAACTGAACGGGCAATAATCGCAGGAGAATGATTCACACGCTTGATCCTTGATTCCTTATTAGTTTTTCCACGTCTGCAATGACGGTATGAGCTTCGCAAACGGTTGTCTTGGACTCTCGGCTGTCAGGATGAGTGATAAAAAAGCGACTTAAGGGTTATTCTAACTTGATCTCATGTACCATTTCCAATTCATAATCAGTGATACTATCGTCATATTTTAGCGTAGCTTCAGAGGTTGAAAAAAATCTCCCTGCCGATCACCTTTGGCTATTTCAGAATAATGTTGCTCGAAGGGCAGTAACCACAATCCGCAGGCTTCACTCCCGGGGGCACTGGTTCGAAAACAACCACATCAGGGACAATCGGGAATGATTAACCCAGTATTCTTTTAAAATCAAAAAATATTATCTTGATTTCATTATTTGATAAAAACCATT
>NZ_JAHHPP010000328.1 GCF_024606265.1 Endozoicomonas sp. SESOKO1
GACAAGAACTCTTTCTCCAGGGCGCCCAGCTTTTCAACAGTTTCCCTGATCGCCAGCATAGCCAGCAAACGCTTTGCCGCACTGGCTTCATCGGATGTTTCCAGACTCACCATAAAAACAGAAAGTTGTTTACCTTTACCAGGATCCCCTTCCCTGCCATCCTGAAAATGTTTAGCAAGGTAAGAACGATTAAACCTTGCTACCTGTTCTTGCGTAAACTGGTATTTGGCAATGCCGGGAGTGGCGGCCAGCAGCGATTCAGCCCAGCCATTATCAGTTTTTAACTCATCGGTGACTTGCACCCGTGTGGCGAAACCTTCAGTTAAAAATTGGCAGGCCTGCCGCTTGCTTTCGTCATTACCTTTTAACATCTTTTTGGCCAGCGCCTTAGCCTCTGCCACCACTGCTGCCAAATGCAGCCGTTGAGTATAAGTAAAGTCAACGGGGCGGCGAGCATAAAATGAAAATGACCGTAAAGAGGACTGATGGTTGTATCGCTTATCGCCCCCATCAATCCCCAGATTGCAAAAGATTACTGTGGCAAGATCGTCAAGGTACCTGATCTTCACATCATTGGATGGCAGTGCCACTAAAACACCAGGCAATTGCTTACCAAATTCAGCGCTGTCTATATCAGCCCCATTACGGGCCAACATCTTTAAATGGTCCAATGGGGCCCGCAGATTTTCAGATAGCTTACTGGCCAGTTGCTGAACTTTCCTGGCTTGAGATACTTTCTCAGCCTGCAGCTTTTTCTTTTGTAGTTCAAAAGCACTCAATTGATCCATGGCCTTTTTATGACCATTTTTCTCCAATTCAAGGGCAAGTCGGTATTCAGTATTTTTTTCCTCTGCCTTTGCCCGTGCCTCATGGCCATCCCGGTTCTGCATCTCCGCCTTAACAGCAACTCCGGTCAACTCCGCGAGCTGTTTGTCTTTAGTGGAGATAGTGCCTTCCAATTTTTTTACGACATGTGCCAACTTTTGCTGTAACACCCTTTCTTTCGCTTCCTCTTCTTCTTTCAGCTGGGCAGCCCGCTGTTGAGTGATTAGACCATGTTTCATTAACGCCTGGTTTATCTGGAACTGCTTTAACTCTTTTTGAAGATGCGCCACTTTTGCATTGGCACGCTTGATTTCATTGGCAGAATCTTCAATCAGCCTGAATGCACTGGAAAAACCGATAAGGTCGCGTCAAACACTCACCTAAGTCAGGGCGAAGGTGGTTTTTTTCTGAAACCATTTGCACCAGGAAGCCTTCAAGTTGCTCGACAAACTGAGGACTGATATCCCTGAATCCCGGCAGCAATAACGTTAGATCCAATTTTATACCCTTGCCATCAATAACCTGTGACCGGGCAACTGCATACTCAGAAGGTTTATCTGAAAATAGATTCAACAGTACAATGCCAAGCGAGTACACCATTGACTTGGCGGTAGTCTCGATGTTCTGGTATTGTTCAGGCTCAATAAACCAGGGTGTCCCCCTTGGCTCCAGGGGCTTAGCCGCTGATGGATCCTCAAGGTCCTGAACATGGGCATTGTCAATAAAATAGACCTCTTTATTGACGCTATCGTAAACCATGTTGGCCGGCTTAATATCTGAATGGGCAAATCCCCCAGCCGCAAAAGTCCTGGCACACACCAGCATAGCTACAGCACACTCAAACCTGTCTTTCAGTGGCCAGGCTTTATCTTGAAAATAAGCCTGCAAACATTTTCCGGGAATGCGTAATTGATCAAGGTATTGATAACCTTCAAATATTCCAGCCCCTAATGAGCCAGGCTGTTCTGAATGGAACCCTATTTCACTCCGGGCGTCTTCAGTGTCTTGCTGGATCTTCATAATCCGCTTATTTTGCTCCCCTTGCGGGACTCCCCAGCATCTCCCTGCCTTCCTCAGTAAAAGACTGCTTTCATAGACACAACCATAGGAACCATGACCGATATGCTCCCTGGTATTATCGTGAACCTGAATAATGACCGGTTCCTCGCCCCTCTTTTGAAAGCCAACCAATCGATCATAAAGACTTCGCGTCACCTCACAGTGGCAGGCGTAATCTGACCGATTGCGATGCCTTCCTTTAAGCTGAACATATAATTCTTCAGCCATCCTGGCTTCCTGCGGACCCAGTTCCCGCTCAAATTGAATCTCATGTTCAGTTCGTGACTCAGCAGGTGTTGCAGGTACTGAGTATGCTTGCGGTTGACGAGTAACAACACTGGATGGAAGGAAAAACATATTTAATTGCCGGAACAAAACATTTGATGGTGATGATTTGATCCTTAACTATTAAAAGAGTTCTTTAGCTTTATTCGTGATTTATTACACAGCAGAAAGAGGTTTGGCCTTAACCACTGATCAATCAATCGGAAATATTCAAATACAGTAAATGATGACGGGCAAATGACTCAGGAAAAGCAGGAAATTAGTATGATGACTTCAGGGGAGAAAGTAGAAAAGCAAAAAAGCCGGGATAACCCGGCTTTTTTCTGACTTATTCTTCGTCAGCGGACTCTACTGCTTCAACAGCAGGACGGTCCAGCAACTCGACATAAGCCATTGGCGCGTTGTCACCCTGACGGAACCCGCACTTGATGATACGGAGGTAACCGCCTGGACGCTCTTTGAAACGCGGACCCAGATCAGTAAACAGTTTGCCTACCGCAGCCTTGTTACGGAGACGATCGAACGCCAGCCGACGGTTAGCAACGCTGTCTTCCTTAGCCAGGGTGATCAGCGGTTCAGCAACACGACGCAGCTCTTTCGCTTTTGGCAGTGTTGTCTTGATTACTTCGTGCTCAACCAGGGAAGCAGCCATATTCTTGAACATCGCTTTGCGATGAGAGCTGTTCCGGTTAAGCTTGCGGCCACTCTTACGATGACGCATGGCACAAACTTCCTCTTCTTACTGAGAACAATCTCTGTTTCATCAACGGTGATTGTCCTCAGCCGCAATTAAGCAGAAACCTTATCGTCGCTCTTCAGGCTGGCCGGTGGCCAGTTGTCGAGACGCATACCCAGGCTCAGACCACGGGAGGCCAGAACGTCCTTGATCTCAGTCAGGGACTTCTTACCCAGGTTCGGGGTCTTGAGCAACTCAACTTCAGTGCGCTGGATCAGGTCACCAATGTAGTAGATGTTTTCTGCCTTCAGACAGTTAGCACTACGTACCGTCAGTTCGAGATCGTCGACTGGACGAAGCAGAATAGGATCAACCTCATCTTCTTCCTTCACAGGTTCTGGTTCGGACTCACCTTCCAGATCCACAAACACCGCCAGCTGCTGCTGCAGAATAGTGGCAGCGCGGCGGATGGCTTCATCGGGATCCAGGGTACCATTGGTTTCCAGGTCGATCACCAGCTTGTCGAGGTCAGTACGCTGTTCTACCCGGGCACTTTCTACGACATAGGAAACACGGTATACAGGGCTATAGGTGGCATCCAACTGCAGACGGCCGATAGCGCGAGTTTCCTCTTCATCCTGACGACGGCTGTCGGCTGATTCATACCCACGACCACGAGCAACCTTCAGCCTCATGTTGAGTTTGCCCTTGTCATTCATATGGGCAATAACATGATCAGGATTCACGATTTCAACATCGTGATCCAGCTGGATGTCAGCAGCGGTGACGACACCCTCGCCATTTTTGCTCAAAGTCAGAGTAACGCTGTCACGGCCAGTCATGCGAATAGCCAGGCCTTTGAGGTTGAGCAGGATTTCAATAACGTCTTCCTGAACACCTTCAATAGCACTGTATTCATGCTGCACGCCATCAATCTCTACCTCCGTCACGGCACAGCCGGGCATAGAGGAAAGAAGAATGCGACGCAGGGCATTGCCTAAGGTATGCCCAAAACCACGTTCCAGCGGCTCCAGGGTGACCTTTGCCCGTGTCAGACTGATTTCCTCGACATCAATGTGTCGAGGAGTTAGAAATTCAGTAACCGAATTCTGCATGGATGTTACACCCCACCTAACTGTCTATCCCTTACTTGGAGTACAG
>NZ_JAHHPP010000032.1 GCF_024606265.1 Endozoicomonas sp. SESOKO1
TCCTGTCTTATATCACCGCCCGATTGGGCGATGCTTTACGACGAGTTTGGTAAGCAGGCTGCATCTATGTTTAAGAAACCCTCGATACAGAATTTAAGGCTGCGTCTGGCACAAACAGAAGCTCTGCCACAACTCACCCTGATGGCACTGATCACCGGCCTGCTTGCCGGAGGCTTTCTTATCGCCTTTGAGGAACTGCTGTTTTTCTTTGCCCTGGTTTCCCAGCGTGCCTTGATACCCGAACATATATTTTCAACGCTGTCATCGGTTGAAAGTGGTTATGAGGCCCTGCCTCCCCTGGTCCGTTTTCTGGCACCTGTCGCCGGAGCCTTTGCCCTGGTTCTGTTAATCAAAAGCTGTCCCCCCAAACGAAGAAGCTTTGGCATTGCCCATGTTATCGAGCGCTTAACCCTGAACAGGGGCTGGCTGCCCTTTACCAGCACCATCACCCAGTTTATCGGGGCACTGATCGCTCTGGTCAGTGGATTCTCGGTGGGGCGTGAGGGGCCTGCGATACATATGGGAGCAGGAGTTGGCAGCTTACTGGGCCAGCTACTGAAACTGCCGACCAGCATACTGGGAGTACTGGCAGGTTGCGGCACTGCTGCCGCCATTGCCGCACTGTTCAATACCCCCATGGCCGGAGTGATCTTTGCCATGGAGGTGGTGATGAAAGAGTATTCGCTGGAAAGCTTTATTCCGCTAATGGCCTCTGCTGTTGTCTCTTCTGTTCTGACCCAAACGGCATACGGTCCCAACCCGGCTTTTCAGATCCCGGTTATTCCCCCGGTTACCCCCGAAGATTTGCTGATTACAGCGATTACAGCGTTCATTATCGGACTTCTTGCTGCGTCGTTTATTCGCATTTATATTTTTGCCCTTCAAAAGCGCCAGCATAAGGTCGTATACCCACTGTTAATCGCTGGTCTTCTGATGGGAACCATTGCTGCCCTGGTCCCTGCAACCATGGGCATTGGCTATGACACGATTGGAGTCCTGCTGGTCGGCGACGATGCAAACCTGCAGTTTCTGTTAATCCTGCTGGCTGCCAAACTGGTGATTACCGCCCTGGTCATCGGACTGGGGGTTCCCGGAGGCGTGATCGGCCCATCGTTGATGATCGGTGCCACCGCCGGTGCCTGCAGCATTTTGCTGGCGGGGCAGTTCCCGGGCGTTTCTGCACCCAATATCACCTTACATGTCATGACCGGGATGATTGCCATGATGGCTGCGATCTTTCAGGCCCCCCTGACGGCTCTGATTAATGTGCTGGAACTTACCCACAGTTCAGAGATCATTCTGCCGGCCATGCTGGCTATCGTGATAGCCTGCCTGACCTCCAGCCAGATCTGTGGACAACAGAGCATTTTTGCCAAGGGGTTATTACGCTCCAATCCATAGAGAGTTTCCTCAGCGACCGGAAGTAATGGCAAATTAATTACCGGTCCGGACTTCACCGACCACAGAGAAATTCAGAGCGTACAACTTGATTTACTGCTCCAACCTGTAAAAATGCGTACAAATTCAATAAAAAATCGGGTTTACCAATGCTCTGGATAACGTCTTTTCACATTATCGCCATGACCTGCTGGTTTGCAGCCCTCTTCTACCTTCCGAGACTATTCGTCTATCACACCATGAGTGAAGACCAGATAAGCAGAGACCGCTTTGTCATCATGGAAAGAAAGCTTATGCGGGGCATCGCCACGCCCTCCATGATTGCTACCCTGATTCTTGGCCTGTGGCTGTTACATTACATCCCGAGCTACCTGAGCGCCCCCTGGATGCATGCAAAACTGACCCTGGTAGCCCTGACCATTGGCTATCACCATATGTGTGCCCGCTATATGAAGCAACTGGCCAACGGCACCAGTACCCACAGCCACCAGTTTTTCAGGGTTTTCAATGAAATTCCGGTTATCTTCCTGGTGGGGATTGTCATCCTGGTCGTTGTTAAGCCGCATCATTGATACCGGGTTTGTCCAACCAGCTGATGAATTAACCGCGCCGCCAGCCGGGCCGTGTGGGCATCCATATCATGTTGCGGGCAGGTTTCAGCGATATCAAAGAGTTTCAGCTTGCCGCTGTGTTTGATGGTATCCAGCAAAGGTTCCACAACCTCCAGGGGAATACCTCTGGCAGCGGGTGCGCTGACGCCGGGGGCCAGGGAGGCAGGGAAGGCATCAATGTCGATGGTCAGGTAAATATGATCCACGTTGTCGATCAATTGCCGGATATCCTGTTGTAGCGATGGCAGGTTCAGCAGAGTCATTTCCTTATCGAGTCGATAGGTGACACCCAGCTCATCCGCTCGATTAAAAAGCGCCCGGGTATTGCTGCTTTCACTGATGCCAAGACAAAGATAATTGAACGGAATGCCGTGCTCCCGGGCGTATTCAGAAGCCTGCCAGAATGGGGTTCCTGAGCTGGGGCCCACTTCGGGTAAACGAAGGTCAAAGTGGGCATCAAAATTGATGATGCCGACATTGATCGGGTGGTTACCCTTCCCCTGTTTTGCCAGATGCATCATCAATCCCTGGTAAGAAGCCCAGCCAATTTCATGGCCTCCTCCCAAACCAGTGACTAATTGACCATTGTCTAATAGTTGGCACATCTGCCCGGCATAGTCCTGCTGTGCCTGTTCAAGGTTGGCGCCATGACAGCGAACGTTGCCTGCATCCCAAACCGGGGCGGTGCGATTCCAGGGAAGGTTAGCCAGAGCCTGTCGAATATGGTCTGGCCCTTTGGCCGCACCAGGTCGGCCCTGATTTCTCCGGACGCCTTCATCAGACTCAAACCCCAGCAAGGCAACCCCGTGTTCGCCATCCGGTGCATAAGGGCGAACCTTCTGATGCCAGCGTTGTGCAGCCTGTGGATCGGTTTCCTGATCAATACGGCCAGACCAGGAGAACGGTTGGTTTCCGGTGATCGTTGATTTCACAATTTGGCCTTTTTTTACCATCAGGGATGGGGTGATACCCGTGAGTCCGGCTGCCAGTGAGGCAGGATGGCTGACGGGCCAGAGTAACAGATCCGCATCCAGTCCTTCCCTGATTCTGCCGGTTTTGTCTTGCAGGCCCAGTGCCTGTGCCCCATGGCGGGTACAACCGGCCAGTGCCTCGGAAGGCGTCATTCGAAACAGGGTGCAGGCCATGTTCATCATCAGCCGTATGGAGGCGAAAGGGGAGGTGCCGGGGTTCAGATCGGTAGCAATGGCCATGGGAACGCCAGCCTGTCTTAATGCATCGACAGGTGGCAGTTTGGTTTCCCGCAGGAAGTAGAAGGCCCCGGGCAGCAGGGTGGCTACCGTATTGCTGTTTTTCAAGGCCTCAATACCGGACTGGCTGAGGTATTCCAGATGGTCCACGGAAAGTGCCTGATAGTTTACCGCCAGTTGGGTGCCGCCGCTGTCGGAGAGTTGCTCACCATGGAGTTTGATGTTCAACCCGTGGGCTTTGGCGGCTTTGAATACCCGTTCGGTCTGTTCGGGGGAAAAGGCAATGTTTTCGCAGAATACATCCACGGCATCGGCCAGCTGTTCTCTGGCCACCGCCGGAATCATCTCAGTGCAGACGTGCTCAATGTAATCGTCCGCCCGGTTTTGGTATTCCGGTGGCAAAGCGTGGGCACCCAGAAACGTACGAACGACAGTGACAGGGTACTCGCTGGCCAGCAGGCTTGCGGCCCGGAGCATGTTGGTTTCGGTTTTTGTATCCAGGCCATAGCCGGATTTGATTTCCAGGGTGGTGACGCCTTCCGCCAGTAATGCCTCAAGCCGTGGGCGGGAAGCCTCAACCAGTTCTGCAACCGTGGCTGCCCGGGTGGCGTTGACGGTGGCGAGAATGCCCCCTCCCTGTTTGGCAATGGTTTCGTAGCTGACGCCTTCCAGCCGCTGTTCAAACTCCCGGGAGCGGTCGCCGGCATAGATCAGGTGCGTGTGGCAGTCGATCAGGCCGGGTGTTAACCATTGCCCTTGTCCATCTATGGTTTCTTTGGCCTTGCTGCCTGGTGGTAAGTCGGATTCTGCTCCCGCCCACACAATCTTGCCGTCCCGCACCAGAATGGCACCCTGACTGATGCTGTTATATGGGCAGGTTGACGTGCGAGCCGGATCCATGGTGGCAAGGTGAATATTCCGGATGAGTAGGTCACAGGAGGTCCGTGATGGGTCAGCGTTATTGTTGTTCATGGTGTCCGGCCATTCCTGGAAAAATTCTTGGGATAAAAGAGCCATGTTAAATTATCTTCTGATTAAGGTGCCAATCATATTGCCTAATGCAATGCCACAGAGTACGTCTGCAAACAGGGCAAGAAAAGAACCCATCTCATACCTGAACACTTCTCTGACCAATCTGGCAAAATCCGTGTGAGGAAGGTCGTTGAGTATAAAGTAAGCGGCTTTAAACAAAAATTTGATGGAGAGAAGCTCCATGGCTCTCAAAAAGGTTCTGGTATTGTCCCAGTGGGTAACCGAAACTGTAGAAACAATCGTCAGTAAAGAAATCGCGGCAATATTCCGCTCATACACAACCTTGTCCATTATGCTCCTGCTACTTATTCTGCATATTTCAAAGGGAGAACATTCATGTCGACATAAAGGACAGTTCGGTACTCGCTTTACCCACTGGGTAATGCATGAGCGACCAAAGATATGTCCACAACTCATTAAAACCCGATTGTGTGTGGAATTATTAAAATCGCTCAGACAAATACTGCATTGATCGTCAGTAACATTGTTCATCCTAACCTCGTGAGAATCCCAGTGCTTTTCTAGCAGAATCGTACAAATTATATTATCCTATTGTATATACAACTATATACAATAGGATTGCGTAAGCAAGCTGCAGTCCCTCAGGGTCGCCAGATCGTGTGAAAAGCACCAATTGACACAAATAAATTATGAATCAGAGCCTGTTACCTCGTTATCAGCAGATCAAGCACTTTATCCTGGACAAGATTGAGTGCGGCGAATGGCCAGAATCCCGCAAGGTGCCTTCTGAGAATGAGCTTTGCCAGCAATTCTCGGTGAGCCGGATGACCGCCAGAAAGGCGCTGCAGGAGCTGACGGCCTCAGGCGTGCTGATGCGCCAGCAGGGGTTGGGTACATTTGTGGCGCCCCTGAAGCCGCAATCGTCCATGCTGGCGGTTAAAAATATCGCCGACGAGATCAAAGAGCGGGGCCATGGATACAGCAACCGGATATTACGTCTGTCTGCAGAGAACGCCTCCGAGGCCGTGGCGGTCTCCCTGGAGTTACCGGAGTCGGCTACGGTTTTTCATTCCATCATTGTTCACTGTGAAAATGGCCTGCCGCTGCAGTGGGAAGAGCGTCACATCAACCCACGGTTGGCCCCGGACTACCTGAAACAGGATTTTTCCAGGGAAACCCCCAATGTCTACCTGAACCGGGTGGCTGCCCTGACCGAAGCGACGCACGTCGTAGAAGCGGTATTGCCTTCCCGGGAGATGGCTGAAGCGCTGGTGATGGACGCCACTGCCCCTTGTCTGAGAATCACCAGAAGAAGCTGGTGTCGCCATGGGGTGGTCAGCCTGGCCAAACTCATACACCCCGGTGACCGTTACCGCCTGGGAGACCACTTACAGTTTTCCTGATGACTGGCGGACAGGCCGGATAGCAGGGGTGACAGGTGCCAGTTCCACAATAAAGCAAAGTAACGTAGAGGACGGTAACTATGACAATTGAACAGGCCCAGATGCCCGAAGCTGTTGGTAAAGCGGGCGGTCAAGGGCATCGACGGTTTGATCCTGACCGGATCATCCGGGCTCCCAGAGGTTCTGAGCTCAATACCTGCAGCTGGCAGGTAGAGGCCCCTCTGCGTATGTTAATGAACAACCTGGACCCGGAGGTGGCAGAGCATCCTGAACAGCTGGTGGTCTACGGTGGTATTGGCCGGGCAGCCCGGGATTGGGATTGTTACGACCAGATTGTGGCGACCCTGAAACGGCTGCAAACCGATGAAACACTGCTGGTCCAGTCCGGAAAACCGGTCGGGGTATTCAAGACTCACCCCGGTGCTCCCCGGGTGTTGATCGCCAACTCGAACATTGTGCCTTACTGGGCCAACTGGGAGTACTTTCACGAGCTGGATAAACAAGGCCTGATGATGTACGGCCAGATGACCGCAGGCTCGTGGATTTACATCGGCTCCCAGGGCATTGTGCAGGGTACCTACGAAACCTTTGTGGCCATGGCCAAAACCCATTTCAATGGCGACGCTTCGGGCAAGTGGATTCTCACCGGCGGTCTTGGCGGCATGGGGGGTGCGCAGCCTCTGGCGGCGACCATGGCCGGTTTTTCCATGCTGGCCTGTGAAGTGGATGAATCTCGCATCGACTTCCGCCTGAAAACCCGTTATCTGGATAAAAAAGCCAAGACGCTGGATGAAGCGCTGGCGATGATTGAACAGGCCAAATTGGAAGGCAAGGCGATTTCGGTGGGTCTGCTGGCCAATGCCGCGGATATATTCCCCGAGCTGGTTGAACGCAACATTACGCCGGATGTGGTGACGGACCAGACCTCAGCCCATGACCCGTTGAACGGGTATCTGCCCAAAGGGTGGACGATGGCACAGGCCAGCGAACGTCGTCAGGCGGATGAAGCTGCTGTCACCAGGGCCGCACGGGAGTCTATGGCTGTTCAGGTCCGGGCCATGCTGACACTGCAAAAGCGCGGGGCAGCCACTGTTGATTACGGCAACAATATAAGACAGATGGCCAAAGAGGTCGGGGTTGAAAACGCCTTTGACTTCCCCGGTTTTGTACCCGCCTATATCCGTCCACTGTTCTGCCAGGGTATCGGTCCTTTCCGCTGGGCAGCCCTGTCCGGTGACCCGGAAGATATCTACAAGACCGATCAGAAAGTCAAAGAGCTGATTCCTGACGATGCACATCTTCATAACTGGCTGGATATGGCCAGAGAGCGAATCGCCTTCCAGGGACTGCCAGCCCGTATCTGCTGGGTAGGTTTGCAAGACCGGGCCCGCCTCGGGCAGGCCTTTAACGATATGGTGGCCAGTGGTGAGCTGAGTGCGCCAGTGGTGATTGGCCGTGATCATCTGGATTCCGGTTCGGTTGCCAGCCCTAACCGGGAAACCGAAGGTATGCTCGACGGCAGTGATGCCGTCTCTGACTGGCCTCTGCTGAATGCCCTGCTGAATACAGCCTCTGGCGCCACCTGGGTGAGTATCCACCATGGCGGAGGTGTTGGTATTGGTTACAGCCAGCATTCGGGGGTGGTGATTGTCGCTGATGGTACCGATGAAGCCCGGGAAAAACTGGGCAGGGTACTGTGGAATGACCCGGGAACCGGCGTGATGCGTCATGCTGATGCAGGGTATGACATTGCCCGGGAGTGCGCACAGGAGAACGGTCTGGATCTGCCCATGGAGTCGGGAGGGCGCGAGTATGAATGAGTTAGTGATTTCCCCCGGAAAATTATCACTGGGCGATCTGCGCAAGGTCAGCCGCCATGAGGTCCAGATCAAGCTGGACCCGGCCTGTTATCCGGCCATTAACCAGAGTGTTGCCTGCGTCAATCAGGCACTGGCCGAGAACCGGGTCGTTTATGGTATCAATACCGGTTTTGGCCTGTTGGCCAGCACACGGATTCCAGACCAGGAACTGGAAGCTCTGCAGAGGAGTATTGTGCTTTCTCACTCCACCGGTGTCGGTCAGTTTATGGATGAAAGCACTGTCCGCCTGATGATGGTATTGAAAATTAACAGCCTTGCCCGTGGGCTTTCGGGCGTGAGGCTGGAATTGATCGAGGCGCTGATTCAGTTGATTAACCTGGGAGTTTATCCCTGTGTACCTGAGAAGGGATCGGTGGGGGCCAGTGGGGATCTTGCGCCGCTGGCCCATATGAGCTGTTTATTGCTGGGTGAAGGTCATGCCCTGGTGGATGGTCAGCAGGTGACGGCCACGGAAGCCCTGACCCATGCCGGTATGGAGCCAATGAAGCTGGCTCCCAAAGAAGGGCTGGCGCTGTTGAATGGCACTCAGGCCAGCACGGCCTTTGCTTTGCAGGGACTGTTTGGTGCCGAGGATTTAATGGCATCAGCCATCATCGCCGGCAGTCTCTCCATTGAAGCTGCCATGGCCAGTCGTCGCCCTTTTGATCCCCGTATTCATCAGGCCAGGGGGTTGCAGGGGCAAATTGATATTGCCCATGCCTACCGGACGATGCTGGGCCACAGTGACATTGAACAGGCCCATATAGACTGTGACAAGGTTCAGGATCCGTACTCACTGCGATGCCAGCCACAGGTGATGGGAGCCTGTCTGGAGCAAATGCGTTACGCTGCGGGCCTGCTTGGAATAGAAGCCAATGGGGTTACCGATAACCCCCTGGTCTTTGCTGAGGAGAATGAAATACTCTCCGGCGGTAACTTTCACGCCGAGCCAACCGGTATGGCGGCCGAAGCACTGGCCCTGGCCATTGCCGAAATCGGAGCCATCAGTGAACGTCGCATCGCGTTGCTGGTGGATCAACATTTGAGTGGCTTGCCGCCATTTCTAGTGAAAAACAGCGGCGTCAATTCCGGCTTTATGATTGCCCATAACACGGCGGCGGCCCTGGCCAGTGAAAACCGTTGTCTCTGCCATCCTTCGGTTGCCGATAGTCTTCCCACTTCTGCCAACCAGGAAGACCATGTATCCATGGCCACTTATGGGGCCCGTCGTTTACGGGAGATGAACAGTAATACGGCGTCGATTGTGGGAATTGAGTTGCTGGCGGCGGCACAGGGGGTGGATATGAGGAAGCCCTGCAAAACCTCTGAAACGCTGCAGCGGGTGATGAAAACGGTGAGAAAGGATGTTCCGTTCTATGATCAGGACCGTTATTTCTTTCCTGATATCCAAAAGGCATCCGAGCTGGTGGCCAGTGGTGAGTTGAACGTTAATATGCCAACAGGGCTGTTGCCAAGCCTCCCATAGTTTGTGCTGGGGGCATAAATTGAGATTGGAGGTTGGGGTTGAAGCAGGGGTGTTTTTGAGGCTGTGAGAGCAGGGCAGTTCATATTATGAACTGCCCTTGGGAAATAAAAGAGATCAGGAAGCCGTAGCTGTCAGGCGATGGGCCCACTTGGTTTTTGCTGCCTGCTGCATATCAACGACCTCGTCACTTTCATCGACGATTTCCCGGCCAAGCAGCGTTTCAATCATGTCTTCCAGGGTTACGATACCCCGGATATCACCATATTCGGTCACCACCATGGCGATATGGCTGCGCTGTTCCAGGAAAGTGGCCATCAGTTTTGGCAATGGCTCCTTTTCAAGCACGGCAATAATCGGACGTTTCAGGCTTTCCAGTGTTGTACTGCCACCTTCCCGCAGGTGGGAGAGCAGAATGTCATTTCTCATGACAAAGCCATTGATATCATCCGGGTCTTCACCGTACACAGGGATACGTGAGAAGCTGGAGCCGGTGAACTCATTCATATAAGCGTCAGTGGTCGTAGTTTCTGGCAATGAAAACAGCACTGAACGAGGGGTCATGATTTCCACAATCTGGAGATCACGAAACTTCAGCATGTTTTTCATCAGCTCAGACTCGACACCCTGAAGTGCGCCAACCTGGAAGCCAAGATCAGCCATCGCCTGAATTTCATCACGCAGATAAGGATTTGTTTTGTCCTTTGGGCCCAGCTTGCTGGTCAGTAACTCAGTGATCCAGATAATGGGCAGTAGCAGCCTGACCATAAAGCGCACACCAACGGCCATGACCGGAACCAGGGATTGCCACCAGGACGCACCAATGGTCTTTGGAATAATTTCGGACAATACCAGGATCAGTAAGGTCAACACGGCTGAAAAAACACCAACAGAGGCATCGCCAAAGACTTTCGCAGCCTGGGCACCGGCACTTGCTGCACCAATGGTATGAGCAATGGTATTCAGGGTGAGGATAGCGGCCAGAGGGCGGTCGATATGATCATGCAACTCCCGGACAATCTTTGCCCATTTGCTGTTTTTCTGCTCAAGGCTAAGCACATAAGCAGGGGAGATACTGAGTAGGACGGCTTCAAATACCGAGCAAATAAAGGACACCGCAATAGCGATGACAACATACGCAACAAGCGTAACCACACATGGCTCCAAAGGTAATCAAGGGAATGGTATTCTAGCCTGAGAATTCGATCTTTGGCGATAGAAATTTCCGATTATTACACCGTATTTATAATCAATAGGTTATCGCTAAATCCGCCGGGTTATATCGTCCGCCCCTCAAAGGATGGACTGGTCATTGGGTGAACCATTGCAGGTGGTCGTGATCTACTTATTAACCTGAAAATTCGAGTGGCGGATTTTTTGAAGATCTGGAACCAAAATGTTGTCAGGGGATGGTGAAAGTGGCAAAAACTGGAGAAATTGATACCCCCGACGTTGCACTGGAATTCGTTCACTCACCACCGCCGCCACCACATCCACCATGACCACCGCTATGGCCGCCATCGTGGCATCCACCATGACCACCATCGTAGTATCCATAGTGACTGCCAGTGAAGTAACCCATAGGAATGCGAAAACTGCCTGAACAGGCTCGTGATGAGTAGTTGGGTTTGATCAGATAGCCCCCCGGGCGAGGTTGATTTGTGACCGTTCTGGAAGCCACGGAAGGTCCTTGTTGGCTTTGGGTATCGTCGTCGTCCTCACCATCGCAACAACAGGCAAGGCATAAAGCCGATGCTGCAATGGTCGCAAGCGCTCCTCCTGCCGCACCCACTCCCGCACTGCAACCCACTGTCTGTTCTAAAGTTAACCCCCCAATTTTTTTAACGGTAAGGCCAGTGAACAAACCAGTAGCTCCACCAGCAACTGCACCGACCGCAGCGGCAGCTTTCCAGCAGGGTTCCCAGCCGGGGCGGAGTAAAGACGCATCTAAACAGGAGCGAATCTGGTCCATAAAACTTACCCTCGAAAATTTATTTTTTTTGTCACTTTGTCAGACAGCATTTTTCCTGAAAGCGCGCCAGCT
>NZ_JAHHPP010000329.1 GCF_024606265.1 Endozoicomonas sp. SESOKO1
GAAAATTCTCGAAGATAGATATGCCAAATAATCAAGAAGTATCCCATGAGACTACAGGCGTTATGAGGGTTCCAGATAAACGTGGCAGCGTCGTTCTTATCACTGGCGGTACATCAGGAATAGGAAGGGCAACAGCCCTTGCTTTTGCCAGAAACAACTCAACGGTGCTGGTCTGTGGCAGGCGTGAGGATGCCGGGGAACAAACGGTTGATGCCATTCGTCGTCTGGGCGGTAACGGAATGTTTATTCGGGCGGATGTTTCCGATCCGGATGAGGTTCAGTCGATGTTTGCTGTTATCCGTGACCAGTACGGCACCCTCGACTGTGCCTTCAATAATGCTGGCAACCATTGTATTCCCAAGCCGCTGACAGATACCTCCACGGCAAGCTGGAATGCGACTATTGCTACCCATCTGACCGGAACCTGGCTGTGCATGAAACATGAACTGGTCATGATGAGCGCCTGTAGTCGGGGTGTGATTATCAATATGTCATCAGTTGCAGGCTTGGCGGGGACGTCGGGGTTGTCCGCTTATACCGCTGCCAAACATGCAGTGATTGGCTTAACAAAAGTGGCAGCACTGGAATATGCCACACAGGGAATTCGGGTCAATGCACTGGCCCCGGGTGGGATCCTGACCAATGTTACGGCCTCGTTGCCAGATGAATGTCGTCAAGCCCTGGCCGACTTTCATCCGCTAAAAAGACTTGGAACGCCTGATGAGGTCGCGAATGCGGTGGTGTGGTTATGCTCAGATGAGGCATCGTTCATTACTGGCAACATCTTTACTATTGATGGTGGCGTTACTGCCGGTTATACACCCTTGTAGCCAGGAGCCTGTCCGAGAACAGTTTTTTGCCAATTTTATTTTGTATGCTGTGGCAATGATGCTGCCATAGCGTGTCAGATACACAAGCGTAGTCTTCTTCAGATAAGGCAGTTTCCAGTTGTGACAGTGCATGATGAATAACGATTGATTCCGAGAATGGGTTCGCTAGTAAATCTTTCAGCTCTGAACGCTGACGGAAAGTGTTGATCTGTTGATAAATGCTGACAATATCCCCGGGATGACAAGCTCTGGTTATAGTCATCACCGGTTCTGAAGTTGTCTTGTCCTCCTGCATATTGGTATATACCTGGTCTGCAACAACACAAAGCCGTAAATTACCAAGGCGCTTCAAATCCTGAAAGCTCAGTTCGCCTTGTTTAACCGGGAATTCATAACCTTTCAGTGTACCTATTGGATCATTAACGGATGAATATAGCAGCGATTGGCCAAGCCTCAGAAAATAAAGCGCTGAAAGAGGAACGCTATAAATATCAGTAACAGAATACTGCATAGTATGCGCTATGGTTTTATGGCCGTTTTCATCCAAAAAGTTATAAATGGCTATCGCCATCAGGCAAATATGGTTTCTGTATGATTGGTCAAACTTGCTATTGTTGGCAAGATTATAAATTTCCTGAATGAATGCAGTCGTGTGTTTTTTCAAATTTTTATAATAAATTGCTTCCATTGCTAAAACATCAGGATTTTTTAACCGATTAATCTGATGCCTGGTCAACAAAGCCGATATTTTTGTTTTATCCATGCTGGATAGCAACACCATTTCACTGAATTCTTCCAGCTTGTTAACGCTATTACTATACATGTCGTCTAATTCAGAAGGCGTGATAAGACGCTTTGCCAGATCCTTGAAAAGTACATCAGCTACGCCATCGGACCGGGGATCAATTTTCAGGTTGTCCTGTTGCAGAGCACCAGGGTCAAGTACAGATGCGAATCTTTCCCCAAACGCTGCACTTTTGGCAGCAGCCGTATTAAGTGAAGCATCTTGCTGGTTGTCAGGACCAGGGATGAAGTTAGCTAATGTCGATGACAAATTATCCATTACCGATATACAACCGTCATTCAGCACCTGAATAAGAGTTTATCATTAATGTCTTTTGCCTGATTAATGATTTATTCCAACATCCCCCAGAACTTCAGCAAGACTGGACCGGGAAAGCTGCCCCTGCAACTGCCCATCGTCATCAACAACAGGGAGGGGAAAGTCGGTGTCCAGAGTATCGGGAATAACGGACTCCAGTATTGAGTCTGCCTGAATAGTCGGCACCGTCTCAATCAAAATCGAGGAGACTTTCTTGTGGCTCCCCTTCTGCACGGCCTGCTCAAGGGTCTGTTGAAGAATCACACCCTGATAGCCATCATCATTAACGTAATAGCCAAAGTCTTCAGAGGTCTTTTTCATCTGACTCAAGGCTTCATCAATGGTTTCCGCAGTAATGCGGCAGGCCGGAGGTTTCATCACCGTTTCTACGGTCAATGCCCGGGCACGGTTAACATCCTTAACAAACGCTTCCACATAATCCGTGGCCGGATTCAACAGAATATCTTCCGGAGCCCCCTGCTGGACCAGCTCACCATCTTTCAGAATGGCAATGCGATCACCCAGCCTCAACGCTTCATCCAGGTCATGGGTAATAAAAACAATGGTTTTCTGGAGCTTACTCTGCAACCCGATCAACTGATCCTGCATCTCACTGCGAATCAGTGGATCAAGGGCAGAGAAAGCTTCGTCCATCAATAGAATGTCCGCATCGGTGCACAGCGCCCTGGCCAGACCAACCCTCTGCTGCTGCCCTCCCGAAAGCTGAGAGGGGTATTGCTGCTCATAACCTGCCAGCCCCACGGTATCCAGCCATTGCGCCGCTTTCTTCAGCCGCTCTGCTTTGGCAACACCCTGAACCGACAGACCATAGGCAACATTATCTATGACCGTCCGGTGCGGCATCAGGCCAAAACGTTGAAAGACCATGGACATCTTTTGACGCCGGAAGCTTTCCAGCTCTTTGGCGGAAAACCGGGTAATATCGATGCCATCCACCAGGATCTCCCCCTCAGTGGGATCGATCAACCGATTAAAATGGCGAATCAAGGTGGACTTACCGGATCCGGAAAGCCCCATAATCACAAAAATCTCGCCCGCCTTGACGTCCAGGTTGATATCCCTGAGCCCAAGCGTATGCCCGGTATCAGCCAGAATCTGATCCTTGGATTCCCCCTGATGAACCCGGGACATAACCTTTTCAGAGTGTTTCCCGAATAATTTGTACAGGCCACGAATCTGGATCAGAGGTTTTGTCTTGTCACTGTTATGCATGCTCAGCGCCTCCCAGATGTTTCTGGGTTCTGCGGGCATAAGCCTGAGAAACCCGGTCAAAGATGATCGCCAGGGCAACAATGGCAAGACCATTGAGCAGCCCCAGGGTGAAATACTGATTGGTAATGGATTTCAGTACCGGCTGCCCCAGGCCCTTGACGCCAATCATGGAAGCAATCACCACCATGGCCAGCGCCATCATAATGGTCTGGTTAATACCGGCCATAATGGTAGGCATTGCCAGTGGCAGCTGTACCCCCCACAACCGTTGCCACGGGCTGGCACCATAAGCGGTAGCGGCTTCCAATACCTCTTTATCCACCAGCCGAATCCCCAGGTTGGTCAGTCGAATAACCGGTGGAATGGCATAAATAACCACCGCGATCACACCGGGAATCTTGCCAATCCCCAGCAACATCACCACCGGAATCAGATAAACAAATGCCGGCATGGTCTGCATGATATCCAGCATCGGCGTTACCAGCTTCTGCACCCGGTCAGAACGGGCCATGGCGATACCGATTGGAATGCCCAGCACCAGGGAGAGCAAGGTGCATACCGTGATAACACTCAGGGTTCTCATGGTATTTTCCCACATACCAAAATAACCAATGGTCAGCAGGGAACAGACAACACCGAGGCACAGCTTCCAGGAACGGCTGGCGGCATAGGCCAAACCGGTGATTATCGCCAGTATCAGTAACCAGGGAGAGCTGATCAGCAGGTTTTCAAACCAGACAAGAAAAGAGAGTAACGGATCAAAAAACGACTCAATCAAATCGCCATGTTCCCGGGAAAATTCCCGGTAGGCACCATCCAGAGTCTTTCGCAAAGCGATCAGGTCACTGCGTTCCATATCCGGAAACTCAGTAACCCAGGATTCCTTAGCCATACACTTCAGCCTTTATTATGGGTGATTGGCACAGTATTCAGAGTATGGAGTTTACGCCTTTCGACTCCGCTCAAGACGAACAGAGTTTGGAGGCCAATAAATAAACCCATCAATAGCACCAGTGATGACTTTAGAGAGCCGCAAGCTCTTGCTTTATTTTTGCCACCACATCAGCAGGCAACCACTGGGACCAGACGGACTCATAGTTGGTCAGGAAATGCTCCATGGCGATTTCACCATCCGCCTGGTTTTCTTCCATCCAGGCCAACAGCTCATTCATTTGCTGATTGGTAAATGATCGTCTTGCCAGGTACTCATACGCTGCAGGCGCCTTGAGGGCAAAGCGTTCCGTGGTAATGGTGTTGACCGGTGATGGTGGGTACATGGTCACTTTGGGAGACTCACAATCTTCTTTGGTGATGCAGTTGATGAATTCATCAACATCAACACCTGAGCCAAAATCCACTTTTACCATTTCATACTTACCCAGTACCGCCGAGGGTGCCCAGTAATAGCCAAACCAGGCCTCTTCCCGCTCATAGGCTTTGGCAATGGCGCCGGACATTCCGGCACCGGAACCCGGATCAACCAGATCAAATCCATAGTCTTCAAGCTCCAGCGCCCTGAACAAATTGCCAGAATTAATCTGGCAGTTCCAGCCGGCCGGACAACCGTAAAAGGCCGACAGGCTTGAATCTTCCGGATGCTTGAAGATCGCAGAATTCTTTTTAATACCCTTGATGGTTTTCAGGTCGGGGTCTTTTTCTACCATATATTTCGGCACCCAGAACCCTTCCTCGCCACCTTCTGAGAGTGATTTGCCCGCATAACGGAGACGCTTTTCCTCTACGCCTTTATCGAAAGCCTGCCTCATGGAGTTACTCCACATTTCCGGAGCAATATCCGGCTCTCCTTTTTCAACCATGGAGGCTCCTGTCGCCATGGTGTTACCGGGCACCAGCTCCACATCACAGCCAAAGACATTCTGGAGAATAAATTGATCAACGTGAGCCATCAGCGTTGCCGAGTTCCAGTTCATATCAGCAATAGTGACATCGCCACATTCATCAGCCGAGACAGAGGCGGCAAATGGGAGGGAAGCAGCCATTAAGGCAGCGACAGACAGTGTGCTTTTTAGCATGTGTAATCCTGTTTTTATCAATCCATTTCTGATACCGGGCTGTGCCTGGCTCTACTGGCTGGCGTAGAAAGCTGGGAATAAGAATTTCTGCTCCAGTCGGTTGTCCATCAATAGAGAACCTTGTACAAGCAGAAATTTTTAAGCCCATTTTCCAGCATCGGGCACTTAACCCGGATATCAACTTACACCTCTAATGATTAGATTTCAAATTACTTTCACCGGTCCACCAGTCATTCTCACAGAGAAAAAGACGAAAAAATCAGACAATCAAGGCTCTGTCCCACCAATATCCAGAAGCGGCGCTGCATCAATGGACTCAGCATCCATCATGGCTGCAACCCTTTGCAGAGAAGACAGGACCTGCGTTTTCTCCCAGGGCTCCAGAGCCTCAAAACGCTCAATAAACTGTTCATGCAATAGAGCCGGCGCTGTTGCCAATACAGAGCGTCCGAGCTCTGTCAACCGTGCGTTAACAATTCTTTTATCACTGACACTTCGGACTCGTTCCAGATACTGCCGCTCTTCCAGCCGATTCAAAATGGTGGTAACTGTCGCCTGACTCAGGGAAACATCCTGGGAAATCCGCTTGACCGTCACATCACCGAGATCACTGATTGCCTTCAACACCATGATCTGGGGCGTTGTCAGCCCACAGGCCTTGATCATACGTTTTGAGTGCAGATCCGTTGCACGTATTATGCGCCTTAGAGAAATAAGTACGTCAGTCCAGTAACACGGTTCAGTCATACAATTTACCCATTGAAACGGTTTGAAAAACATGAGTGCTTATTTGCCACAAAACAAACAGCAAAACAAACATAATTTGATCTCAAATAATTTGAACTGTAACATATTTCTCCTAGACTCCTAATTTAAAGTTGTAAACAGGATCCGCTTCATGTTAATACCCTCAGAGCGCTGACGGACTTCTTGCACATAGCTCCAAACCCAAACGATCAAATTGATTTTGACTACTTAGCAAGAGCCTTCAGCATGTCACAACAGAAAATCCCAATGCCTTCCGGGCAAACCATCAACCCTCCCGTATTCTTTGGTTCAGCCATTTTAATACTGATATTGGTCGGCTATACGGTTTTTTTCCCTGAAGATGCCAGTAGCCGCTTTACACACCTCCAGTCCAGCATCATGACCAACGCCAGCTGGTTTTATGTCATGGCGGTGGCACTGATCCTCCTGTGCGTAGCCTTCCTGGGGCTATCCCGATACGGTGATATAAAGCTGGGTCCTGATCATGCCGAACCCTCATTCAGCTTTGGCTCCTGGTTCGCCATGCTCTTTTCTGCGGGCATGGGCATCGGCCTGATGTTTTTCGGTGTCGCCGAGCCGGTTATGCACTTCCTGTCTCCACCGCTGGGTGAGCCTGGTACGGTGGAAGCCGCCAGAGAAGCCATGAAACTCACCTTTTTCCACTGGGGTCTTCATGCCTGGGCGATTTATGCCATCGTGGCGCTGATTCTTGCCTTTTTCGGTTACCGGCATAACTTGCCGCTCACTCTCCGCTCCGCCCTTTACCCCATCATCGGTGACCGTATTTATGGCATTCCCGGCCATACCATTGATGTGTTTGCCATATTGGGCACCATTTTTGGTGTTGCAACTGCGCTGGGCTATGGGGTTTTGCAGGTTAACTCGGGGCTGAACTACCTTTTCGGTATCGACATCAGCACACAGACACAGGTTATTCTGATTGTGGTCATCACGGCACTGGCCACCATTTCTGTGGCGACAGGCCTTGATAAAGGCATCCGACGCCTGTCAGAAGCCAACCTGCTACTGGCACTGATGTTATTAGTGATGGTGGTACTGCTCGGACCCACCGTTCTGCTGTTGCAGATGTTCGTGCAAAACACCGGTGGTTACCTGTCTGACATCGTCGGCAAAACCTTCAATCTTTATGCCTATGAGCCCACCGAGTGGCTTGGCGGCTGGACGTTGTTCTATTGGGCCTGGTGGCTCTCCTGGTCACCCTTTGTCGGTATGTTTATTGCCCGTATTTCCAGGGGCAGAACCATCCGTGAGTTTGTCACCGGCGTTCTATTCGTACCAACAGGCCTGACCCTGATCTGGATGACCGCTTTTGGCAATACCGCCATTGATATGATCATGAACCGGGGCATGACCGGTTTGGGTCAGGCCGTAGCAACCGATGTACCCATTGCGCTGTTCAGGTTTCTGGAATATTTCCCGTTCTCAAATGTACTCTCGATGGTAGCCATTGCCATGGTCGTGATCTTTTTTGTCACCTCCTCCGACTCCAGTGCCATGGTTGTCGATATGCTCGCCTCCGGAGGCAACAGTAAAACACCGCTCTGGCAGCGGGTGTTCTGGTCCAGCCTGATTGGTGTTGTAGCCATGGTACTGTTATTGGCCGGTGGCCTGCAGGCCCTGCAAACGGTGACCATTGCCTCTGCACTGCCTTTTTCCATCGTACTGTTGGTGTCGGCTTATGGCTTACTGAAAGCGCTGGCTGTGGATGCTGCCAAGAAAGCCAGCCTGGAAAGAACCACACTCACCCCCAAAGTCGGTCATAAACCGATTCCCTGGCAGAACCGGCTGGCGACGATGGTCAGCTTTCCCCGACGGGCCCATGTCAGTCGCTTTATTCAGGATGTTGCTCTCCCGGCTATGGAGTCCGTCGCATCAGAACTGGGCAAACAGGGGGTAGAAAGCACGATTCAACTGGATACCGAAAAACAGATACCCAGCCTGGTGGTACTCCACGGCGATGAAGTGGACTTCTTTTACAAAGTAACTCCCCGCTCTTACCTTCAGCCCAGCTTTATGCTGGACGAGGACGATGAAGAAGAACGCAAATACTTCCGTGCCGAAGTTTTCCTGAGAGAAGGCGGTCAGGGTTACGACATTATGGGCTGGACCGGTGACCAGGTCATTGGTGATATTATCGATCAGTATGAAAAGCACATGCATTTCCTGCACATGGTTCGATAAATAGATACTCCATCAAACCATCCTGCCGACATTTCGCCTGGGCTTATGTCACAAAAGTCTCTGGTTGGGGGAAAGAGACTTTTAAAACAATAAACGCAACGGCAAGAAGCTGGTGCAGAACAGCGCAGATACCCATACGACACAGATTCGCTATTTAATGTACGGGTAGACAAAGTCAAACTGCTGACCGGTCAGGTTAATGGTCACTTTTGAATGGTATGAGGCATCGTAACGCTCCATCCAACCATCAGCAGTAATGTGGTAATTGTTGTTACTGCCATCCCTGGTCAGATGCCCGGCAAGATTCCCGGTCAGGGTTTTCCCATATACGTTAATCCCTTTAAAGAAAAAGCTGAAATTGACCCCACTGCAAACATTCACCAGATCGGCATTACTGCTATAGGGGATTACAACATACTGTTCTTCACGGCCCGCCTTTGGCTTAAGCTTGAGCCTCATCACCATCATGCCAGCGTCGCTGACATGCAGGTAAAGTACCAGTTTAGCCAGCCATAGCTTTTCCGTTGTCGAAATACTGTAAGCATCAAAACGATAGGTCCCGGCTGGAATTTGACAGGCAGTAACCGATGACCAGTCCGGGTACATCGGCTGCGTATGGGCAGGTGCGGTTCTGTAACCACGATATGAGTAGTCCTGCGAGGGTGGGTATAATGGCCCTTCCGGATAAGGATGGGCCGGAACATCAGGATAGGGTGGAGGGTTAAACCGTTCAAAACCGATCGGCGCACCAAGAACAACCGATGGTAATAAAAGGATAATAAATCTATACAGTTTCATAACAGTAAACAGTTATTCTTCCGGATTGTTTTACGGTCTGTGAAGAATAGGCCATTTACCCGTGTTTACAGGGTATCCACGAAATAAATACCAGACTCAGATACCCGTAATCAAAGCCAGGTAGTTACTGTTGGCCTGTATCAAGCGACGCTTATCTATTTCCTAAGCGTTACCAAACAGCATCTGCAACAATCCGTTAGTTGCATTATCGAGAATCCCACCGTACTTTTGGCACCCTTGGGTTTCCCTTGTTACCCTGTCCAGAATCATGCGTTGTAACCGCGCTACCGTACTGTCATAGCCGTGATCTTTTGCCCATTTCAGCTTTCTGACCAGAGTGCTCCTGGCTTCATCCGTCAGCGTTGACCCAGTCCCCTCAATGGTGCCTTGTAACCGCTCTGCGGTATCGTAATCGCTGTACTCTATTGCTCGTATCAGATATCCACTCAGTGTGTCCCGGGCCTGGTCCGTCAGTGTTGACCCAGCCCCCTCAATGGCGCCTTGTAACCGCTTTGCGGTATCGTAATCGCTGCGCTCTATTGCTCGTATCAGAGATCCACTCAGCGTGTCCCGGGTTTGGTCCGTCAGC
>NZ_JAHHPP010000330.1 GCF_024606265.1 Endozoicomonas sp. SESOKO1
GTAAGGCCACAGACTGCTGTTTTCAATGGCTGATGGGTTTTCGGACAAGCACTAAATAAAGTCGAAATATACTCGCTGGGCATTATGATGGCGGTTATTGCGTACCCGATATACCCTGAAGTCGCCCGTGAGCAGCTGATGATGTACAGACCATTCAGCAAAGCACCAAAAGTTATTGAAGATGACTTTTTCCTAAAGTCCCAAGTGGTACAGGATGCCATTGAAAAAAGCAGAAAGTTTGAAAACGCCTACCGTTTGTCTTGGCCTCTGAGTGCCTACACACTATCAATGGAGAACAAAGCTAAAGCAACAAATGCAATAGCGGTTGATCAGCCAACAACTCTTGATCTCTATCAAGAATTGCTGGCTGAGCAATGTCCACTTAAATTAGTCCATGAATTGTTGAGTTATAATTTCAGGCAGCATAAGCAAATAGCGTGAGCAACCTATCCAACAAACTTTCAATACAGCGACTGCCGTATGCCTCAGACGTTTCTAACGACAGCGACTGAGCACCGAGTACCGGTATCTGCACCTGGTCACCGTAGGCATCAAAAGGTGCTGTATGAAAATCGAGAAGCTCATCATGGGAATGGGCATAAAGAATAATCATGGCTTTCACCAACCCGCCATTAGCCGAGACTGCCGCCGAATTGGTAATACCATGAACGTATTTCATAGTGCATTCCGGCAGGTACTGGTTAAAGGCCTGCTCACGGGTGGTGAATTTGGCATCCAGAACCAGCAAGCCGATAAGCTGCCCATTACGCCGCACTTCCAGGGTAATATCTGGCTCCCGTCGGGCAAATTCCCACTCTCTTATTCTTCCTACGTAATTATTTCTTGCTTCGCTGACCGAGCGGTTTTCCGTATTGACGATGTTTCCGGCTTGTGAGTGACCAACCATCCAGTACACTGGCTCATAATTCAAACTGAGACTCAGGTTATTCACCTTGATGTGCAACGGATGCGACAGATCGCTTCCCTGATCTTCTTGCTGCCCTTTTGCCAAAAGCCATCTTCTTATCCGGATAAAAGCGTAATACTCAAATAACCCCGGCATGGAGTTGATAGCAAGAAACTGTTGCTGGGGTGGTTTCCCATCCAGCCTCGGTTGCTGATACCAGTCAATGGCCATTTTGAATAACGTCAGGTAATGTTGGTTGCCCCGTACTTTTGCCGTTATTTTTGGTAAAGCATTCACCCCTATGCTTACCGGCAGCCGTTTCATAAACTGCTGTCGAAGTAAAAGCAACCGTTCCTGACAAGCCTTGAGAACGACCATCTGCTGACTATTAACCTGATGAATCCACACCTCCATACAGGCAAAAAAGCTAAGATAGCCTTCATGAGCATTCTGCAACCGGCTCAGTCCAAAAGGAGCACAATGCTTAAGTAGATCCGCAGTAACACCGAGCAAGCTGTCCAGATACCCGGTCAATACCTGATTCTCGTAAGTATCCGTATATTCCCGCACTGTTGGTGCTAACAACTCAGTCGCGCAATACATTCGTCCATCGAGGTGAAGATGAGATTGACTATTGTCGTCTGTTTCCTCCAGCACGGACAGGTTATCCATCAACCACGCCAGACTCTGATCTCCCGGGGCATAAACGTCAGCACCCTGTTGCAGGGCCATATCCGTGGTCAGTGTCCGTATAGGTCGGATAAAAACCTGTGAAGCCAGCACTTCCAGCTTACTGGCGTTAGTCAAAATACGCTCCACTAGCTGACTCTGCTGTTCACCATAACTGGCACCTTGAAACCGGGTGGCACTTTCCTCACAGGTCAGATCACTCTCGGTTTCAGCCAGTATAAAGTTCACCATTTGGCCGGCTTGTTTCGCCGTCCGGTTTCTGGCCAATACCTCCACTGGCCCGGTATCAAAACGTTCAATACACTCGTCGGATTCCAGCTGTAGCGTAAATTTTGCTACTCCGAAGTAATTAAAAAACAATGCATCCCTTGTGCCGTTTTCCCGGTAAGGTGGATACCACTCAAACTCCAGGGCATTGCTATTACGCCCCTGGGTAAACGTCAGTAAACGCTCACCCAGAACCAGGGACAGCCGATCACAGGCACGCTCCACCCTGACAAAAAATGCCAGGGCTTCTGTTTCCAGAACATAGGGCATGGATGCGGTTTCCTCATGCACCTCATCCCCCAACGTCAGGTCAAAACGCATTCCCTGCCTTGCCCCATTTAAGACTTCAACCTCAAACTGCATACCGGCTCCGTCAGAAAAATGCATAGGATCCGGCATAGTTATCACCACTGGCCAGGATGTCTTCTACCAGGAGCGCCGTTCTGGTCAGACTGTTTTGCACGGCATGATCACGAAGCAACTCCAGTCGCTTCTGGAAGTTTTTGCCATGCCCGTTAATCAGCGGAATGGCATGCTGGGAAAGAGCAAAATCCGCCGCATCTTTCCGGTCAAGATAACGGCAGGCCACTTCGTAGTAGGCGAGCATGGCATTACGCTTGCGCTGGCTGATCAATACCGGGTTACCATATTGGCGATCGCGCATTTCAAGAATGTCGTAGCATCCGGATAGAACGGGTGGCGCGTCTTCGGTGAACTCCTGAGGCAAACCGAAGTAGTGTTCCAACTGCTGCATCGGAATTGCACCATCCAGCACCAGTGAGCCAAACTCCCGGGCAGATGGTATATGAGGGATATCCATAGAAACGACAGGTACCCGATTGCACAATCTTGGCGATAAAGGCTCTGTCGTATGATCATTATTAATAGTCGCAATAAACCTGAGATTTGCCGTGGCTGTCAGAAAGCGATCATCACCGGGCATGCCAGTATCCAGGCTGCGATGACGACATTCATAATCACACATCGCCAAAAAGTCGGACCAATAATGTTCCATTGGGCTAAGGTTGGCTTCATCCAGCAACACCAGCCTTAGCATCCCGGCGGCCTGCTCCTCTTCCCCATGGCGGAGAAACTGGTATAAACCGGTTTTTGCTGGCTGATACACACCTTTCAGACTATTGTAAAAACCCATCAGGTCGCGCCCGGAAACCCAGCCACGGCTGACAGGAATATTCAGGAAATGTTCATTACCACTGTCGCCTTCTGCCAGATGATAAGCCTCCGCTAATCGAATGGCCGTTGATGTCTTGCCAGAACCCGGCAGCCCTTTGAAAACTGTAAGAAACGACTGTTGAACGGTGATCAACAGGTTTGCCATCTCTTCATAGGAGAATGGCCGTCCCCTCTGATCGAACACGTCAACCAGGGATTGAATAATCTGTATTCCATTCTCCGGTTGGGTCGTCACCATTTTGGGTGGCAGGGGTTTAGACTTGCGATTGTCCGTTTCATAAGAGTGCCCCTGAAGCAGGTCGAGCATGGTTTTCATCTCGGCCAGTTCTTTTGGCAGGTCCGGGCTTTTCAGTTTTGCTTCCAGCGCGTTTACCGCATCCTCCAACCCTCTTTCCCGACGCTCCAGAAATTTCACTTCAGAATTTAATTCTTCAATATCATCGACGATGCGCAGCTTATCCAGGGCCGCTGCCGTTTTGTCAGACAGTGATTCCAGCTCCTGCTGCCTTGCTTCGATGCTGCTTTCCAGTGTTTGCAGCAACCGGTTTCGTTCTTCCTGAACCTCATGAATATTTTTCGTGCGAATCTCTTCAATTGCCTTTAGGGCTTTGGCTTTTTCCCGGGCAATCGACGTCTCTATCTCCTGCTCTTTTCTCTGTTTTCTGGACTGAAGATCACGAATTTCAATTTCCAACTGCTCTTTTTTGGCCTTCAGATCTGGCAGGTAATGACTGGCAATACCCGGGTTGTCGGATAGATAGGCTGTCAGAAACAACTTACCATCAGCACTTTTCAAATACTGATCGATGATTTCTTCACCAACACTACTGCCACTGAGGTATTTATCATAGATCTGTTTCAGCCGGTTAATGCGTTCTTTATTTGCCGCCAGTTTCTCCTTTTTCTGATAGTCGGCGATGACTGACTTCACGCTCTCCGCCTCTTTACGGCTGATGGATGGTGCGTTCTTACCAAACTTCCCTTTGGCAAAATAGGTGATGAGTTGGGCATCCGGAATATAATCCAGCGCCTGCCAATCGGCCTTCAGAACCTGACCAAAATGAGCAAGTGATGAAATAAAACCGTCGTAAGCAAGATGGGTATTGTTGCTATCCGCCGTCAGGTAAACCTTTTTATCCGTAGCCGTCAGGAGATCTACCCGGGCAATAAAGTAGTTGGGTATATTCAGACCGACATGGCTGTAGGGCGTGCAGATCACTTCCCCATCGACGAAATCTGCGGTGAATGGCCCATAGATATGACCACTGTGTCGAATAAAGAAAGGTACTCGAGGAAAATCCCGGTTCAAATGCATACGACCTGAACTGACATCCGGTAACGTTGTCTCAATCACCGGCATCATCTGATTAACATCCATGGGCCTTACTGCAACCGAGGTTGACCAGTGATCGTGGTGGTCCGATGAATAGCCGATATCTTCCAGACTTTGCGGGCTGTAATTATCCAGAATAAACAGCTCCCCCTCCCTGAACTTCTGGTCTATCTCCTCATAGCCTTTACTGATCCATATACCGCCTGTAGAAAAGGTTAAATGATCCGGCCTGCTGATCGTGCCATCCAGTGTATTTCTGGTAAATATAATTCTGACGACGCCCTTATCTGAGCTACCCAGAGCAGAGTCCTTGATAACGAACAGTTCGGGTTTATGAGTGTCGTACATGGTGAAATCTCAGATAGTGACTCTGAACAGGCTGAGTCGTGGTTACTTTAGTCAGCTGATCCTCAGAGTTCATTAGGGGGTTATAGTGCGTGGATTTTATTATTAAACGGAATTACGAAGGTAGTCGTTTCTGTCCTTAATGCGGGAAAATTAGAGATATTCTGTCATGCCAATACCTGAAAAAGCATGGCATCTACCCTCTTCAGAAGTTGTCTGACTAGTCAAGAAATGCTTCAGCACCAATCAGGGGAAGCAGCTTCAGGATCGCTTCTTGATAAACGGCTTTATCCACATGACCAACTCGTTCAGCCCGGCGATGCTGCCAGTCCAGGGTACGGATCAGCCCCGGAATAGCGAAGGATGGTTCAATATCCAGCCCGCCGACCTCAACAGTAGCGGGCCGTTTTTTCCCCCGGGAGCTGATGGGAATACAGATGGCCTGACCAATGGTCTCGTTATACAGGCGCGAAGAGAGCACCAGGGCAGGCCGACGCTTGCCGATCTCGCTTCCCTTGCCCGGATGAAAATCAAGTAGGACAATATCGCCCTTTTCGGGTATGTAAACCCCGGAACCGGTAGCAGCCATCAAAAGTCGTCTTCCCCTGGCCGTGTATCTTCCAGCCAGTCACTGATGTTATTGTCTGCCAGCGTCTCCTTCAGGCTGGCAACCAGCTCCTCTTCTGAATAAGGCAGTGAATTGGCGGGCACCTTGCGGCGGATAAACAGCCCATCGGCATGGATGTCAACCTCGACACCCATACCTTCTTCAAATCCGGGAATATCCCGCATCGGTCCGCTGATCCGCAGAGCCAGGCCATTGCCCCAGCGTTTGATGGTGGATTCTGTCCGCATAACCCTCTCCATATCAACTCTATAGACAGATCAGCATATACGATATAGACACCCTGACAAAGCAGCGGTCCCCGATAGACAGAAACATTGTGAGCAGAGAAGCATCAAACTCAATAAAACGATGTCAAGCATCACCCTGTCAAATCACAACGATAGGCATCACCACATCTTAATTTTTTCATTAAGGTAGTGAAGGTCAATCACTGGTGACATCCATTCTCTAGCTGGGGTTACACGAAAAGCAAATTGAATGCTATCCCCCACCAAAGGAGTTTCACTACGATTTATCACATTGCAATTCTCTAAACTAACACGCACAAAACCCGGCCTTTTATCGGTCACATTCGCTAATAGCCCTCTACCTGCTGTTGTAGTAGAAATTTGCAAACCGATTGGAGCTACAGGAACAGTCGCCAATTTCCACCCTATGTACATCGATCCTTGCATTCCCCCAACATCCGTTATCCATGTATCAGGGTCGTAATCCTCATGTGCAATTAAAAACCTTACACCAATTCCAAAACGGCCAGAGTCGCCGCATTTCCAGATGCTCTCCAGATTGAATTTTGCATAGGGAGAGCCACTTTCCCCCGGAGCAGGTGTTCCCGCATGAGGAGGGGGGATCTTATCCAGAATATCTTGCATACTACTTGAGCGGTAATCATCTTGCAGGGAAAATGCCGGCAATGAGAAAAATAAAAGAATAAACGCCAGAATTTCTTTCGTAATTGACTGGCTGGCTACGCAGGATGCCATATACATTTACCTCTAAATGAGCGGCAGCTTTTGAAAAAAGATGCAACAGAACCAAATTAAACAAATAGCATGAATGCCATGGGTTCCCATACTGCCGTTACAAACCCGGCCAGGGATATACAAAGTCCGAAACATATCTCACAACGGTTAAATCGCTTGATAAAAGCAAAGACAGTAACCAGTATTATACCTGCCAGAGAAGACAGGATAATTACCGGGATCAGTTTGCTCCAGCCAAGCCATGCTCCAAGTACAGAGAGCAACTTAACGTCACCATAGCCCAGCCCCTCTTTACCCGTGATCAGTTTAAATAACTGATTCACGCCCCGGAGGAAAATGTAACCGGCAATGGCTCCCCAGAGCGCATCCTGCAGTGGCACCAATACATTAAAACTATTCACCACAAGTCCAACCCATAACAGGGGAAGGGTTATTTCATCAGGCAACAGTCTGGTATTAAGGTCAATCATGGACAAAGCCAGCAGGGACCATGATAAAACACAGAGGGCCAGGGTTTGCCAACTTACCCCGAATGTCAGGCCAATAATGACCGCCAATACAGCGGCTATTAATTCGATGAGTGGGTAAATACCAGAGATAGAGCTATGGCAACCGGAACATTTCCCACCCAGGAAGAAATAACTGAAAACAGGCACATTCTCCCAAAATCGAATTTTGTGGCCACAACCCGGACAGGCAGACGCTGGTAAAGCCAGGTTGTAGACTGGCAGATCGTCTTGTGTTTGATCTGGATACAGGTACTGCTGAGAAGTCTGCAGCCATTCCCGTTCGATCATAATGGGTAAACGATGAATCACCACATTAAGAAAACTGCCCACCATTAAGCCCAGTACAGAGAGAAATGAAACGAATAAAAAAGTTGAGCCATGCAATAGCTCAATGAAAAACGGCATCAAATCAAACTCATTACTGCCGCAGTCGAAGCATTATTTCCAAAAGCCAAAAGATGGACAACAGGCTTCAACTGCGAACTAACGTTAAACTGAAAATATCCTTTACGTTATGACAATCAGATTAATCCACGACATGACTACATGGATGAACTCAATGAATCCACCAGGGCAAATACGGCAACAAATATCCAGATAACAACCCCGGCCAGGATCAACAGAGACACAACTTTCAGACCAGCAGCCAGGCCGGCAATCTTTTTATGTACACCCTTGTTCGCCTCTTCCGCAAGCTTTTTCATAACATCGGCAAAGTTTGGCAAGTCGGAATAGATGGCAATGGTCAGAAGAATCTTTTTATTCAACAAGCCAGTATCAAGTGCATTTTTATATTCCATGCCTGCTTTCATACGAGCTTCAATCTGTTTTATATGGGTCGCGAGCCAGCGGTTTTTGGTGTTACTCAGCAGTTGCAGACCATCGTTAAAAGGGACTTTACTGTCGAGCAGTGATGACATATTGGACAAAAACAGAGAAGCTTCAATCTCCCGGACGTAGTTAAAGGGGATCAATTTATCCAGCACATTATTACGAATACTACCGGTTACCGTGCGGGCAGCAAACGCAATGGCGACTGCCAGAATAGCCATAACAGCCAATATATTTATCCACAGGCCACCGGCCAGGGAGTTACCGAAGTTATAAAGTATTTGCGTCGCCGTCGGCCATCGGCTTACCGGCAGGAATGAAACAAACGTTGGAAATACATTGGTTGCGTACCCGGCAATAACACCCAGGGTAACCGCAAACATAATCAGCGGAGTCATCACCGCTGAAATCACCTTACCCTTGATTTCGTCAAACTCGAGCAACAGCTTTTTAATGTTGTCCAGACCATCGGCCAGTCGTCCAGAGCTTTCTGCGACATCGACCATGGACACTTCTTTTTCAGGAATCAATCCATCCAGCGCATTCGCCAGCGACGAGTTATCCTTCATGCTTTCCTGGATAACGCCCACTGATTTTACGAAGCTTTTGCTGTAAACACCCTGCCCCTCTCGCTGGATTTTACCGAGGCCGTCAAAGAGCGGTACGTTATCACGGAGCAGGTCAGTCAGCATTGAGTAAATTTCAATTCTGTATTTTTTGGCAATGCCTTTCATAAATTAACTGCTCATCCACAGGGTCTATATGACCAAACTGATGTAAGAAAAAGGTGTTACATAACGTGCCATCCAGCACATAGCTATAAGCTTTGTCCTTAAGAGTGAAGCCTTCGCCCAGGGAGCCGTCGCCGAGGTCATACTCGGTTTTTTTCTCCCGATATTTCACATAAAGTCCGAGCCAGTCCTGTTTGGCAATCAGATCCAGGTCCTTTATCGTCGGCACAAAAAACTCAATTAACAACACGCGGGAACTGAAGCCGGTATTGTTACATTTGCTGCAACCCTGGTCGCTGGCAACAAAAACCGTCCGGTTAAAGTCAGGCTCAACGATTTGCACCTTGCAGCTATCACAAAGCCTGGGTGCCAGCTTCTGGTTAGTGACACCGGAAAGAAATCCCGGCGAGGACAGTTTATCCAGCTTCATGCCAAGACCGGCCAGACGCTGCATAACGGCGATAACCGAACCGGCATGAATCGTCGTTAAACAATAGTGGCCACTGTCAACCGCACTGGACAGCGCATCAATGGTTGCCGCGTCACGAATCTCGCCAATCATGATGACATCCGGGTCCCGGCGCATGGCAGAGCGTACCGCTCCGGCAAATGGATTGCCGCCAGAACCATCCGGAACGATCGAACTTTGCTGAACACCCTTGATCTGGTATTCAACCGGGTCTTCTACCGTGACAAAACAACCTTTTCCCTTATGGTTAACGTTATAAAGAAGCTCAATGTATTTCTTTAACGAGGTTGATTTTCCGGAACCGGTAACGCCGGATACCACAAACAGGCCATGGGAATTATCAAGAATTCTGGCAACCAGGGCAGTACTCGCCGTGTCATAACGAAGCTGGTCATAACTCAGGCAGATATCGCTTTTGTCCGATGGGAAAATCAGACGCAAAACCGCATGGTAGTTCTGGCCGCTCTCACCAAACAGTGGCATATGGGCATAGCGCAAGCGATAAGACCCGGTATCCAGGTGAATTATAACGTTGGCATCCTGGGGAATACGACGGTTCCACGTAGTCTCCTTGGTAGAGGCCATGACGTTATAAAGCACGAACATCCATGAATCCGCATCCTGGCTCAGAATCTCCTTATGGACTACCAGTGAGCCATTGACCCTGAATTTGATCGCACAGGCCACATCTTCCCGGACAATATGTATGTCACTGACCCGCAACTTGATGGCAGCCTTGATGATCTTGAGGACATTCTCCTGAATGTCACTCAACTCACCCTGGGTGCTCTCATGCTGCAGTTGGGCAACAATCAGTTTATAAACAGTTTCCGCAACAATATATAAGGGATACTCAACCGCCACACCCAAATAGCTGAGTTTATAGATAGAGTTAAACTTCAGCAGGGTCACCACCTGTCGCTCGATGTCATCCACCTTGCAAAACACGTCGGACCCTTTTAAATAAAATTGATGTTGACCGACCTCCCCGGCGGTCAAGCATTGCAAATCAAAGAACATTGGTAGTACGGCTGCCTTTCTGGAATGACAATTTCTCACCATTCACGCGCAGTGTCCAACCGTTCACCTGTTCACCAGACACCAACGATATAAGACTGCCGTTAATCCGGAAAGTGAACTTTTTCTGCGACCCATTGTTTACCACATAAAGCAGTTCAGGTTTGATGTCGTCCCGGCCAAAAGTATTGTTAATCGCAGGCTTGGCTGAAGAAGAAGCCGTCCGAACCGCAGCATTGGCACTGCCATTCAGATCGGAAATCTGTTTTTGCAGCTCAAGAATTTCAATCTGGTTTTTTAACTCGGTAACACGCTCGAAGTGCGCTTCACTTTGTTCCAGAAGATCAGCATGTGCAGTGACGCTGATAAACATGGCGAATACTGGAAAATAAAAATTTCTAAATAATGTGTTCATTAAAATCGTGCTCCAGATCAAAGACAAAAATAATTGATATTCAGCTTCACCGACTGATCAGTCACCGATAAATCAGTGAGAACGGTATCCGCTGAAAGCACACTGTCAAGTATGCTCAAGCTATCCAGGTCAATACCGGTAATACTGATCGTGCCATATTGTGTATCCGCGTTCATAACCCAATGGTAGCCAGAAATATTCGTAACCCTTTTAGGAAACCCGATGGTTAACGAAACACCGGAAAGTCTCTGCAAGGCACTTTGCAGGTTATAAAGCTCTGTTATCTTGGTCGTACACTGATGAAACACCTTACTTTTGTCATAAGAAGCGTCAGTGGTCAGCTCCGGATACAATTGAGTCCTGAATTCACTGGCATAGGAAAACTCCAGTTTCTGTTGATCAAACTGGGGTTTGACTGGTTTACCGTCGCGGATAATGTCAACGACAGTAAACAACTCGCCATCCCCTTTTTTGAACAGCAGTTTGCAATTTTCACGGCATTCCAGTGTATTCAATTCCCAGTTCCTGGCCTGGAAGTAAATCCTGTCCAGCCATAACTGCTCATAAAAGGAACTCAGGCCACGGTAAGTAAGTCCTGAAAACACTTTTTTGAAATCATTTGCATAGGTATTTTTATCACCGTTTTCTTTTGCAACTTTCTGCCGTTGCGCCAGTTCCACCTTTTTTGTCTGCTCAATTTGCCAGTAAGCGAAACCTCCGGCAAAACAGGCAATGATCAAAACAACTCCGGCAATGGCCACCACTGCATTAGCTTTTATCAGAGTACAGGCAAATTTGAATTTGCTATCAACTACTTCTCTTATGCGCATACTAAATCACAAAATAAAAGATACCGGCAACGAGGGCAACAGCACCTAGCAACATGACAGTGAGAATTTGATTTCCCTGTTTCTCACTGGGCCTGATTTTCTGGGTCCTGACCTTATCCGAAGCCAGTACGTCAAGTTGCTCCCGTGAGAGAACAACCCGTTCAACCTCAATCAGCTCTTCAATGGGGATACCATGAATTTTCAGGGTATCAAGGCATTGAATATACTCATTCTGATAAATCAGGATATCGCTTATTCCGTCAACGGAAATCAGGGAGTTATCAATTCCTTTATCAACCAGTGAATATGGAATAAAGATATCCGGATTGATCTCATTGTTTCCCTTCGTAGAGACCAGGGAATGACTACTGCCATCTCTCAACTTGACCGAATAGAGACGCCTGTAAGGTTTATCAGCAAAGTCAATCCCTTTTATCTCCGCGTCAGATAACCAGATATCCATCATCAACCGCCGGTCACTTCACAAAGCTGTTGCTTTTATAACTGTTAACACCGATCAGCACCGCAAAGTAGCGGTCTTTGCCCTCGTGGGAAGTAGCGCCGCCCAATAACTGCAAGCCTTCATTATCCTGCACGGAGGTATCGCGGAACAACGTAATCAGGCGAACCTCACCGGAATCCATGGTCACAGTAGCAGAGGACTCATTCTCATCCACCACCGGCAGCGATACGCCCTCAGCACTGCCCATTTCCAGCAGCTGCTTGCGGGAGAAACTGGATGTCACCATGATCCGGCCATCTTCCAGAATTTTGGGCAGCAACATCATGCTGAAACCGGTAACCAGGTCCGCCACCTCTACAGTGCTGGAATCACGCTCACTGTCACCGTTGCCAAAGGTGTATTCTATGCTGGAGATATACTTTTCATTGGTGGTGATATTTAACGGAATAACCCGGTTAGGCAACGTCACAAAATGCGCCTCATGCTCAACAGACTGCGCCAGGTCATTAATCACGGCGTTCATATTGGTGCTGATATTTTCATCCGTGACCGTCAGCTGATCAATAATGCCTGAAATGGCATGGGTCGGGTTAAGCGCTACCCCACTGCCGATAGCATTCTGGACCCCCACGGCCAGGGCCAACTGGTTCAGCTTGGATTTACTGAATGAGATCACCCGGTAGTCAATGGCAATCTGCATCTTGCTCTCTTCAACCATTCTATTGAAAAAAGCATCCATCAGATGAAACTTCTCCGGACGGGCACGGACAGAAACCAACGAGTAGTCTTCAAAAACCGTAAACTTTTCATCCTCTTCCAGAGAATTATCGAGGAACTCTTCAATACGCTCCCAGCTGTTGGTCTCAAATTCAATATCAGCACTGCCCGACAAACCACCGGAAGCGCCACCAGTGCCACCAACGGTAAAGCTGGTGCTGTAAGCGTTGCCATCAAAATACTGCTGCAAATTGAATACGTGATTTTTATAGTAATACGCCTTGACCAGATCATTCCGGGCAAACTCAAAGTGCATGTTGAAAGCACTGCTCAGATAATCGAAGAAATCCAGCAGCGAACCGGCAAACTTCACGTTTACATTTTTTCTGGTGGCATTCTCTGCCAGCTCATCCGCCATGACATACTGAATTTTATACTGGCTGGACAACCCATCCAGCACCGTCTCGATATCAATGGGATACTGGCTCTCAAACTCAACATACATGCCCTTGAAGCGATCATCCTGCGGAGCAATGCGCTCTTCGCTCAAGTAAGCGGCATCGACAAACTGAAGGTTCTTGCTCAGCTCACTATTGACCTGCTGGCTTTGATCAACCTCACGACGCTGTGCTTCGTAATCAGGAACCTGGACCAGGTCAAAACTGGAGCACCCGGAAAGAACCAACGATGAGATGAACAGGGTTAACGCTTTTTTCATAACTTATCTCACCGAATAAACGACGATTACCTTGTTTTTTTCAAAGACCTTGAAATTAAGGTCAATGCCCAGGGCGGCGATATCACTGGCCAGGTCCGTCAATACGGCCCTGAAACTGCCTTGATACGCCGTCGCATTGGCAAACTCTACCGTTTTATCGGTATTCCATTTCACCACATAGTCATGCTCGGTTGCCCAGCGCACGAACATATCCTCAGTCTTGTCATAGGTGTTCAGGTGCAGGACCGGATACTGTTTTTCCGGTTCCACCCACACGTCAGCAGAACCCGCTTCATCCACAGGGCCGGTGGTCATCTCCACAGGCTCCATGCCATTGTTCACACTGCTTTCAATAACAGACGCAGCTGCAACGCTGTCGGTACTGGCCACTGCGGAATTGGCTGTGCAGATCGCAGCCAGCAGCAGACCGATACCAATATCTCTCTTGTTAAACATCTTCTGGTTCCTCGCACCACTGGAAAGCTATAAATGACAGGGACTTCGGATTTCTGAGGACCGAGCCATAATTTTTCTGGTCCAAATTACTGTTGCCACCCGGAGGTTCAGCATCAAGGACATCGTTCTCAATACCGATAGCCGCACTGACCAGCCACTTACGCTCTGACACAGTCTCAACTTTTTCCCAATCGATCGTCACGGCAGACACAAGCGCATGGAGACCATCATCTAATGTACCGTCGGACTGTTTGCTCTCTTCAGTAAACTCGGCATTGACACCTGCCGAGCTAAACGAACTCACCACTGCGGAAAACTTGTTGTCAAAACCGGTGGGGCAAGTAATCATGTCGATTTCTGCCGGCGGTTGAACATGTCCGGCACTGCCTTCAAACGTCTCGAAAGAAGCCTCGACAGGCGTTCTTGACCTGGCATTCTCATCATCACTGCTCCTGAAGGCAATCGCGCCAGTATCCACAAGATCAAATTGGGACAGATCAAGTGACACCTCGTCTTCTACTTCACTGTGAGCGATGGTCATGCAGCGCTCCGAGGTATTGGTGGTTCCACTCCAGCAAAGATCAGCGCCAGAGTCCATCTCGTTAGAACCGTCAATCAACAGCGCTTCCCCGGAAAAGGACTGCGTAGACAGAGTCAGCGCAATTCTCTGCCCATCCGTAAGCGTAAAGAAAAGATTTCGGGTCGCTTCATCAAGCTCCAGCATGTCGCTGTAGCTGTAACTGAACTGGTTGGGATCGGTCGGCACGGCCACCAATTCCAGTTGTGGGTTATCGTTCGGCCCGCTGATAATGACCTTACTGAACTCCACGGCAATACCAAGGCCCTGGTTGGCATCCGCCGCCTGCACAAAGCTGGCGATATCCACCACCGCAGTAAGGGGAGACCCGGAGTACACATAATAACTGATGGATTGACCCACTGAGTCACGGTTGGCAGCAGGGCCGCGAAACCGCAGAGCGGTACCGGCATATTCCAGATCCCAAAGATCGTCAACACCCTCACTGCACTGGAGAAACAGATTGGCACCTTCGGGTACATAGCCAAGCCCCTGTGGCTGGGTCCGCCCATCAAAACAACTGGACTGTTTTAACCAGTCAACCTTTTCGCCATCCGGCAATCC
Source organism: Endozoicomonas sp. SESOKO1 (assembly GCF_024606265.1). GTDB lineage: Bacteria > Pseudomonadota > Gammaproteobacteria > Pseudomonadales > Endozoicomonadaceae > Endozoicomonas. Next base: position 14,645 of record NZ_JAHHPP010000330.1, read on the forward strand.
CAACGCGCCAATAAATACCCGATCGGTGATATGACCGACAATATCATCCGGGAATACATGCTCAAGCTCACCGCCATGATAGTTATTCTGCAGCAATGGGTTCAGCTGTCGGTTAACATTCTTGTAGCTGGAATAACGCTGGATATTGTCCGTCAGATGCACCAGTTTTGAAGCGACATGTTCTTTGGATTTAATAACTGCCTGCTTCTGCGCATACAAGCCCATATAGGACAGGATTACACCCAGTACGCTGACAGCGATTATAATTTCCAAAAGGCCAAAGCCTCGTTGTCTATACATGGACTATAACCTTTTATCATTTACACGGTACTGATTATTGCCAGCTAGTGAACAGTAAAAACAAAATAAAATGGGGAATAAAACAGGAAGCTTTAATTTTGATAGAAAAAAATTTTTGGCTATTAAACTGATAGGAATCAAAACCGAAAACAGACATCCATGTCAGTTTTCAGGTCATTACCGATTAGCTGTTGCCGAGCAGTACAGTATAGGTAGCACCTTCGTCAGTACCACACAGATTTGAAACATGTGTCATGTTAGTCAAATCCAGATTATTTGCACCACCATTAGGTGCCTGAAGAACCGCCGCACCGGCAGTTCCTGCTGCAGCGGTAGCAGCTTGATAGGCAGTTGCTGGTTTTGCAGATGTTGCGCCTGCTTGCACCTCAATATATGGGAACATTTCAACGGTGTTCGTCACCAACTGACGACACTGATCCAAAGATAACCCCTCGTATGCAAGCGCAAACGCTTTGTTATCGTCAGCATTCAACCTGTCAAATGCATAAATTGGGATTATCTCACCGGTGAAGGCATTTTTAACATCATCCTCAGCCACACGACCCAAACCAAGCAGCCCATTAGCAACGTCAATCGCCCCAGCCCGATCTGTAGAAGCCGGGTATTTACCCAAATTACGATACGTCTGAGTCATGGCAATCTGAGCGGTGTTTGCCGCCTGAGTTGCTTTGGTCATGTTCTGGGCATCAATAGCACGCTGAGCCAGAACAACAACACCCGCAGAAACAACACCGATAATACCCAGGGCGATGATGATTTCCAAAAGAGTCATACCCTTCTGTTTTTTCATGCCCAACATGGCTTTTCTCAGGATAGTACGCTGGAACTTTTTCATTTTGATAACCCAAAAATTCAAGATTTAAAGAAATCACAGACTTTGCGAGAACTTTTTCAATATGCTTGCTGTGTGGTTGTATTTTTCCCCAATTCATTTTTTTTTTTTAGTCGGTAGATATTCCTGTTGTATAAGTATTTTGGTGCTATTAAATTACGTAACTACTTTTTCCATGTTTAGCTAATTACCTATCCAGCCCTGTTGTATGAAAACCAGTCACGTTCTCCATTTAGGCACAACCATCCTGCCAATGCGTAAAAGTACTGCCGGGCATTATCGACTTTATCTTGAAAAATAATTGAAGCAGCGGGTAGCTCATCATTTCGATGAGTTGTTAGTAATCAGTAAGTTAATTCAGGACTAAAGCCGTCGCCGGGCTTTTGGTCATCATTGCGCAAAGTCAACCTTGTGCAAAGTGACTCTATACCAGTCCCAGAGAATCCAACAATTCGCTCACAGGCTTAAATGAACGACGATGGAATGGAGCAGGCCCCAGTTTCCTTAATGCCTCCAGGTGCACCCTGGTGGGATAGCCTTTATGACTGGCGATGCCATAACCCGGCCACTCGCCATCCATAATCAACATTTCCCGGTCCCGGGTCACCTTGGCAATAATGGACGCAGCCGCAATCTCAGGCACACGGCTATCGCCTTTTACAATGGCTTCAGCGCGGCAGGAAAGCGCTGGGCAGCGGTTGCCATCGATATAAGCCAGTCCGGGTGTGACCGATAACCCTGCAACGGCCCGCTGCATGGCCAGCATGGTGGCATGGAGAATATTCAGTTCATCGATTTCTGCTACGTCAGCCCTGCCCAGCGACCAGGCCAGGGCATCACGACAAATAATGTCAAACAGTGCCTCCCGCCGTTTTTCCGACAGTTTTTTGGAATCATTAAGACCTTCAATCGGGCAGGCAGGATCGAGAATGACGGCAGCAGCAATCACCGGCCCACACAAAGGGCCTCTGCCCACTTCATCAACACCGGCAATGATTATTCCTGTGTCACTGGATTCAAACTCGTAAAATTGATTTTGCTTCATTGGCTCTTAGCCCGCTGAATGACCGACATCACCGCCTCAAAGGCCAACCTGCTGGCATCCTGCTTCAGTTGATGGTGAATCTCTGTGAAAGAGTGCCGCAGAGCGTCCCGGTAATCCTGATCCTCAATCGCCCGCTTCATAAAACCATGAAGGTTTTCAGGGGTAGCCTCGTTCTGTAACACTTCAGGTACCAACGCCCTGTTGGCCAGCAGGTTTGGCAGAGAGACATAGTTAACCTTAACCATCCGGCTGATAATGGCATAACTGAGTGGTGCCATTTTATAACTGACCACCAGCGGTTTTTTATGCAGGGCAGCTTCAAGAACAGCGGTTCCCGAGGCGATCAGAACCCCATCCGATGCCGCCATAACCGACTGTGCCTGACCATCATAGACGGTTACGTCAAGGTCCGGAAACTCACTGACAATGGCCAGAACCTGCTTTTTTCGTCGTTTATTGGCGCAGGGAATTAAAAAACGGGCATCGGGAAAGTCCTTTCTGAGCAGGCGCGCTGTCTCAAGAAACAATTGCCCAAGTTTGACGATCTCTGTTTTGCGGCTTCCCGGCAAGAGTCCGATCAGAGGCCATCCACCATGGCTGACACCCAGTGACTGTCTGGCGGCATCCTGATCAGGATTCATCGGAATCTGGTCAGCCAGGGGGTGGCCGACAAAGGTCACAGGTACTCCATGATCCCGGTAATAGTCCGCTTCAAACGGCAGCAGTGCCAGCATATGGTCGACAGCGTGGCGGATTTTCTTCAGGCGGCCTTCACGCCAGGCCCATACCTGGGGGCTGACATAATGCACGGTTGGAATGCCGGAAGCTTTCAGCTTGCGCTCAAGTGCCAGGTTAAAATCAGGGGCATCAATACCAATAAATACATCGGGCTGATCCGCAATCAGCCGCTCCCGTAATTGTTTTCGGATGCCCAGCAGTTCACGAAGGCGGCCCAGAACCTCAACCAGCCCCATCACCGACAGTCGCTCCATTGGGAACAGGCTGTCAAAGCCTTCTGACTTCATCAGGGGACCGCCAATACCATAGCAATAGGCATCTGGATAATGTCGCTTGATTTCCCGGATCAACCCGGCCCCGAGAATATCCCCTGAGGCCTCTCCGGCAACCAATGCAACACGTAATGAAGGAGCTGCCGATTGCATCACCGGGTTATACCGCGGGTCGATGACTTCAGAGAGTCAATCAGCAGCTGAATTTCCGGAGACGGCTCCATGCTTTCCAGCCGGTCAATCGCTTCAGCCGTTCTCAAACCCTGACGGTAAATGACCTTATAGCACTGTCGCAGTTTGCTGATCAGTTCAGGCGTGTAGCCCCGGCGACGCATGCCTTCAAAGTTCATGCCATGGGCTTTGGCCGGATTACCACTGGACATGATAAATGCCGGTACATCTTTGAACAGCGCCGTATGGGCAGCGCTCATGCTGAAAGCGCCAATCCTGCAGAACTGGTGGACAGTGGTGTAACCACCCAGTATGACGCTATCACCAACCATCACATGACCGGCAAGTGCCACATTGTTAGCAATAATGCAGTTGTCGCCTATAACACAGTCATGGGCCACATGAACGCAGGCCATCAGCAAATTGTTGCTGCCAATGGCGGTCAGCCATTGGTCCTGGATCGTGCCACGATGGATGGTGCAGCCTTCACGGATAACATTGTTATCACCGATCACCAGGCGAGTGGGTTCACCCGCGTATTTTTTATCCTGGCATTCTTCACCAACACTGGAGAACTGAAAAATACGGTTATTTTTCCCGATGACTGTCGGGCCCTTGATCACCACATGGGAGTTGATGCGGGTACCCATACCCACTTCAACACCCGGCCCGATATAAGTCCACGGTCCAACTTCTACGTCTTCACCAATACGGGCACCCGGTTCGACAATAGCCGTGGGATGAACCCTGGCAGTTGGATGAATATCTGCTTTCAGCGGGCTAACGGCTTCGACAGCCCTGGCAGAATCAGTAACGGAGGGTGTGTCGCTCAAGATTTTATTTCCTTTCTTGCACACGTAACTTCTGCAGAGCAGACCATATTACCATCAACCACCGCCTCACAGGCAAATTTCCAGATATCCCGTTTCAGTGCCAGCAGTTTTGAACGAAGAATCAACTGATCACCAGGAACCACCGGTGTGCGAAAACGCACTTTATCCACTCCGGCGAAATAGTAGATGGTATCGCCATCCGTCTTGCGAATGTGATAACCAAGGATACCTGCCGACTGAGCCATCGCTTCAATAATCAACACCCCCGGCATCACCGGATGCTGAGGGAAATGACCATTAAAATGTGGCTCATTGCTGGATACATTTTTAAGACACTCGATGGTGCCATTTTCTATATCCACATGAAGAATCCGATCCACCAGTAGAAAAGGATACCGATGGGGCAGGATCTCCTTAATTTCCTCAATTCGTCTCATTCGCCATAAACTCTAATCTTCGATAACAGAAAAAGGCTGGAGAACCAGCCTTTTCTTTATCGCAACAATCCTCACCGGTGGTTAACAGAGGGCGTCCAGTGTACTCATTATCAGTATCACGACTTCTCCAGCTGCTTAACCCGCCTGGCCAGATCATCCAATTGCCGGAAACGAACCACGTTTTTCCGCCACTCACGGCTCTCCATAAAACCGGTACCCGAAGAGTAGGAACCAGCCCTGGTAATTGAGCGCGTAATCATGGCCATGCCACTGATAAACGTACCATCGGCGATGGTCAGATGACCGGCAAAACCGGCTGCTCCGGCAATAGTACAATTTTTACCAATCGCTGTACTTCCGGAAATACCGACACCGGCCGCAATGGCCGTGTTTTCGCCAATCACCACATTGTGAGCAATCTGGATCAGGTTATCCAGGCGGACACCATTGTGTATCTCTGTATCACCCAGCGCACCGCGATCTATACAGGTGTTGTTGCCTATTTCAACATCGCTGCCGATCACCACACCGCCGATCTGCGCTATTTTGTACCAGCGACCATCGGAGTGGGCATTACCAAAGCCGTCACCACCAATCACCGCTCCGGAATGAATGATGGTCCGATCGCCGATGGTAACACCGTGGCAGATGGTAACGTTTCGATGCAGGTGGACACCGGCACCGAGCACGGAGTCGTGACCAACCACGGTACCGGCATCAATGCGTACACCCGCCGCAATCTGCACACCTGCCTCAATAACAACATTGGCACCGATAGCAGCGGTAGCATCAACCATCGCTGTCTGATCAACAACCGCACTGGGGTGGATACCTTCCTGACCACCGCGGTCAGGATCGAACAGTGACGACAGCCGGGCATAAGCCAGGTATGGGTTATCAATAATCAGGGCATTTCCGGAAAACCCACTGGCGGAATCAGGGCTGAGAATAACAGCACCGGCCTGAGTGGTTTCCAGATATTTGCCATAAGCCGGGTTAGCCAGAAAGCTTAACTCATGCCCCTGTGCATCCTGAAGGGTATTCAGGCCTGAGAGCTGCTTATCCCCATCTCCCTGCAGCCGGGCATCGCACTTATCTGCCAGTTGGGACAAAGTATAAACATCAGTCATGATTGATTACTTCATCTGGTTCAGGCTTTCAATAACCTTGCGGGTAATATCGATACCCGGGCTGGCATAGATGGCCATCTGGCGATCAATGACCAGGTCCAGCTTTAATTCACTAACGACTTTATCGATGGCAGCCTGCAGTTTTGGACGCAGTCTTTCACGCTCTGCATTATCCGCTTCTCCCTTTTCAGTCTGATACTGTCGTCCTTTCAGTTGCAAGTCTTCATACTTGCGCTGTAACTCCAGCTGACGAACTTTCAACTGATCGGCACTCAATGTCGGGCCATCTTTCTGCAGTTTTTCCTGCATATTACGAACTTCATTTTCCAGTTTCTGCAGAGCGACTAACTGGGGCTTGAAGGTGGCTTCAGACGTTTTGGCGTACTGTTTGCCAGCGTTGGATTCACTCAATACCATCAAGGTATCAAGCACACCGATTTTACTGCCGGTCGTGGCGGCATTGGCCAGAGGGGCCAGCAGAAACAGGGCCAGGAATGCCAGTCTGATCGATTTCAAAATAAATCTCCTGAAAACGGTTAAATGGTGCATTATAAAGAAAAGGTGCCTGATAGCACCTTTTAATTACGTAAAGCGCCCTCTTACAGGAGGGCAGAACACTATCAGAATGGCGTACCCAGAGAGAACTGGAAGGTCTGGGTTTCATCCTTGCCTTTGGCATTCAGGGCCTTGGCCAGACTGAAGGTCAGCGGACCAAGGGGGGTAATCCAGGTCAGGCCCACACCGGCACTGTAGCGCAGCTCACCCAGGTCCGGTTTGTAGCAATCAGTGACAAGGTCGGGATTGGCACAGGTGGTATCAAACACATTACCGAAATCAAAGAACACACTGGTTCTTAATGAACGCTGATCCTTGACAAACGGTAATGGGAATAGCACCTCAACCGTACCCTCAATCAGCACATCACCACCCATGCTGTTGTAGTCATCGTTGTTATCCCGCTGCGCAGCCTTTGGTCCAAGGGAGTTGTCCTTGAATCCCCTGACAGAACCAAAGCCACCGGCATAAAAATTCTCAAAGAACGGCATTTCTGAAGTGTCGCCATAGGCACCACCATAACCAAGGCGGGTGGCAAACCGTGCGGTTAAACTGCGGGTAATTGGCTGGAAATATTGTCCCCGATAAAGCAGCTTATAGAACGTGGTGGTTGAACCCGGTAAAGCAGCCGACAACGATACACTTTGGGAATAACCGGCCGTTGGTAAAAGCCCACGGTTCAGCTCTGACTGTGACCAGCCCAGCGACGTTTTGATATTGGTAAACTTGGTACCTTCTGCGGCGAGATAATCGATAATCGCCTGAGGCGTGCCAGAACCGGTGGTAATCTCAGTACCATCAATCCCGAGACTGAAATTAATGGACTCTGTTTCAGACAATGGATACCCGAAACGGACGTTACCGCCAAACGTGTCAGCCGCATAACTGGAGATGTCCGAATCACTGTAGTCATAAGTTCGATAGTAGACATCAAAACCGCGGGATACCCCATCAACGGTGTAATAGGGATCCATAAAGCTGAAATTGTAGAGCTGGCTGACATCACTTTTATTCAGACCAACCGTCACCTTGTTGCCAGTACCCAGGAAGTTGCTCTGGCTGACAGAACCACCGAGCAGCAGACCATCAGACTGGGAGTAACCGATACTGGCGGTCACACTGCCAGAAGGCTGCTCCTCTACGGTGTAATTCACATCAATCTGATCGCTGGTTCCGGGAACAGGCGGCGTTTCAACATTAACTTCCTTGAAAAACCCGAGACGCTCAAGCCGCACCTTGGACTGCTCAATCTTCTGGGTATTGGCAGAAGCGCCCTCCATCTGGCGCATTTCCCGACGCAGTACCTCATCATCGGTTTTGGTATTACCCGAGAAATTGATGCGACGAACGTAAGCTCTTCTGCCCGGATCCACAAAGAAGGTCAACTCAACGGTTTTGTTTTCATGATCCGGCTTTGGAATTCCCGTCACATTGGCAAAAGTGTACCCCTCGTTACCAAGGCGACGGCTCAGAATTTCTTCTGTGGTGGTGATCAGTTTACGGGAGAACACCTGATCCGGCTGGGCCAGCAGCAGCTTTTTGGCCTCTTCTTCCGGAATAATCAAGTCACCGGCAAGCTTGACGTCACTGATTGTGTACTTATCACCCTCGTCAACGTTGACCGTGATATAGACACTCTGCTTGTCAGGACTGATAGAAACCTGTGTGGAGGTAATATTAAAATTGATATAACCGCGATCAAGGTACCATGACCTCAAACGCTCAAGGTCACCGGACAGTTTCTCACGGGAGTATTTATCCGCAGAACTGAAGAACCGATACCACTCGGACTTCTGCAGCTCAAACAGGTCAATCAGCTCATCTTTGGGAAAGGCCGTATTACCCACAACATTGACATGCTGTATGGTAGCCACCTTGCCTTCCTTGACATTGATACGCAACTTCACCCGGTTACGGGGCTGCGCTTCAACATCGGCCGTGATCCTGGCACCATATCGCCCCTGGCCAACGTATTGGCGCTCAAGCTCAAGACGGATCGCTTCCAGTGTAGCCTGCTGGAAAATCTCACCTTCAGCCAGGCCGGAACGTTCCAGGCCAGTCATCAGGTCTTCCGTCTTGATGGCCTTATTGCCCTCGATCTCGATTGCACTGATGGAAGGTCGTTCAACAACCGCAACCACCAGCACATCACCTTCACGGGCCATGCGAATGTCATTGAAATACCCGGTTTGATAAAGCGCCCTGGCAGCCCCGGCAATATCCGGTGATTCAATATCATCACCAACCTCAACAGGCAGGGCATTAAATACAGTCCCGGCTGAAACCCGCTGAAGGCCATCAATCCGGATATCTGAGACGACAAAGGCCTGGGCAGCAGGCACGATGGCTAAAGAGCCAATCAGCAGAGACAACAGTGATCGCTTCATGGAATCCGTTCTTATCCGTGTTCATTTCGCATTAACGTGAAAAACATGCTCTTCAATTTCCACACCGCTATTCATGATTTGCAGATGCGCAGAGCGCAAAGTAATTTTCTTGCACCAGGATGATTGAAGGCATTATTGAAAGAGGCGACTGAGGTCGTTATACATGGCCAACATCATCACTCCAACAACAAAGGTTACCCCTATTTTCAAACCCAGTGTCTGTGTTTTCTCAGAAAGCGGCTTTCCCCTGACCATTTCAACAAGGTAGAAAAGCAGGTGACCACCATCCAGCACCGGAATAGGGAGCAGGTTCAACACCCCCAGGCTGACGCTCAACATGGCCAGAAAATAGAGAAAATTTTCCAGTCCGGACTCAAGCGACGCGCCAGCCACTTTAGCAATGGTTATCGGACCGCTCAAGTTTTTCACTGAAACCAGCCCGGCAACCATCTTCCAGAGGGACTCCAGGGTCATGCTGGTCAATGACCAGGTCGCCTGGGCACCTTTCAGCAACGAGTCAACCGGCCCGAACTGTAAGTGGCGAATCATGTTCTCAGGCCAGGAAACCGGTTGTACGCCAGCACCAATAAAACCGGTTGTCTCCCCATCAGTGGAGCGACTGCCCGGGGTTAACTGAATCTCCTGGCTGACACCACCCCGTTCAACCAGCAATTGCAGCGGCTTACCCGCATGGTTACGGATCACGTCAACAAAGTGCATCCAGTCAACGACGGTTTCTCCATTAACACGCAGGACTTTATCACCGGACTCCAGACCATCCCTCGCTGCTGCCCCATCCTCCGCTAACTGGCCAATCACCGCTGGGATGTCAGGAGAGTATGGCACTATACCCAGAGAGCGAATGGGGTTTGGCTGCTCTTCATTAACCAGCCAGTCAACGATCGCCATGCTTTTATCGCGGACAGCCCCTTCAGGAACTTCCCCGGGTTCACCAGAGCGGACAGAGACATTAAGATTTCTGCTCTCACCAATGTAGGCCAGAAGCTCCATATTTACCGCCTGCCAGCCCGGCGTTTCCACACCGTTCACGGCAACGATTTCGTCTCCGGAATGAATGCCTGCAACGGCAGCCGGTGAATCGGGAACCACTTCACCCACCTGTGGCATCAGGGTACGAACACCCACCATATACATCAGCCAAAGGGCAAAAACGGCCAGCAGAAAGTTAGCGGCAGGCCCGGCAGCAACAATCACAATCCGGGAAAGGACGGGCTTGCTGTTAAAGGAAAGGTGCTGTTCATCAGCAGGTACCGGCCCTTCCCTCTCATCAAGCATTTTGACATAGCCACCCAGCGGTATGGCCGCAATGCTGTATTCAGTGCCGTGACGGTCAGTCCAACTCCACAATGACTTGCCAAACCCCACGGAGAAGCGGAGAACCTTGACACCACAGCGCCGGGCAACCCAGAAGTGACCATATTCGTGAATACTGACCAGTATTCCCAGGGTCACCACGAAAGCAAATAGGGTTTGCGCTGAACCGGCAATATCCGACAAGAGTGATTCAAAAATCATGCAACACCCTGCATTTGTGAAACCTGTTTCTGCGCCAGATAGCGAGCTTCCCTGTCAGCTTCCAGCACTTGATCCATATCCCGGGCACTCATGACCGGCAAGGTCTGCAATGTTGCATCAATCACTTCAGGTATACGGTCAAAACGCAGTTTGCGTTCCAGAAATGCATCAACGGCAATTTCATTGGCAGCATTGAGCATAGCAGCTGCGGTACCACCGGTGCGTGCCGCATCCTGGGCCAGTTTCAGGCAACGATAACGCATCATATCCGGAGCATAGAAGTCCAGTCTGGCGATCTCGGTCAGGGACAGGGGAGCAACACCGGAGGGTATTCTTCCCGGCCATGCCAGGGCGTGGGCAATGGGCGTTCTCATGTCGGGATTTCCCATCTGGGCAAGTACCGAGCCGTCCTCATAATCCACCATTGAGTGGATGATGCTTTGCGGATGAATCACCACCTCTACCTGCTCAGGGCGGGCATCAAACAACCAGCACGCTTCAATAAACTCCAGCCCCTTATTCATCATCGTGGCAGAGTCTACCGAAATTTTACGCCCCATACTCCAGTTTGGATGGGCACAGGCCTGTTCAGGGGTAACAGCGGCAAAACTTTCCACCGGCGACTGTCGAAATGGACCTCCGGAAGCGGTCAGCAATATTCTTCTGACCCCTGCCCGATCAAGGCCCCTGTGGTGATCAGCAGGCAAGCACTGAAAAATGGCGTTGTGCTCACTATCAATAGGAAGGAGTACAGAGCCAGACGCCTTGACCGCATCCATGAACAACGTACCGGTCATCACCAGCGTTTCCTTGTTCGCCAGGAGTATTTTTTTTCCGGCACGAACAGCGGCCAGGGTTGGCGATAGCCCTGCAGCACCGACTATAGCGGCCATAACCACATCAACATCACCATCGGCCGCCACCTGGTTCATGGCATCCAGGCCGGATTCAACAGAAATTTTCAGGCCTTCAGACTGAAGATCTGCCCTTAAATTGCTGGCTGCCTGATCATCCGCCATAACGATATATTGCGGCCGGAACTGACGAGCCTGTTCCAGCATAAGATCTGCATTTTTGCCCGCTATTAAAGAGTGAACGCTGTATTGATCCGGATTGCGGGCAATAACATCCAATGTACTTTTACCAATGGACCCTGTGGATCCCAACACACAAACCCGCTGTCTGCCAGATTGAGAGCATGATACGGTCATGACCTATACTCCCCTGGTTATCATGATATAAAGCGTAAATATCGGAACGGCCGCAGTCAGGCTATCAATTCGGTCGAGCACACCACCATGACCCGGCAGCAGGTTGCCACTGTCCTTGACACCCCGGTAACGTTTCAAAACACTTTCCCAGAGGTCGCCCAGAACGGAAACCAGAACGGTCAGTATGGTCAGTGTCAACAGTGACACCCCCTGAGCAAAGCTGACACTGCCAAGCAACGTCACAAGGCTTGAAATCAGCATGGAAAACAGTAACCCCCCAACCAGTCCCTCAAGGGTTTTTTTGGGGCTGACCCGCTCGATAAGCTTTATTTTACCGAAACGTTTGCCAGCAAAATAAGCACCGCAGTCTGCCGCCCAGACCATGACCAGAAGGGTAACGATCAACCAGCCTGAGTCTGTCATTTGTTTGAGTTGATAAAGACCCAGCCATGCCGGCACCAGGGTCAGCAAACCCGTCATCAACCTGAAAGCCCTGCTCTCAAGCAAGGACCCGCTCCCTGGATATTGCTTGACAAGAATAAAAGCGATCAGCCACCAGACGGCAGCCAGACCAAGGATCAGATAGGGAGACAAAAAAAGTGTCAGACCACAGAAAGCACCAATAGCCAACACATAGGCCAGACGTACAGATCGTTGTTCAAAACCGGAGAGGTTTGCCCACTCCCAGGCCGCCACCATAATGATAGCGGCAATAAAGACACCAAAACCGGCCAACGGCAATAGAAACACGCCTGCCAGGGCAACTGGCGCCAATAAAAGCGCCGTTATAATTCTTTGTTTCAGCACAGTGTTTCAGCCTCCACCTGCTCGCTGGTTTTGCCAAATCGTCGCTGGCGACGGGCATAGCTTAGCAGTGCCTGCTGTAATTCTTCACGGCCAAAATCAGGCCACAAGGTATCGGTAAAATAAAATTCACTGTAAGCACATTGCCACAACAGAAAGTTACTGATTCGCTGCTCACCACTGGTACGAATCAAAAGGTCCGGCGCGGGTAAACCGGAGGTACTGAGATGCTGCTCAAGCGTTGACTCATCAATACTTTCCGGTTCAAGCTCGCCACGGGCCACTCTTTCTGCCAGTTGCCGTGCAGCAGTAGCGATATCCCACATGCCACCATAGTTGGCAGCAATCACCAGCGTCACCAGATAATCATCAGAAGTCAGCGTTTCTACTTCTTGAATGTATTTCTGGATTTCAGGACTGAATCGGGTAACGTCACCGATCACCTTCAGCCTGATGCGATTTTCCTTCAACCGCCGGGCCTCTCGCTTGAGAACCCCCAGGAAAAGGCGCAAAAGTCCGTTCACTTCAATGACCGGTCGATTCCAGTTCTCACTGCTGAAAGCAAACAGCGTGAGCACTTCAACACCCTGGTCAACGCAGGCTTCAACCACTTCACGAACCCGGTTAACACCCGCGCGATGCCCGGCAAGCCCGGGCAGGTGTTTCCGTTTGGCCCAACGGTTATTACCATCAAGAATAATAGCCACATGGCGCGGCAGCCTCTCTTGCGGAACTCCCTGAATGCCGCTTTTTCCCTGTAATAATGTATTGGCCATGGATTAAGACGATCTGAAAATTGGCAGGTAAAAAAAAAGTGTAACAATAGAACCTTGCAGGAGCCTGCCGTAAAAAGCAAGCACCCACAACGTATCAAAAGACAACTGACGCCTGAAATTTCGCCGTCATTGCATCCTTTTTCCTGCCGGAAATACCCGACAGGGCAATGACGCCAAACCAGTACTGTCAGCCATTAGATCGCCATTAAATCTTCTTCCTTGGCAGACAGGTATTTATCAACTTCAGCAATAAATTTATCCGTCAGCTTCTGAACATCGTCCTGGCCACGACGTTCATCGTCTTCACTGATCTCTTTTTCCTTTTCCAGCTCCTTGATATCCGCCAGGGCATCACGGCGAATATTGCGGATGGCAATGCGGGCGTTCTCCGCATCCTGACGCGCCTGACGAATATAGCCCTTACGGGTTTCCTCGGTCAGCGGTGGCAGGGGAATACGAATAACCTCACCGGCCGTTGAAGGATTCAGACCCAGGTCAGACTTCAGAATCGCCTTCTCAATGTCAGGGACAATCTGCCGTTCCCAGACACGCACCGCAAGCGTACGACCATCTTCAACAGAAACGTTAGCCAGCTGACTCAGCGGCGTTTCTGAGCCGTAGTAAGAAACCCTGATACCATCAAGAAGGCTTGGGTGAGCTCGACCGGTACGAATCTTGTTGAAAGCAACCGTCAACGATTCAATGGTTTTGCCCATACGGTCTCTGGCATCATCTTTAATCTCATTGATCATCATTAACCCCCGTTTACCAGTGTTCCTTCATTACCGCCGACCACAAGATTCAACAGCGCGCCGGATTTGTTCATGTTAAATACCCGAACCGGCATCTGCTGGTCTCGTACCAGGCAAATCGCTGTTAAATCCATAACGCCCAGTTTGCGCTCCAGGACATCATCGTAGGTCAGCTGATCAAATTTAACCGCATCAGAATGCTTTACCGGATCCTTGTCATAGACACCGTCAACCTTGGTGGCCTTGAGGACAGCATCGGCGCCCACCTCAATGCCTCTCAGACAGGCTGCTGAGTCGGTGGTAAAAAACGGGTTTCCGGTACCGGCAGAAAAAATCACCACATCACCAGAGTTGAGATACCTCATGGCACGGCGATGATCATAATGCTCAACAACGCCACTCATGGGAATGGCGGACATAACCCGGGTATTAATATTGGATCGTTCAAGGGCATCACGCATGGCAAGGGCATTCATCACGGTTGCCAGCATCCCCATATGATCGCCGGTTACCCGGTCAAGGCCTGCAGCACTGAGGGCCGCGCCACGAAAGAGGTTTCCACCACCAATAACGATACCAACCTGTACACCGATCCCTACTAACTGACCGATTTCCAGGGCCATTCGATCCAGGACCCTGGGATCAATACCAAACTCACCCTCACCCTGAAGGGCTTCACCACTGAGCTTCAGCAGTATACGCTTGTATTTTGGTTGACTATCACTTGCCGGCATGTTCAGTTTCCGAGTCTGGTTGGCTAAATTACACTCACGGATAGACACGAAAAGGCCAACCCAATGGGCTGGCCTTTTTATTACAGTCCTGCCTGAGCGCGGACTTCAGCAGCAAAGTCCACTTCTTCTTTCTCGATACCTTCACCCACTTCAAAACGGACGAAGCCGGTTACAGTAGCGCCGGCTTTACTGGCCAGGGCACCAACGGTGGTATCAGGGTCTTTAACGAAAGGCTGTTCAACCAGGCTGCTTTCTGCCAGGAACTTGCTGATACGGCCTTCAATCATCTTCTCGATGATGTTGGCAGGCTTGCCAGACTGTTCAGCCTGGGCCTTGAAGATTTCTTTCTCTTTTTCTACCAGCTCTGCCGGCATGTCTTCCTTGTTAACCACCTGAGGATTAACAGCGGCGACGTGCATGGCGATATCACGGGCCAGTTCAGTATCACCACCTTCCAGCTGGGTGAGGACAGCGATGCGGTTGTTACCGTGAACGTAAGAACCGATAACGCCGCCTGCAACGATAGCAATACGACGAACACCGATGTTCTCACCAATCTTCTGAACCAGCGCCTGACGGGCTTCTTCCAGTTCGCCTTCCATCAGGGCATTGACGTCTGCTTCCTTACGGGCAAAAGCAGCGTCAACCACCTGCTGAACGAAGCCCAGGAAGTTGTCATCACGGGCTACGAAGTCAGTTTCACTGTTGACTTCAACCAGCACACCAAAGCTGGCATCGTCAGCCACTTTAACGGTTACAATACCTTCTGCCGCGATACGACCGGCTTTCTTGGCCGCTTTTGCCTGTCCGGACTTACGCATCTCTTCGATTGCAACTTCAATGTCACCCTGTGCTTCAACCAGTGCTTTCTTGCACTCCATCATGCCCAGGCCTGTTCGCTCACGCAGTTCTTTTACCAGTGCTGCACTAATAGCTGCCATGGTTGATTCCTCTCAAATTGACCGTCTTTTTATGCCACCATCTTAAATAAAATAAAATCGGCATAAAAGAATAGTTATCTGTACATCGGAAAAAAGGGGGCAAAGCCCCCTTACTTTTTTCCAAAATCGGCAAACAGCACCTTCTATTGCTGCAGGACCAGCTTACTCAGATGCTGCCTGAAGCCGGATCTTCGAAGCCTCAGGCTTCTTCAGAACCTTCCGCTTCTTCAGCCTTGGGAGCTTCCTCAGCCACAGAAGGCTCTTCGATTTCGACAAACTCGTCTTCAGCACCAGTGCTTGCACGGGTACGACCTTCCAGAATCACATCAGCAGCAGCCTTCAGGTACAGCTGGATAGCACGGATCGCATCATCGTTACCCGGAATGATGTAGTCCACACCTTCAGGGCTTGAGTTGGTATCAACGATACCAATAACAGGGATACCCAGCTTGTTGGCTTCCTGGATGGCAATACGCTCATGCTCAACATCGATAACGAACAGAGCGTCTGGCAGACTGCCCATATCCTTGATACCGCCCAGGCTGCGATCCAGTTTTTCCAGATCACGGCTGCGCATCAGCGCTTCTTTCTTGGTCAGCTTTTCAAAAGTACCGTCGTCACGCTGACTTTCAAGATCACGCAGACGCTTGATGGACTGACGAATGGTCTTGTAGTTGGTCAGCATACCACCCAGCCAGCGGTGATCAACGTAAGGCATGCCACTGCGAGTAGCTTCTTCACGAATGATTTTGCCAGCAGCGCGCTTGGTACCAACAAACAGAACCTTGTTCTTGCCTTCAGCCAGTTTGCCGATAAACTGCAGGGCGCCATTAAAGGCAGGCAGGGTGTGCTCAAGGTTGATGATATGAATTCTGTTGCGCGCACCAAAGATGTACTTGTTCATCTTTGGGTTCCAGTAGCGGGTCTGGTGGCCGAAGTGCACGCCAGCCTTGAGCATGTCACGCATAGTGACTTGAGTCATGGGAATCTCCTGATTCAGGGTTATGCCTCCAAACACCCCATGCATTCGACCAGGCCCTCACAGAAAAAAGCATCCCTGAAAAGAGCTGGCACCCGGAATGATGTGTCGGTGAATGTGAGATCTATTTTCAACAGTTAGTTAAGCAGGGTTTATTTTGCCCAGCCCTGAGACTGAACGCAATGCGCCCCATCCTGAAATCGCATCTCGAAATCAAGTGGCGCTTTATACCATATCCGGGCCATTTTCGAAACTTTTTCTGACGACTGCACTTACATCCCCAACAGCACTATGATCAGCAGGAATTTCAACCCGGGTAGTGATGGCAGCCGGTTGACTCCGCGGCGTGCTGATGGTTCTGTTTTCTAAACAGACTTTCATTATTGGGCGAAATACGGCTTCATTAAATACGGCGAGGATAAACCCGTAACCAAAACCCATGACCGCTCCCAAAAGTGGCTGCGGATTCCCGATAGTGTGCAAAGGCCAATACCCATCCCGCTGCAATGCGAGGGAGTTGCCCAGCATCTCACCGCCTGCACCCAGGGCTGTACCAAGGGAAACAACGGCCAGCCCCCGCCAGTACTTTTTTGCATCGTCAGACCTGTACCAGGGGGTGGTTGTTGGGCGCTCATCAACAGATCCGCTTGCATCGATATCAATGCCAGGGTTGCCAGAAATATCAATATAAGAGGTATGGGTACCAGTAATCATGGTTCCGGGATTCATACAGGCGCTCTCCATAAATCGGCCATAAACCAGCCAATAATCAGTGATTTTAAGAATTAAAACAGATTCATTTATTATCAATTTC
>NZ_JAHHPP010000331.1 GCF_024606265.1 Endozoicomonas sp. SESOKO1
GTAAGGCCACAGACTGCTGTTTTCAATGGCTGATGGGTTTTCGGACAAGCACTAATTAACGTAAACTCGACAAAAATATTTTGTTGCCTAGCTTTCTTTATTTCAATTTTTGAACCAGAAATATTTCCTGGAACATCATATTCAACTTCTGGCCCAAAACGATTTCTAACTTGATGGTAAATTTCTAAAACAGGATGCTTATGTGCACTTATGATTTGAACTCCAACTTTCATAGCGCTTGTTACAGCGGAACTGGATATTTCCATGTTACTCCTTACGTTTAACGCCTGCATAAGCGGCGGTTCGTCTAGCGCCGTCCGCTGGATGCTCCTGGTACGCCCGGCATGGGCATGAACTTATGGGGTAAAAGTCCCCTGTGGGTAAACCAGCATCGGATTTTGCGCCTAATAAGCCAACCGATGATAACCACTAGCTTAAGGCAAGTGCAGTCCCGCGAGGAGTTGTGCGGAGGCAGTCTGACTGCAAAGGTATGAGCCGACGAACAGAAATCGCATACAAGGCCGAGTCTTGTGGGCGAGTGAGACAAGGATCACAAAGCCCTCTGGTTTGAGATATACGGTAAATGCGGTGGTTGTGCACTGAAATCCATGTTCTTATCCGGGGAGGTCTGTTCGACGTGCGATCGGTCAATCCAGTTCTCAGCCACTGGTTACAACAGGCCCGGCAAGCAGGATTCATCACCCTGTTCGAGCAAACCCGATGACCACCGATAGCGGCCGCAGGAGTGATCCTGTGTGGTGATTGAACAGAAGTCAGCAGACGTCATAGTATTTGTTCGACAGGAGTCAGCAGACGTCATAGTATTTGTTCGACAGGAGTCGTTAGTGAAGGACTGAACGCAGAAAGCGGAAAGAAGAGAATAGTCATTTGCCCTCAATAGCGAACGAGCCGACAGGCTCTTACTCGATGTTGGCGACGGTAAATGAAACCAATTTTGGCTAACACTCGGTGTGTATGTAACCTGGCTTTGGACCCATGTATGGAAATAGAAGCAACAGTTACAGACTATTGAACCTGGTGAAGGTTAAAACTTTCTATACGATATTTGAATCGACAGCTCAGACAAGGCTGCCTAATATCCACTGTTTAGTAGCCCAAGAATTAAAAGCTTTTCTCCCGTACCCCACGGTTAGTAACTCTTCAGGCAGATATTCATCATACTTTTCGATCAGCTTTTGCTGAATAGAAAGTGTTCTCGAAAGTTCGGTTTCATCCGGTAGTACATCATTTGCTATATCTATTAAGCAATTCGTTATGTCATCCGAATTAGAATTTTCTACTTCAATAACACCAGCAAAAACGCTACATGCAAAACCGCTTCGAATGAGTAAAGCAACAAGGGTATTAACGACTTTATCACCCATCCATGAGAAAATATAACAGTGCTTACCATTTTGATAGACGGATTGATATTCAAGGTTGGCTTCTTTAAAAAAGTGCACTCCTTCCAGAAATAACTGCCTTCCGGAATTATCCACGAAATCAATTTTCTGATTGCCGACCTCTATACGATAGTCACCAGTTCGATAGATGCTTAACATCTCTTGTCGAACCCTGTCATGAATCGACATGCCACTACCGTTAAATTTTGGAGGTTTACCGCCTTTTGTAGAATTCACATAGATTACTTTCTTTTTATCATCAATATCCGTGACCTTCCACCTACGACCACCAAATATAATGTGCTGATCTTTAAGAATAAGTGAATCAACGGGTAGCGTTCCGAGTGTTTTGCTACCGGCAACAATGCGGAATTCCTCTGGTGTTTTAAAGACCGCATAGAAGGTATAGGAATTGGAAAGACGTTCACCTTCACTTCCTAAAACTAGTTCACCGCTATTGATTTGTTGTATCAATTGAACTTTTCCCATATGGGACAAAAGGGTCTTGAAGTGATGAATAGATATTTCTTTGAATGATCCTTGCTCACACAGTAAAGAGTACAATTGATCTGCTCTGACGCTCCCCCATTGGGCCATTACGGCAAGAATCTGGTGTAAAAGTGTCGAGAGGTGCATTTGCTCTGTATCTGCAGGTTCAAACCAATTTTCTACGATAAGCAACCGTATCATTGCTAATGACTGAACCAACTCTAATCTAAGACCATCTACAATATTAGATTTATCACTCAATTCATTTTCAGTGATGAGCATTCGTAAAATAGAAGGTGAATTTCTTCTTCCGGATCGACCTAAGCGCTGGCGTAAACTTGATACCGAGTGTGGAGTGGTAACCTGAATAACAGAACTTACTTTGCCGATGTCGATACCTAATTCTAGGGTCATGGTACAAATGGCGGTAGTAGGTAGGGTTTCTTTTTGTAATCTAGCTTCTAAAGTTTCTCGCAGTTCCTTGGCTAGAGAACCATGGTGTGGGAAAAATTCATTCGGTACGACTTGCTGTTCGCATATATCGCTTAACTGCGCAGCAATACTTTCTGTACGGCTTCGGCTATTCGCAAAAACCAAATGCGAATCGCCCCTACAGAGCTTATAGATTTCCTGGCATATCCGTTGTTCGGCAGAGGTGCGTGTTTCATCTGCCATGATATCTATCGGTTCTAGATATCCCTTCACCTGAACCTTAATAGTGCTTTGGTGCTGACTGCTGGTAATGGTTTCACAAGGCAGACTATTATTCGGCCTGAGAGAAAGAGGAACTTTTTCAAGTTCTCCAAGAGTCGCGCTTAGCGCAACTCGTGGAATAGGATTGGAGATTCGACCAGTAATATGTTCAAGTCGGGTAAGTAGGGAAAGTAATTGCAGACCTCGTTCTGTTCCGATGAACACATGAAATTCATCAATGGCGATATATTTGAGTGAGGTGAAGGATTGCTTTACCCATCCTGGCTCCCTGATAAAGAGGGATTCTAAAGATTCAGGGGTAATAAGGAGAATTCCGGAAGGATTTTTTCTGGCTTTCTTCTTTTTGGATTGAAGGCTATCACCATGCCACGACGTAACCTGCATATCCAACATTTCACTTAGGCTTTCAAGCCTGCGATACTGATCGTTAATCAGTGCTTTTAAGGGACTTATATACAGAATTCCAAAGCCGTTTTCCTCTTCAGCTATTGCACTACATGCTGGTAGAAAGAAAGCTTCTGTTTTCCCTGCCGCCGTTGATGCGCTAATCAGAACATCTCTATCACCTGACAGAATTGGTGCGATTGCCTGTTTCTGTATTTCTCTTAGATCAGTCCATCCCTGATTAAACAACCATTTCTGTACACGCTTATCAAGGCGCTGATATTCCTCTATCATAACTTGAAATCAGCTAATCCGTCAGAGTTCATAATTTCGCTAGTCTCTTCGTTCAACAGAATTTCATCTGTATCACTTGGACGATCATCTTCAATCACAATTGATTGAACTAACTGTGACCACTGCATAGAAGGGTTTTGCTCCAACACTGCCAGCATATCTAAAAATGCTTTGATGGTATTTCTCGGTGTACGGAAATAGGCATCCCCGATAGTATGGCTGCAATGGTGTAGAAATGATTTAAGGGCATCATCTGGAACAAGATATTTAGACGTGTCGCCTTCGGCAAATACATGGCGCAAGTTCTTCAAGAGAATATAGAGTTCTTCAGGTGTTAAACTAGCTAGGTGAAGTGCTGGAGAAGAGTAATCAATCACACCTGCTCGCTGTGCAAAGCTGTTTTCAGCTAAACGGGATTGCAAAGCTTCATAACTATATAACCCTCTGCGGGGATCTAGTAAAAACTCCGGGGTACCACCCAGTAGAAACCCGAGATATTCTGCTGAACCCTGAAGGCAGTCATTTAAAATCCGAAGAATCTGCTCATAGTTAGATGTTCGTGCTTGCGTACTGCTCAATTTATACAGATTGACCATCTCATCCAGATTAACGAGTAGTCCTTCATAGCCTGCCTGACGTACAAACAGGCTCATAAGTTTTAACGCATCATAAAACGAATTGTCTGAAATAATCGTTCTGACATTAAGATCCCTTCGGGCATCGGTCTTTGTCGTGTATTCAGCACGTAGCCAACGAATAGCGTTTGATTTTAGTTGTTCATCATCCTGTTCATGGCCGCTCCAGTAAGCATCAATGACTTTAGCAAAATCATACCCGCCAACCAGTTCTGATAAAGAGGCTAATTTTTGATGTATTACTGTTGAAACATCAGTATTCTTTTCATCTGCTTCTTTATGAGCTTGAGTTACAAACCGTTCTACAACACTAGCTAATGCATTTCCATCCGGCTTGTTACGGGTTGCCAGATTCCTCATAAGTTCGGAATATAGATTTCTTGCTTGACCTGAAGAAGCGACTCCACTTCTTCACGAGTCCATTTATCTTTTAGTATCAGGCTTGCAAACAAAGCATAATGATGTTTGTCGATTCCGACTTCTTCCTTTATAGCAGTACTGTCCGTAGTTGAGTTTCCGGGTTCTCCTGTAGGCTCCTCTTCCAAGAATATTGTGCCCAACATGCTTTGTACATCTTTGGTTTCTGATTCATAAATTGCCAGGATACTTTCATTCAACTGAAATGAAGTAGGCCCTAAGGTAGTTGTTTCTGATTGAGAACCTGAAAGTCTTAAACCAGCTTTACTCGATGACATTCCATGAATGTCTCCGGTAACAAGGGCTTTATCAAGACCTAGCAAGATATAGATTTTTTCAAGCTGCTTGATTTCTTCTGGATCTATTTTTCCATCCGCCATCGCTACACTGACAAGTATGCGACTAACCGCTGCTTTTTCTGTTTTATCAAATGTTTCCAGTTTGGATTTTAAGCCGGTGATATTTGAATGAGTATTGAGCATCCATATTAAGTAGGCGTGCAATGAATGTTTGAAGTGGTTATAGTTTTCCGGACACACAAGCACGGGTAATATCAAAGCCCCT
>NZ_JAHHPP010000332.1 GCF_024606265.1 Endozoicomonas sp. SESOKO1
AGAAACGTTCTTGAGCGATCAAGAACCCTCGCCCGATAGGGCGGGGAGTGTCAGATCGAGCAGCCATCTTCTCCTTCTTTTCCCTTCCAGAACATTATCAGACCAAGCCCTCCGATAAGCAGATTCAGAATCAGTGTGATGATGGCTCTATCCCCGGAATTGGCGGCGATCATGTTGCTTCGCACAAGATAAATGGAAGTACTGTCCAGGATATAATCCATCAGCAGGCAAGAGAGCAGAATACTTGAAAATAAAACCGTCGCCTGTCTAATAGTGACGGACAACCCGTAATATTGACTGGACATGCGCAGCATGGGAACGGTTAACAGGCTGGACAACAGGAAAGCCATCACCCCACCGGGTGACACACCGTTCCACCACAGGACAGCCGCCAGGGAAACATTACCAATCGAACATCCAAAGGTGAGAATGGCAATGATAATCCCGATAACCGCATTCCACAGCCATGCCAGAAAACCATGCTCATGAACATTCCAGAAAAGCAGCTCCCACCACGATGATGGCATAAGGACACTGACGGACGAAGCAACCAATAATCCGACCAGTATATCTTTCCGGGTCATGTTCAGGTCATCACGAAAGAATGAACAGGCTTTCCCCCAGGCGTTACCATGACTGCTCTCCCCTTTGTCTGTGCTGACCGTCACATCCGGTTCAGGCATCTTTATGGCGATAGCCAGGAGGTAGGCAAGAATAATAAACGCAAACGCAGTCGCCACCATGATTTCCAGAAACCGTATGCCTAAAAACCCATAAACAGCAACCAGCATCGTAATCCCCACATTGGTACTGGAAATCATAAAGGCGAGGGTATTTGACCAGCTGGCCCCTTTTTCCCTCAGCGTATGTCCCATACCGATGGTGGCGTAATTACACACAGAGGAAACGGCACCGAGCGTTACGGAAAGGCCTGCGCTTTCCAGATGATTACCTCCCAATCGGTGAACAATAGTGTCTGTAGGAATATAGCTTCTTACCAGGGCTGACAGGGCCAAGCCAAAGGTTATGGGCCATAACATGTGCCACAAAAGAAGTGCGTAACTGAAGGCAAGATCAATAAAAACCATGGAGAAGAATCTCCGGTTGAAATGCGCGTAATTATAGTCAATCTATCAGGCTCTCACCCTCCAGAACCCTCAGCCATGGCAGCTTATCAAATGGATTCAAAAGGTCAGAAAGATTAGACTCAGTGAAGCTTTCCACGCTTAAATCACAGTCAGCCTCATTTGAATAAATACTATTAACGTTGCAGGTATTGCTGCCAGCTTCATTTATGTTCATTGTGGAAGGCTCTTTTTTTAACCGTTTTTGGGAGATCAGCTCTGCTCCCCTATTATCCAAAACTGGTCTATTTCGAGCATTGTCCAATTCTTTGACTGAACCAGGCTCCTGAATCCTTTTCGTTGATGCAGCAGCAGAGGAAAATACATTCTGAGCCATACAGGGTATAGATGGATCGTTGGATACGGTATGAGTAAGCCCGGAAGAACCTGAAGTTTGTGAAATAATATTATCAGTTGTCAGTTTCCTGCGTTTTCTGGGTTGAAATTTATAGTTGGGATATTTTTTCTTGTGCTCATGTCTTTCTTTTTGGGCTTTTAGAAAAAAAGGCTTTTTCTGCTCATCAGACATTTTTTTCCATTCTTTGCCCGCTTGTCTGGAGATTATGCCTTGAGATGTATCATTTTGCGTTACTTCCGCGGCCCTGATGCTGCGAAAAATAATAAACGCATTCCTGGGCCTGGGTATGTAATTATCCTTTGGTTCTGATGAAGAGAGAGAGGCCGACTTACCAGAACACGGAGCCTTCCCGGCAGGCTCCTTGTTATTAGTTTCCAGCCCCACTGAAGTGCAGGAACGTGATGTGCCAAGTTGACCGGAACTGGTTACATGCATGGTTGAAAGACCTTATTCAGAAAAATTTAGTAATTGATAGGACAAATTTTAGAGCTATTAAGTTCATCTATTCGGCAAATCACAATGTTTACCCACATTTTTCACAGCTTATCCACAGCTTAAACTTAATCATACAAACCGGTATAATCCCCCTCTATTTTTACAGGGGTAGAAAAGTGACTTCCCAGAGCATGCCGGATATCAATACATTCCAGGGGCTGATCCTCGCCCTGCAACAATTCTGGGCCCAACAGGGCTGCGTTATCATGCAACCACTGGATATGGAAGTGGGGGCGGGTACTTTCCATCCAGCCACTTTTCTGCGTGCCATCGGCCCGGAAAACTGGAACTCGGCTTATGTCCAGCCCAGCCGTCGCCCAACCGATGGCCGTTACGGTGAAAACCCAAACCGCTTGCAGCATTATTACCAGTTCCAGGTGGTGATGAAGCCATCTCCCGATAATATTCAGGAGCTGTACCTGGACTCTCTGCGTCAACTGGGCATTGACCCACTCGTTCATGATATCCGTTTTGTCGAAGACAACTGGGAGTCTCCCACTCTGGGT
>NZ_JAHHPP010000333.1 GCF_024606265.1 Endozoicomonas sp. SESOKO1
AGAAACGTTCTTGAGCGATCAAGAACCCTCGCCCGATAGGGCGGGGAGTGTCAGAAGCCTGATCCGCTGGCTTAAGAAAGCTACTTAGAGCAGTTAAGTTTTCAAGTGTTTGAATTTTTCGCCAAGTCACATTTTTTACAAAATACGCTGATTGTATTATTGGTATAAGCTCCTTTTTTGTCGTTTCGGTTGTGTGGATTCGGCAGTTGAGGTATCAGTGAGCAGACTATTTGATAACTCCATTGTAGTTTCATTGTTTGTTGCAACAGCACCGGTTGTTAAAACAACATCGGGCAAATACCTGACAATTTCATACCCGTGGGATTCAACTCCATTTTTGATACCTTTCAGATTATCTGCCAATATTTCTATATCCAAAAATTGCTCCTCGCTCAGCTTCCTCTTTAAAAAGCTACGTACTGTTGTATCAGGTGAACCAGGTACATAGTGGAAATCAATATTAGCACCCTGATTGATTAGTTGTTTTATATACTGAAGGCTTGTTGAATCAATATTTGGCTGCAAGACAATATGGCCTAATGCGGTATAACCTCTACGGGAATCTTTGGCATCAACGCAGAGTTTAGGACAATCTAATAAACATTGAATTGTGTATTCGTAGGGGTTACGAGCAAGTGGACGCTCTTGCTTCCATTCCTTGTAACCGCAAATAGCTATTTGCAGCGGTGTTTGTCTTTCGAGCCCGAGCGCATTGACATCTTCTTTTTCGATTAACTTCTTGATAACAGCCCTACCACCATTTTTAATAGCATAAATAAGTGGTGTTTCATCATTGACTTTTAAATCATCAATACCCAGCCGATACATCATTATGCCCAGCAGGCCTGATTGGTCGGCTTGGATAATCGACATTAATAATTTCTCCTTGTCGTTACCTTTAAGATCACTAGCCTTCAGCACATGCATCTTTTCTTTTACCTTTTTAGCATCTGTGTACGAACTGTAGTGAAGTTCATTTAGGTTGCCAATCGATTGTATTAACGACAACGGGTCAATTCTGAAATTTTCCGGATTATCGGCCAATGCCTCTATATCAGAAAAATACTTCTCCTCTAACCCCTCCCGTAAAAATTTACGTACTGTTACACCGTTCTCAATGGGCTGATCTATATTGGCACCCCGATTAATTAATTTATTAATTAACTGAACAGTTGATAAAGCATGCTTTGGCCACAAGGCAATATGGCATAATGCGGTAAGACCTTTTGAGTCCCTGGCATCAACGCAGAGTTTATGATAATCCAAAATCCATTGAATTATCTCTACGTAGGGGTTAACAAATCTTAAGGGATTAAGATCCATCCAATTCTTGTAACGGTCAATGGCTATTTGGAGCGGTGTTTTTCCTTCTTGGAAGCTGAGGGCATTGACATCTCCATTTTCTATTAATTTCTTGATAACAAGCTCGTCGCAACCATTCTGAATGGCATAAATAAGTGGAGTTTCATTTTTGATTTTTAAATCATCAATCCCTAATCGATTTATCATTATGTCCAGAAGGTCTGGTTCGTCGAATTTGATGATCAACATTAATAATTTTTCTTTGTACTTATCTTTCAGATCACTAGCCTTGAGTACCAGCATCTCTTTTTTTATTTTAGCTTCAGCTTCGCACTGCCCCATGTGGCCAAGTTTTTGCTTGTTGACAATGGATAGCATCAAAGGGTCCTCATATAATTCCTGTCTAATACCATTTTCGACCAGCCTGGCAAGACGTAACCCTTTGCTTAAAATGCAGGTACAGAGATCGATCTTCATATGACTTCGATCAGGATGAGAAAATTTTAACAACACTCTGATAATGTACGACACATTTGCATCGTCTGTATTTTGATCAATCTTTAAAATATTGACTAATAGAAACCTTAGTATTTTTTTTTCATTATCAGTTATTAGATCTTCGTTATCATGCTTCTCCAGAATTGATTCCAGGAAGTTACCGACACCTTCAAGACTCCTTAAAGATTCCTTTGAATGAATCACCTCCAACTTCAGCACCCCTGCCTTTACCGCCTCACGTAAATATCGTGTATCAACCTTCTCCAGCTCATTCAGTTCCTCCATAGCGACTTGCATTTCTTTTGAATCGGCAACCTCACCCTTTAAATTTCTACAGAAATTTTCAGCATGCCTGTTTAATTTATCAAAAAAATCACGATCTTTAGCAAGAGCTGGTAATACATGAATAATATCAATATTTCTTTCATTGACTGGTTTGTCATGCGGGCTTTTATTGTAATGGGGGTGACCTTCCTGTTTATAAACCTCCATAAGCTTACTTTTAAAGCCGGGTCCCAAAGATTTTTCAGTGCCTGAATGCACCAAGGTATTTCTGCCATTTGGGTCGAACAGGTAATTTGAAATAAAATCAAGATTTCCGATATTCATAGCACTTTGAAAAGACTTAAATTTTTATTAATTAATCAGCTTGGACTTCTGCTGGCACGTAAAGTTCAATCAAGCTTGCCACCTTTTAAATCCCGTCAGGAATATCTGGAAGAAACACTGGTTGATATGGCAAGCACCCTGGAGCGGGAAAAACGGATAAACCAAGTATGAAATGCCACGCCAGATTCAGTATTACAAAGGGATAATGAACGGATCAGCCGTTTTTAAGCCAAAAACTGTATTCCAACAATAAACAGAAACAGGGCAAACAGCTTCTGTAGTTTATCTGCTGCAAGTCCATGAGCAATACGGGCACCAATTCGCGCAAATAGAACGCTGGTCAAGACAATTCCCAGGAAAGCAGGCCAATAAACATACCCGGTAGCCAGAGCAGGCAGGCCTGAACTCTTTTCACCCAGAGCCATGTTTGATAAGGCCCCCATCACGGCAATAGGAAAGCCACAGGCCGCCGACGTACCAACAGCCTGCTTCATGGTCAGGCTGATTCTGCGCAAAAATGGGACAGAGAGCGTTCCTCCCCCAATGCCAAACATACTGGAAACAGCTCCAATCACCACGCCGACACTCACCAATATTGATTTCCCGGGTACTCTGGCACCGTCATGAACCTTAAACCCGAACCACATTTTTGCCGACACCAGGATCGCAAACACACCAAGCAGCTTTTGCAACACATGCCCACTCAGATTCACGGCGGTATAAACCCCGAGAAAAGCACCGACAAGAATACCGGCACTTAACGTAACAAATAGCCGCCATCGAACAGCACCCTCATCCTGGTGAGCTTTGATTGAGCTGAGTGAAGTGACCACCATAGTGGCAAGGGATGTGCCTACCGCCATATGCGTCAGAACCTCAGGGGACATACCCTGAATCTTGAAACTGAAGATCAGTACAGGAACAATAATCAGCCCCCCACCAATACCAAACAAACCAGCCATCAGTCCGGCACAAGCCCCCAGGGCAAGGTAGACAAGAAAGAGCATCTTTATCCCTTACAAAAAAATCAGTTTTGTGATTATACGACGATAAGTAATTATCTGGAGGCTCTATTTCCGGAAATATCCATCTCAATTCAATGAGAATTGTTTATTGAGACTCGCATGAAATTTAATGCATCCATGTGATCAATTTATATACGACAGAATATATTTAAATTGTCGAAAAATTAATCAAGGATGACTGGATACCGGTTAAGCACTTTTCTGTTTTATTCCCACCCTGCTTGTTTGTTTACCAATAGTTCCTGAAAAATCAAACCGGAAAAGGTATAGACATTCTTACCCATAAGCTCTATAACGTAAATGTACGTACACTTTTTCACTATTGATAATGTGTCGTTCAAAAGGATAGCAAGACTCCTGAAATTCATAATATAAGTAGTACGCCTTACAAGACTCACAACGATCAGGCGAGGGGGAAACAGATGTCCATATTCGCTCAATACCAGCAGAGGTATGAGTCCGTCCAACAGGAAGAGATGAGTCTCACAGAGTACCTGGAACTCTGCAAAAAAGATCCCTGGGCTTACGCCAACGCAGCTGAACGTATGCTCAAGGCGATTGGTGAGCCTGAGGTGATTGATACTTCACGGGATCCACGCTCAAGCAGGATCTTTTCCAATAAACTGATTAAACAGTACCCGGCGTTCAAAGAGTTCTATGGCATGGAAGAAGCCATTGAGCAGATCGTCTCCTATTTCAAACACGCCGCCCAGGGGCTGGAAGAGAAGAAACAGATTCTCTACCTGCTGGGGCCAGTGGGTGGCGGTAAGTCATCCCTTGCGGAAAAATTAAAGCATTTGATGGAGAGAGTACCGTTCTATGCCATCAAGGGATCTCCGGTTTTTGAATCGCCCCTGGGCTTATTCAACCCGGATGAAGATGCCGCCATCCTCAAGGAAGAGTACGGAATACCAAGCCGGTATCTCAAGTACATCATGTCACCCTGGGCCGTTAAACGGCTGAATGAGTATGGTGGTGATATCTCCAAATTCCGGGTGGTCAAACTCTACCCCAGTCGTTTAAACCAGGTGGCCATCGCCAAGACTGAGCCAGGGGATGAGAACAACCAGGATATTTCCAGTCTGGTGGGTAAGGTGGATATTCGTCAGCTGGAAGAATATTCCCAGGACGATCCGGATGCCTACAGCTTCTCCGGTGCCCTGTGCCGGGCAAACCAGGGCATCATGGAATTCGTCGAAATGTTCAAGGCGCCCATCAAGGTACTGCACCCGCTGTTGACCGCGACCCAGGAAGGTAACTACAACAGTACCGAAGGCCTGGGTGCCATCCCTTATGAAGGTATTCTGCTGGCGCACTCTAATGAGTCCGAGTGGCAGTCCTTCCGTAACAACAAGACCAATGAGGCCTTTATTGACCGGGTCAATATCGTCAAGGTGCCTTACTGCGTAAGAGTCAGCGAAGAGATCCATATCTATGAGAAGCTGCTTGAACACAGCTCCCTCAAGGATGCTCCATGCGCACCGGATACCCTGAAGATGCTGGCCCAGTTCACCACCCTGTCCCGCATCAAGGATCCGGACAACTCATCGATCTACTCGAAGATGAAGGTGTACGACGGTGAAAACCTGAAAGATACCGATCCTAATGCCAAGCCTTTGCAGGAATACAAGGACATGGCCGGAGTTGATGAAGGCATGAACGGTCTTTCCACCCGTTTTGCCTTCAAGATTCTCTCCAAGGTCTTTAACTTTGACCCTTCAGAGGTCGCGGCAAACCCGGTACACCTGCTGTACGTTCTGGAACAACAGATTGAACAGCACCAGTTCCCGGAAGAGATACAGGATCGCTATCTGTCGTTTATCAAGGAGTACCTGACGCCCAAGTACATTGAATTTCTGGGCAAGGAAATTCAGACTGCCTACCTGGAGTCTTACTCTGAGTATGGTCAGAACATCTTTGACCGTTACATCACCTACGCTGATTTCTGGATTCAGGATCAGGAGTACCGTGATCCGGACACCGGCCATATTCTTGACCGTTCTGCGCTCAGCGAAGAGCTGGAGAAAATCGAGAAACCGGCAGGCATTGCCAATCCCAAGGACTTCCGGAATGAAGTGGTGAACTTTGTGCTGAGAGCCCGGGCCAATAACGATGGCAAGAACCCCAGCTGGCTGAGCTATGAGAAGATGCGCACCGTGATTGAGAAGAAGATGTTCTCCAATACGGAAGACCTGCTGCCGGTCATCTCATTCAATGCCAAGGGATCCCAGGAAGATCAGCGCAAACATGCTGATTTCGTCTCCCGAATGGTTGCCCATGGTTATACCGAGAAGCAGGTACGCCTGTTATCCGAGTGGTATATCCGGGTTCGCAAGTCTCAATAACAACACTCAATACTCAATAACGCCCGTCTGCGACCAGGCGGGCATAACTCTCATGCCCTGTATTACCCGGGGCAACTCTCCATTAAGCGAACATTAGCGACTATCGGGGAAGCGTCTTTATGAGCATCATAATTGACCGACGCCTCAACGGAAAAAAGAAGAGCACTGTCAACCGACAGCGTTTTCTGAGGCGTTACCGCAGCCTGGTCAAAGAGGCTGTACAGGATGCTGTTGATCAACGCTCGATCACCGACGTTGACAGCGGCAGCAATATTACCATTCCGAAAAAAGATCTGAATGAACCGTTTTTTCATCATGGCCAGGGCGGCCATCACGGTCACGTTCATCCGGGCAATAAAGAGTTTAACCAGGGCGATCGTATTCAGCGACCACCGGGCGGTGGCGGCCAGGGCTCCGGTGATGGCAAGGCCAGTGACAGTGGCGAAGGTGCTGATGACTTTGCCTTCCAGATCAATCGTGACGAGTTTCTGGAATACCTGTTTGATGACCTGGAACTGCCTAACCTGGTCAGGAAAGAGCTGAAAGACAGCACCGACTACAAATTAAAGCGCGCCGGTTTTACCACGGCCGGCTCCCCTGACCGCCTGAACGTGGTTCGCTCACTGCGTGCTGCCCATGCCCGGCGGATAGCACTGTCCGGCAAAGACCGGAAAGTGATCAGAACACTGAAGCGGGAGCTGCGGGAAATGGAAGTCAGCCCGGAAGAAGTTGACCAGCTCCAGGCACGCCGACTCCGTGAAGAGATCAATGTACTTAACAAGAAATTGAAACGCCTGCCATTTATTGATGATTTTGACCTGCGTTTCAATAACATGGCCAAAGTGCCCCAGCCTTCCAGCAAGGCAGTGATGTTCTGTGTGATGGATGTGTCCGGCTCCATGACCCGGGAAATCAAGGACATGGCCAAGCGCTTCTTCCTGCTGCTCTACCTGTTCCTGGAGAGAAACTATGAAGCAGTAGAAGTCGTCTTTATCAGGCACCACAGTGAAGCCCGTGAGTGTGATGAGCAAGACTTCTTCTACGCCAGGGAAACCGGGGGCACAGTGGTATCCACAGCCTTGCGCCTGGCGGACCAGATCATCACTGACCGTTATTCCCCCAGCGAGTGGAATATCTACATCGCCCAGGCTTCCGATGGTGATAACTGGGAAGCCGACTCCAGTAAATGTCACGATATTATTCTGGAAAAGCTGCTGCCGGTTTGCCAGTACTACTCGTACGTGGAAATTACCGATCGCCATCACCAGAACCTCTGGTATGAGTACAAGGCAATAGAGCAGGCACACCCGGGACACTTTGCCATGCAGCAGATCCGCGGTTATTCAGACATTTACCCAACCTTCCGCCGCCTATTTGAGAAAAAGGAGGGAAGTCATGCTGGAAGCTGAAGCACCGGTAAGAACACCGAAAAAAAGAAAAGAGCCGCTCTCTACCGGCTCTGACTGGACATTCGAACTACTGGAGATCTATGACCGGGAGTTTGCCCGGCTGGCCGACAAGTTCAGGCTGGACACCTACCCCAACCAGATCGAGGTGATCAGCTCTGAGCAGATGTTGGACGCCTATTCCTCTGTTGGCATGCCATTGATGTATAACCACTGGAGTTATGGCAAGACCTTCCTCAGCAACCAGCAAAATTACCAGCAGGGAAGAATGGGGCTGGCTTATGAGATAGTGATCAACTCCAACCCCTGCATCGCCTATCTGATGGAAGAAAACACCATGCCCATGCAGGCACTGGTGATTGCCCATGCCTGCTATGGTCATAACTCTTTCTTCAAGGGTAACTATCTGTTCCGGCAGTGGACTGATGCCAGTGCCATTATTGACTACCTGCTGTTCGCCAAGAGCTATCTTGCCAAATGTGAAGAGAAGTACGGCATCAGCGCCGTCGAAGACGTTCTGGATGCCTGCCATGCCCTGATGAACCAGGGCGTCAATCGTTATGTCCGGCCAACGCCCATGTCGGCGGAGCAGGAAAAGGCGCGTTCACAGGAGCGGGAGGAGTACATTCAGCGCAACCTGAACGACCTCTGGCGGACCATCCCGGTGCGAGAGAGTGAAAAGGAGAAAAAAACCGTTCGCTTCCCCAGGGATCCGGAAGAGAACCTGCTTTATTTCATTGAAAAGAACGCGCCGCTGCTGGAAACCTGGCAACGGGAAATTATCCGCATTGTGCGCAAGGTTGCCCAATACTTCTACCCGCAACGACAGACCCAGGTGATGAATGAGGGTTGGGCAACCTTCTGGCATTACCACCTGATGCATGAAATGTACGACGAAGGACTGATTACCGAAGGCTTTATCATGGAGTTCCTGCACTCTCACTCCAGTGTCGTATACCAGCCGGATTTTGATGACCAACGATACAGTGGCATCAACCCCTACACCCTGGGCTTCAATATCTTCCGGGATATACGCCGGATCTGCGAGAACCCGACGGATGAAGACCGGGAGTGGTTCCCGGACCTGGCAGGCAGTGACTGGCTGGATGCGGTTCACTTCGCCATGCAGAACTTCAAGGATGAAGGCTTTATTCTGCAATACCTGTCGCCCAAGGTCATGCGGGATATGCGGCTGTTCAGCATCGATGACAATGAAGTTAACCCCTACCTTGAGGTAGATGCCATCCATGACGACACAGGCTATCGTCAGCTGAGGGAAAACCTGGCCGCGCAATATAACCTGGGGAACCGGGAGCCCAATATCCAGGTCTACAACGTGGATGTCCGTGGTGACCGCTCACTGACCCTTCGTCATTACATGCACAGGGGAAGGCCGCTTGATAAGGACAGCACCAGTGAAATCATCAAGCATATTCACCGCCTGTGGGGATTCGATGTAAAAATGGAATCGGTGGACGAGGAAAATATCGTCCAGTATGAACACACACTGCCGAAAGAGAAGCAATCCTCATAGGCTGTTTGAAAAGCACCCGTCCAGAACGCAGTTTCAATGCAATTGATGGGTGCTTTATTGACCTCCAGACTCCGTTCGTCCTGAGCGGAGTTGAAGGGTGCCAGGCACAACGCATCAGCCCCGGGTTTGCCCCACCGAACAGAACTGGTCAGAACATGATGCAAGGGCAATGAAGACGTAGCACGCTGCGTTGAGATAATTTCAGGTAAAAGGTCTATGCCTCATCATAAACCAGCTTGAAGCTAACTCCCCTCGCCTCACCAAAGGCTGTGGTTTTGATTCAGATACAACGGCTGCTCTTTGTTTCCAGAGTCGTATGATTGATGCAGAACTGATGCCGTAACGCCACCCTGATTTTTCGTTTAACCGCTTCCGGCTCAGCCCCATTCAGCAGAATACGACCTTCAAAGAAGAACTTTTTATCATCCAGCTGCCAGACGTGCATACACCCTACTCTTTTGACCCCATCGATGCTTTCCAGAGCCGCCCTGATCTGTTCAATATCGAGGCTACCCGGGACACCCTGCATAAGAATAATAATGCAGCGCCGCAAAAGAACAGTGCCATTATAGATCACGAAGATTGAAATCCCGATGGTGGCTATCACATCAAAAATATAGAGCTGGTAGTTGATGATCAGCACACCCGCTACGATGACTACCAGAGAGGCAACCGCATCGGAAGCACTGTGAATAAATACCGCATTGATATTGATATCCCTTCTGGCTCCAGCCTTGAAAGTCAGTAGTGTTGTCGTCATATTAACCAGAAGGGCAACAGCAGCAACCAACAACACAATCCAACCATCAATTTCCGTGGGATAGAAATACTTGCCTACGGCCTCAAAAATCAGATAAATTCCCACAACCAATAAAAATACGCTATTGATCAGAGCCCCAAGAATATCTGCCCTTTTATATCCGTAGGTCATGAACTTATCCGCTGACTTACAACCTATTCTCCTGGCGATGACAGCAACCAGTATTGCACAGGCATCACCCAGGTTATGTAGCGAGTCTGCAATCAGGGAAAGGCTTCCGGCAACGCCTCCCCCAACGGCCTGAACACCACTCAGGAAAAGCTTGATAAGCAGGGCAAGGCTCAGCTTTCCATCACCAACGGAATCATAATCATCATGCTGGTCCATGGATGTTTACTCACCATATCCAGAGGTTTTAATTGTAGTCTTTCGTACTGATACAGCTGAAAAATAACAACATTAGCTGCTGCACAACAAGTCAACTGTCGTATTATATTAACCAGTGGAGTGAGTACAGGCGTTGATTCATACACCATACTCCACCAATAAAAAACCTGAAAAAGCCTGATACATCAGTAGATAAAGCCTAAACAGGACTATTACAAACACAATTTATGATGTTATATTGTAAACTCCCTTTTCTGGAAATCTGAGGTTCAGCTATTGAGATGGATTTCAACATTGATACAGGGAACGATACAGATAACGATACAGGGAACTAAGTGGCAAGGATGACACTTTTTTATGAATGACCATAAAAAAATGCCAAAAAATAAAACAACAAGGGTTGCAGTTTCCCAGCAGTTCCTTCAATGTAATATTTAAGGATTCAAGCTGTATGGAAGCGACCAAGAAGGAAATGGAAGCTATGCTGGTAGGTACAGTCAAGTGGTTTAATAACCCCAAAGGTTATGGATTTATCCAGGCACAGGAAGCGACAGAGAATCAGGATGTTCTCATTCATTACTCTGTCATTGATATGGACGGCTTTAAAACGCTGAAAGCGGGCCAGGTTGTCAGCTTTGAGCTCGGTCATGGCCCCAAGGGTCTGATCGCCACAAAAGTCGTTCCCGATAACGGCAATGGCACCGCCAGTGAAAGCACTCAGAGCACAAATCAGGAAGCGCCATTCCCGATTTAAACAGGATTCAAGCGGTCTGAATACTCTTTTGAAAGACAGAAGCATGTAATTCTCCACAGTAGTGTTCATTGTGGAGAAACATCTAATATGACAAAAGAATATTTATTGCTATTATTCTCAGCCACTCTTTTATAAAAAGAATGTCTGTCTGTTCAGTCAGCGGTTCAGGACTGCTCTTTCCGGCTACTCTTGCCGGATAAACGTCACAAGTGCACTTTCTGCATCGCAATGATCAGTCATACAGGTCTTCGCTTTTTCCATTGTGCTTTCGTGGAAAACAACTGTCGACGACTTTTTAAAAGAGCCACGTTTTTCATCAATCATTGACCCATAAATCCAAGACAAGGTAGTGCAGTGCTGCTGGACAGTTTCCCCCTCGCTCTTTCAGGCTCTCTGATTATTATTGCAGCGATTGCCTGGTATCTTTGGCTTACTTTCAGCCCTTTCAAAGCCAAAACCAACGTTTTTCTTTTTGAGCAGGACAAGCGTGCTTTTTTTGGCCAGCTGGATATTGCCGTTCGCAGTCACTTGATGGTTTTGCCCTCTTTGCCCGTTGGCGACGTTCTGAAATCCGGTAAGTTCAGCCGGTCCGCAATAGCACTGAATATCAAGAGAAACCGCCGGTTTGATTTTGTGCTCTATCACCGCAGACAGATGCAAGTCTGTTGTGTGATCAATCTTATCCCCTACAACACCAAGTCCGACGCAAAAGAGTTCAGGCTATTACGTCAGCTGTGTGAAGCGGCAGAACTGCCAATACTGGAATATGACATGAAACCCTGGCGGGATGTTACCGAGTTGAGACGCACGGTGCTCGCCACCTGCGGATTTGAAGCGGAAGACACACCAGATTACCAACTCCCGACGCCAGGAGATGCTGTTGCAGAAGTCGAGACAATCGTGGATCCACAATGCCCCAAGTGTCATAGCCCCATGAAATTGCGCACGCTTAAAAAAGGCTCTCAGGCGGGAATGGAGTGCTGGGTATGCAGCACTTACCCGGGCTGCAAAGGCGCCAGAATGGTTAACTCCTGATCAGTAATAGAACCGGCTACCACACGTAGCCAGTGTCTTTAACACAGGTCAGGAGTGCTTAAGGATCACGGTAGCCAAAGGCGGCAATGTCAGGGTAAGACTGCATGGCAAATGATGCATCGGGATTTCCTCAGCCTCAAGCAGTTCTCCTGCGCTAACACCACTGCCTCCAAAGCAGGTATTATCGGTGTTCAAAATCTCACAATAGCGACCAGCCACAGGAACCCCGATGCGATAATTGTCACGAACCACCGGCGTCAGATTACAAACAACCTGTAGTGAATTCCCTTCATTATCATAGCGACGAAACACCAGAACACTCTGGTTGTAATCATCCACGACTGTCCAGGCAAAACCTTCTACCTTGAGATCCTGCTCAAACATTGCCGACTCTGAACCATGAAGCTGATTAAGCGTTTTAACCAGCTTCTGAACACCCGCACTGAAGCCCTCTGGATTTTCCAGCAAGCCCCAGTCCAGTTGGTTATTCGGATTCCACTCGTTAAAGGTACCCAGTTCAGCCCCCATAAAGAGCAGCTTTTTCCCGGGATGTGCATACATAAAAGCCAGATAAGCCCGCAGGTTGGCAAAACGCTGCCAGTCGTCACCGGGCATACGGGTCAGAATAGTGCCTTTACCATGAACCACTTCATCGTGGGACAGGGGAAGAACAAAATTTTCACTCCAGGCATAAACCGTACTGAACGTCATCTGGCCATGATGGTGCTGACGGTAGACAGGATCGAGTTTCATATACTCAAGGGTGTCATTCATCCATCCCATGTTCCATTTGAAGTCAAACCCAAGCCCACCGTCTGCAATCGCCCTGGAAACACCGGGCCAGCTTGTCGACTCCTCCGCAATGGTCATCACGCCCGGGAAAGCAGTATGCACTTTCTCATTGAACTTCTTCAGGAAAGCCATGGCTTCCAGGTTCCCATTCCCACCATGGATATTAGCTTCCCACTCACCGTGATTCCGTGAGTAATCCAGATAGAGCATAGAGGCTACAGCGTCTACACGCAGACCATCAATATGGAACTCATCCAGCCAGTAAAGGGCATTACTGACCAGAAAATCCTGAACCCAGGGCTTGCCAAAATCATAAATACAGGTTTGCCAGTCAGGGTGCCACCCACGGCGAGGGTCCGGATGCTCATAGAGTGATGAGCCATCAAACCTGGCCAGCCCATGCTCATCGCTGGGAAAATGCGCAGGTACCCAATCCAGAATGACACCTATGCCCTTCTGGTGACACTGATCGACAAAATAGCGGAAATCATCGGACGAACCATAACGGCTACTGGGCGCATAAAGACCTACCGGCTGATACCCCCAGGACTCAAACAGCGGATGCTCCGACACCGGCAGCAGCTCAACATGGGTAAAACCCATGTCCATAACATAGGGAATCAGCGCATCGGCCAGCTCACGGAAATTCAGGAAGTTACCATCCTCCTTTCTTTTCCATGATCCCACATGCACCTCGTAGATAGAGAATGGCTGCTCTCTGTCGTTTTTCTCCTGTCTCTGGCTCATCCATTGCTGGTCTTTCCAGGAATAGTTTTCGACGCCCGGAACAACAGACGCCAGTCCGGGCCACTGCTCAATATGTCGGGCGAATGGATCGGTTTTCAGTGGCAGCGGATTGCCGTGGTAATCACGGATAGCGTATTTATACTGATCACCGGGCTGGACACCGGGTACAAACAGACGCCAGATACCATCATCCGCGCTGGCCATTGGCAGGAGCCGGTCATCCCAGCCATTAAAGCTGCCCACAATACTGACAGACCGGGCATAAGGCGCGTAAACCTTGAACAGAATCCCCTGTATAGTCAGTTTGCTGTTGACCTTATGAGAGACCACCCGGGCGCCAAGGTGTCGATAGAGGCCATCCGGCTCAATATCTGACTGGGCAAGAATATACTCCCCGAAACAGTAAGGGTCATAAACCACAAAACGATGGCCATTCGCCCAATGGATCGCCAGCTGATAAAGAAACGGTTTTTTTCGTCTGGGCAGATGCAGCTCAAACACACCCGCCTCGTTGCGGCTCATCTCGCCAAGTAATTTGCCGGTGTGGTGGTCAAAAACCTCAACCATGGTGGCATCCGGGCGCCATGCGCGAATGACCAGACCTTTTCCTTGCGGATGAGGGTGTATCCCCAACTCATCAAAAGGGGTTGCACACTGACTGTTTGCCAGATCCGATACCACAGGCGTTATATCTGCCCTTGCTATTGAAAGATCTGCCGTTGAAGGATCTGCTGTTGACGGACCTGCTGTCAAAGATGTTGTGGATGATACTGCAATATTCATAGCGTTGTTTTTTTTCAGTGCAAAAATTGCCTGTCGTCACAATCAGATCGATTCCTTATCATCTGAAAATGCTCTCTGTCCGAGAAGACAGGGCAAACCTGTATCTGGAAGGCTGAAAATCTCAGCCTTCCCCATTTCCTCAAGATCCACTATTCAGGGCGGCTCGATAAACCTCAAGGTAATCCATGGCTGATTGCTCCCAGGTAAAGGACTCAGACATGGCATTCCCCATCAAACGAGCCATTAACTGTCCATCCTGATAAATGGCGCGGGTTTGATTGAGACAGTGCAACAGGGCACCACTGTCAGCCGCCTCAAACATAAATCCGGTAGCCACCTCTGCTTGTGACTGATAACCTTTGACTGAGTCCACCAGCCCGCCAACAGCCCGCACAATGGGCAGGGTACCGTATTTCATGCTGTACATCTGGTTAAGGCCACAGGGCTCAAACAGGGAAGGCATCAGGAAGAAATCAGAACCTGCTTCAATCAGATGGGCCAGAGTGTTGTCATAAGCTTCAATAAAGCGGCACTTATCAGGAAAAGCACTGGCCAGGCGGCTCAGTTCAGCGGCAGTAGCCCGGTCACCTGACCCCTGGAGTACAACCTGAACATCATCCTGCAAAAACTGCCACAGGGCTGGTATCAGATAAGCAAAACCTTTCTGTTCGGCAAGGCGACTGACCAGCCCATACAGAGGCCTGTCGGCAATTACCGGTAACCGGAGTTGTTCCTGCAGAGCCTGCTTACAGGCCGCCTTGCCAGAAAGATCATGGAGGGAGTAATTGGCTGGCAGCAAAGCGTCCGTTTCAGGATTCCACTCCTGATAATCGCAGCCATTAAGAATACCGGAAAAATCCTGTTGTCTCCGCCCGATGATTTGGGCAAGACCATGAGACCCAAGATCCGTCTGGAGTTCTTCAGCATACCCTGGACTCACGGTTGTGATCTTGTCAGCAAAGGCAATGCCGCCCTTGAGCAGATTTATACGCCCATGGTCTTCAAAAAACTCCGGGGTATACCAATGGTGATCGATACCCAGCACGTCCAGCAAGGCACGGTCAGAATGCTGCTGATAGGCACCATTATGAATGGTCAGGACCGTCCGTGTGTCGGCAAAGAAAGCATTGCCGGACTCATGGGTTTTCAGGTAGTAAGGCAGCAGTGCAGTCTGCCAGTCATGGCCGTGAATAATAGCAGGCTTGAAGCGTAAAGTTTGGCAGGCCTGAAGTGCAGCCTTACAAAAGAAAGCAAATCGCTCAGTGTTATCACCAAAACCTTCACCCTCATGAGTGTAGAGACCACTGCGGTCAAAGTAATGGTTGTGCTCAATCAGGTAAACAGGGACACCGTCAAACGACCCCTGCCTTATGGCAAACCCCATTTTGCCAAATGAACCGAGATAAACCTCTCCAACTCCAACGACATCCGTTGTCAATGCCTCCAGCGCCTGACGGTAGGCGGGCATAATCACCCGAACATCATTTCCGAGCTTGCGCATCCAGGGCCCGAGAGCGCCGGCCACATCGGCCAGCCCTCCGGTTTTGACAATACCTGCCAGCTCTGAGACCGCAAAAAGTATTTTTAAATCAGAACCCAACTTTTGCTCCTCTGGGAATAACCACCAGGCCAGAATCAGTGACCTTGAAGCGTTTAAGATCCTCTTCACGGTCAATACCGATGCGGGTGCCCGGTGCAATTTCTGCACGCTTATCAACAATAACCCGGTTCAATACGACGTCTTCACCGATGGTGACATTGGGCATAATAACCGATTCGTGAATATGGGTATTGTCGCCGATCTTGACGTTGTAACCTACCACACTACGATGCATGTGGATGTCATTGAATACGCAACCCACACCCACCATGGAGTTGTTGATCTGGCCTTCCCGCTCTTCACGATTAAAGGCAATCAGGGCCGGTGGATAGGGGGGGATATAGGTACGAATCGGCCAGTCCTGATTGTGCAGGTTGATCGGTGGTTCACCGGTCAGCAGATCCATGTTCGCTTCCCAGAATGAATCAATGGTGCCCACATCGCGCCAGTAGCCGTTGTTTTTACCCCCGGGAACCGCATTTCTGGAGAAGTCATACACCATGACTTTTGCCCGGGGATAAAGGGATGGAATGATGTCTTTGCCAAAGTCGTGGTCAGACACTTGATTGGCATGATCATCCAGCAACTCCTGCACCAGACACTCTTTGGTGAACACATAATTGCCCATGGAAGCCAGCACAAAGTCCGGATTTCCTGGAATGGTCTTTACATTATTCCTGGGCTTTTCTGCAAAACCGATCATACGGCCAGTTTCATCAACCTCGATAATACCGAAGTGGTGGGCCTGGTCCACCGGCACGGGAATTGCTGCAACGGTCAGGTCGGCACTGTGCTGCTGGTGATAGTGAACCATGTCCCGTACATCCATGGTGTAGATGTGATCGCCACCAAACACACACACCAGATCAGGGTTGTGTGACTCGATGTGATTCAGGTTTTGATACACCGCATCCGCCGTCCCCTGATACCAGTCGCTGCCGGTATTCATCTGGGCGGGCAGCGTATCAATAAACTTGTCCGCCAGACCGGCAATACGCCAGCAACGTTGCACGTGCTTGCTCAGCGAGTGGGACTTGAACTGAGTAATCAGGTAGATCTTGTGAAGGTCGGAATTCACAAAATTACTCAACACAAAGTCGATGATTCGATATTGTCCGCCAAAAGGAACAGCAGGCTTTGCTCTCATCCCCGTAAGTGGAGCAAGTCTGGACCCTTCCCCCCCGGCCAGGATCATGGATAGGACTGATGCCATGGTCGATTTTCCTGTTATCTGCATTATGAATTTAAATTGATAAGGTCATTCCCTGACCCATTCCGGGCTATTGCTTAAAGCATCCCCCCCCGGAAAAATCCCACACTTGCCCAAAAGCCAGCCCTTCTATTATTGCCGTCTTGAGGTAAGGTATTTCGATGTCTGGCTCAGCTCACATCAAACGCCATTTGCCTTGAAGACTTCGGCGACGATCTCCTGAGCTTCACTCTGCAGATAGGAAAGGTGCTCTTTCCCTTCAAAGCTTTCGGCATAAATCTTATAAACGGCTTCAGTGCCGGAGGGCCTGGCTGCAAACCAGCCCCGCCCAGTGACTACTTTCAGTCCACCAATCGCGGCACCATTGCCTGGTGCATGGGTTAAACGGGCAATGATCGGGTCCCCGGCCAGTTTTTCCGCTTTAACCTGCTCCGGACTCAATGCAGCAAGCACATTCTTCTGGGCATCATTGGCAACAGCATCCAGCCTCTGATAAACCGGAGCACCGTATTTCCGGGTCAGCTCCTGATAGTGCTCGCCAGGATCACGCCCGGTAACCGCTGTAATTTCTGCTGCCAGCAACGCCATGATGAAACCATCTTTATCGGTGCACCAGGTATTACCATCCCGGCGCAGGAAACAGGCTCCGGCACTCTCCTCTCCAGCAAACGCCATAGAGCCTTCTGAGAGACCATCAACAAACCACTTGAACCCGACAGGAACTTCAGTCACTGTGCGACCCAGACCATTGGCAACACGATCGATCATGGCACTGGAAACCAGCGTCTTGCCGATAGTCGCATCCGCTGTCCATTGGGGACGGTGGGTATAGAGATACTGGATGGCAACGGCCAGATAGTGGTTTGGATTCAACAATCCATGGCCACGGGTGACAATGCCGTGGCGATCAAAGTCCGGGTCATTCCCGAAAGCAATATCAAAATCATCCTTGAGGTTGATCAGCCCCGCCATGGCCGAGGAGGATGAACAGTCCATACGGATCCGGCCATCCTTATCAAGATGCATAAAGGAAAATGCTGGATCAATTTTCTTACTGACCAGCGTCAGGTCAAGACCATAACGATCAGCAACAGGCGCCCAATAGTGCAAACCTGAACCGCCCAGAGGATCAATACCAATGCTCAGTCCAGCACCGGCAATGGCTTCCATATCCAGCACGTTTTCCAGATCATTTACATAGGGTGTAACGAAGTCATACTTGTGGACCTGGCCGGACCTGAGCGCCTGCTCGAACGACACCCTGTTAACACCAGCGAGGTTATCGGCAATCAGCTCATTAGCCCGCCGCTCGATCCAGCCGGTAATATCACTGCCTGCAGGACCACCATGGGGCGGGTTATATTTAAAACCGCCATCTTCCGGTGGATTGTGGGAAGGGGTAATGACCACTCCGTCGGCCAGCTTAGAGCCATTAGCAGATAAAGAGCCATTAGCAGACGCAGACAAAGAGCGACTGCGGTTGTAGGAAACAATGGCATGGGAAATAACCGGCGTTGGCGTGTAGCCACGCTCCTGATCAATCATGATATCCAGGCCATTGGCCGCAAACACTTCAACAGCAGTGATTAAGGCCGGTTCAGAAAGCGCATGGGTATCCATGCCAACAAAAACAGGGCCTTCTATTCCATGAGCACGGCGATACTCACAGATTGCCTGACTGATAGCCAGAATGTGGGCTTCATTAAACGAACCAGTGGCAGATGTTCCACGATG
Source organism: Endozoicomonas sp. SESOKO1 (assembly GCF_024606265.1). Classification (GTDB taxonomy): domain Bacteria; phylum Pseudomonadota; class Gammaproteobacteria; order Pseudomonadales; family Endozoicomonadaceae; genus Endozoicomonas. Next base: position 18,522 of record NZ_JAHHPP010000333.1, read on the forward strand.
ACCCGATGTACCAAAAGCGACACGCTGACTGTTTTCTGCCTGATCGGGCCGTATCGTGAAATAGTCACTGACCAGCCGGGGAATATTAACCAGAAGATCATCGGTTGCGGGTTGGCCTGCGAGGGGATGCATGGCGGTTCCTCAATAATTAAATGGCAAAAAATGCTCTGCTGGCCGACAGCAAATACAACCAATATTTGCTAACCATGAAAATGCATTTAATTGACTGGCTTAACAGGTAAAAGACATTTCACATTTACCTATTGTTGACCTATTGTTCACCAACATGGTTATCTTCCATACAACTCCTGAAAAACCAGAAGATTACCCAATTTTTTTCCAGAAGCTAACAGAGATAACCGCCCGCCAACATAAAAAAAAGCAGAGCATCAGCCTGTAAGTAAGTGATTATGCTCACAATACCGACTATCCTATACGAATGCATTGCCGTTTATTACTTATTTACCAAAACCCACCACCATGAAATAATAGACAGTTTTTATTCCAACCCCTTCACCACCACAACGCTATGGCCTGGCACTTCGTACCACCCCTGATTCAAAATCACCTGCTCCCGAAAAGCCCCTTTATTATCCAGATTTGTAGACAAAACTCTTTGCCAGCGAACGTTATGACCAGCATCCGGCAAATTAAAGCGTCGGGTTTCAGCCTCATTATTGATCAATAGCACCAGACTGGGCTGGCTTGCCACAGGGCAACGATATCGCATCGCCACTGCATGACCACGCTCATCAGGCAGCATTGCTGCAGTCAGAGGTATACCGTGGGTATTAAACCAGTCAAGCGCAGCGCTATGCCAATGCTTATCGTCTGTCTGATAACGGATTCCCAGCAATGGCTCTGACTTGCGCAAATGAATGAGCATAGACGAGAACTGTTGCAGCTCTGCACCATCAGGATTCTCAGTATTTTTTTTGCCATTATTACTGCCGTTAACTCCAGCCAGCCAGGACCAGTCAACCCAGCCAATCGGGTTATCCTGACAGTACGCATTATTATTGCCATGCTGACTGTTACCAAATTCATCACCCGCCATCAGCATGGGGATACCCCGGGAAAACATCAGTGTTGTCAGCAGGTTTTTTCGTGCACGCAGTCGAAGTTTTTGAATGGCAGGATCACTGGAAACGCCTTCAACCCCATAATTCCAGGTGAGATTGTGTTGATCCCCATCCCGGTTGCCTTCACCATTAGCCAGGTTGTGTCGGTACTCAAACGACACCAGGTCATGCAGAGTAAAACCATCATGACTGCAGATATAGTTGACACTGCCAGCAGGTCTGCCACACCCGAACAGATCTCTGGAGCCAGTAAGACGCCAGGCGATATCAACCACCTGATCCTTGTCACCACGCCAGAATGACCGGATACCATTACGGTAACGGTCATTCCACTCATGCCAGTCCCTTGGGAATCCCTTCAGACGATAGCCTTCCGGCCCAATATCCCATGGCTCTGCTATCATCTGCCGGGTTGCAAGAATGGGGTCCTGAAATACAGCCTGAAAGAACGCACTGTGAGCATCAAACTTACGATGTCGTCTGGCCAGGGTCGGCGCCAGGTCAAAACGGAAACCATCAATCTGATAGTGCTCAGCCCAATACCGAAGGCTATCCATCACCAGCTTGATAGTTTGTGCACTGTCAAAATTCAGTGTATTCCCACAGCCACTGTAGTTGGTTGTCACCAGATGACCACCCTGGTGATCCAGCAGGTAATAATCTTTCTCAGCCAGCCCTCTCAGGCTCAGGCTTGGACCATCAGTCCCCGCTTCACAGGTATGGTTGTAAACAACATCCATCACCACCCGAATACCGGCACGATGCAATTCACGAACCATTGTCTTCAGTTCATCAACCGGATTATCGATAGCATACGATGGTTCCGGCGCCATAAAGCAGAGCGGGTTATAACCCCAGTAATTTTTCAACCCCAGCTTCCGCAACCTTGGCTCGCTGAGAAAACTGGTAACAGGCAACAGCTCAACCGTATTGACACCCAGACCCTTCAGATAATCAATAATGACTGGATGACACATCCCCAGATAAGTCCCTCTCAATGCTTCCGGAACATCAGGATGTTGTCGGGTAAAACCCTTTACGTGGCTCTCGTAAATAATACTGTCATCATGGGAGAGTTCAGGCCTGGTAACCGACTGCCAGTCAAACTGGTCTGTCCGGACCACCGATTTGGGCAGCAAGCGGCCATTATCCTGATCATTAAACAACCAGCGACTTCTTTCCTTTCCGGAGTAATCATAGATGGCAGGCTGCCAGTTAATTGTCCCTTTGACCTCACGGGCATAAGGATCCAACAGCAATTGATTAATATTGAAGCGTAACCCCTCATCCGGCGCCCAGCGGCCATCGGCGCGATAGCCATAGGCCTGACCTTCCTGCACCCCTTCAACCAATACATGCCAGATGCCTTTTTCAGGGCCATACATGGGAATGCGCTGCTCCACGCCTGCGCTATCAAACAAACACAGCATCATGGCCGACGCTTCCGGTGCATATACCGCGAAGTTCACACCCACCGCCGAGGCAGGAAGCTCCGGGTGCAGTTGCTGATTCAGAAAGTTGGCGCCCAGATGGCGGCAACTTCCCGGGCCAAATGATTCAATCATTATTCGTGGCTGATTCATGTATCCGAGATATCAACATATTGGAATAGGCTGAATTTTAATTTGATTCAGCAACAATGACTACTGCTGTTGAAACTATCCCATTCTATTCAGGCACTGTCATTTACCATATTTGCACAAGCGCACCCCGCTTCCCGCCACCCGCTGCCCGAAAAAGAGAGACCGCTTGTGCTTTCTCTCCGTGTCTTTGTGCCTCGGTGGTGAAAACTAGATCGCCTCCAATGCCTCAGAGAGTTTTTTCACGGCGATCACCGTAAGACCGGAAATGGGTTTTCTTGGCTGATTGGCTGCTGGCACAATGGCCCGGCTGAAACCGTGCTTGGCGGCTTCGATCAGACGTTCCTGGCCATTGGCCACCGGACGGATTTCCCCGGCCAGACCAACCTCACCAAAAGCCACCAGGTCCTGGGGCAGCGGTGTATCC
>NZ_JAHHPP010000334.1 GCF_024606265.1 Endozoicomonas sp. SESOKO1
CCATCATCGTTCGTCAGCGTGGTACCAAGTTCCACGCTGGTGCTAACGTAGGCATCGGTAAGGACCATACCCTGTTCGCCAAGGCCGACGGTAAAGTCGTGTTTGAAGTGAAGGGTCCTAAAAAGCGCAAGTATGTCAGCGTAGCTGCTGCATAATGGCGTTCGGGCTGCCAGTGATTATCTGATGATTGCTGACGGCTCACCCTGAAAGCCCCGCTATCGCGGGGCTTTTGTTTATCTATTGACCGGACAGTGCCTACAGGTAAGCCCTGAAATCTATTAAGGGTTTATCTGCAGGCATTGGCAGATGACTGGTTACGCTGCAATGATGGTTGCAGGAGAGTGGCGCAATGAAGTTTGTAGATGAAGCGACAATCACGGTTCAGGCAGGTAAAGGTGGTAATGGCTGCCTGAGCTTTCGCCGTGAAAAATTTATTGAAAAAGGTGGCCCCGATGGTGGCGATGGTGGTGATGGTGGCAGCATCTATGTGATTGCTGACAACGACCTGAATACCCTGGTGGATTACCGCTACCAGAAGCACTACCAGGCACAGAACGGTGAGCCCGGTCGTGGCCGTAACTGTACCGGTGCCAAAGGTGCGGATGTCGAGCTGAAAGTGCCGGTGGGTACTACGGTTGTGGATAACGAGACGGAAGAAGTTATCTGCGATCTGACCCATGTTGGTGAGCGTGTCAAGGTCGCCCAGGGTGGCTTCCACGGGTTGGGGAATACCCGTTACAAATCCAGCGTTAATCGTGCGCCGAGACAGACCAGTCCGGGTTCTGAAGGCGAGCGGCGGGACCTGCGCCTTGAGCTTAAGGTGATTGCCGATGTAGGCCTGCTCGGTATGCCCAATGCGGGCAAGTCTACGTTTATTCGTGCCGTATCCCAGGCTCGGCCAAAGGTGGCTGATTATCCATTTACTACTTTGGTTCCAAATTTGGGCGTGGTGGCGGTGGATCGTCATCGTGGCTTTGTTATTGCCGATATTCCCGGTCTGATTGAGGGCGCTGCTGAGGGTGCTGGTCTCGGTATTCGCT
>NZ_JAHHPP010000335.1 GCF_024606265.1 Endozoicomonas sp. SESOKO1
ATATAAAGTCGTATTATCATTCTTTCAAGAGCGTTTAAAAAATGTGCTTTATTTTTACGTGCTATTGACAGAAAAAGAGTCGAGAGCTTGATGATTACTGCCCCTATCCTGATCTGCGCCCGGTGAAAAATTGCAAGGCTGACTGTGCAATCGCTTCACTGCCTTTATTGTCAAGGGCCTGTTTGCATTGCCAGGCCATGGTTGCCTGTTTGCGGGCAATAGACGGCGGAAGATCTTGCTTTTTATCCGGGCTATACAATTTATTTTGAGAATCCAGAGAATCCAGAGAATCCAGAGAACTGACCGGCAGGCTTAAACGCAGGAAGCTTTTTTCAGTGAGTACCACCTGATCCAGAGCGTCATGCCGGATAGTATCCTGATAGCGAATATAACCTTCCGAGGCCAGCCACAGCATAGCATCAAAACAGGCTTTGTGGCGCCGGTTGGGGATGCCGTACTCATCGGTGCCAGCGTTAGCAATCAGATCATCCACATAAAGGGTTGTCAGTCGGGGGAAGCTGTTATAGAGCTGAACCAGCGTTTTCAGGCAGTCCTGATAAAACTCGTCAATGTGTATGTCGTCCATAGATCATCCATAAACCAGAAGTTTGGGAGACAGTGTCTCCTTTCATACATTAGTAGTGGATCCGGTTAATTTTATAATTGCTACACCATAACCCAAAGAACTGTAGCTCAAACTTACGTACTTTGTGCGAGATTCAAGGCGCTTGATAATTACCGTCCACACCCTTTTCACTGTACTTTTCCAACAAACAAAAATGTTGCCGCCCCGGAATCAGGCGGCCCTCGGCAAAAGCGTTATCAACATCCGTAGCTCCAGCGCTGCTGCTGGTTTTGCCTCATCAGTAATTCGCGGGTCTGCCGACCCTCTTCGGCAACCGGTTTTTGGTAGTCCGGCTGAAGCAGGGGCTTGGCCTGGAAGAAAAATCGGGCGCTGTCTGAGTGTTGCTTCCGCCCGGGAAATATTTCTGCCAGAAAGCCACGGATATGACCGGCCGTACTGCCCAAAGCGCAGCGCATAAAAAACTCCATCTCTTTTTTTGCCTGGGGGTCGTTCAGGCCCTGCAACCATTGGATGATAGTTTTGACCAGTTCTTCGTCGGATGCTTGCTCAGGCAATGGGCTGCTCCTGAGCATGGCAAGGCAGAGGGATTGCTTCAGGAATTGCCAGGATAAATCCAGCAACTCACCTTTTTCGTTGTCCGTCAGGTCGGCTGCTCCGTACTCGCCGTTAACATAGCGCATAATGGTCCAGGACAACTCCAGTGTCAGGCGATAAATGCCAATGGTACGCTTACGGGTCGCATCGCCCAGAATACTCTGGTAGCAGGATAACTCCCTGATGATGTCACCATCGGCCCGATGGGCACTGACCTCAGAGAGCAACTGACGAATGCCAGAGTTCCAGTAATCTTTTTGCATGGTTTCCGTTGCTGACAGCGTTTTGCCATAAGGCCCCATCACCTGGTATGAGTCATCCGGTGTCAGCGGTTCTGGTCGGTTACTGACCTGCCAGCCCCTGAGTTCGGCCATCAGGTTTTTGCACAATTCCTTTACCAGGTATTTCCGGCCAAGAGGCATTGCGATCATGGCAACGTCTGCCTCTGCGTTGAAAGTATCGCACTCTTCGGGAGCATCTTCGACGGTTCGGACGCTTGCCGGTATCACCGGCTCAATAACCGTTGGCGTGAGCTCAAGCAGCACTGGCACCAATATCTTTCGTATTTGCTCAAGCAAAGTATGCTCGTCCTGCGTCCAGAAGGCCTGGGGATGAGTAATCAGACTGTCGGCCTGTTCTTTCATGACCTTAAGTTCTTCAAGACTCAAAAGCGGGAGTTCTGCGCCAAGCAACTGACTCTTCAGTTTTATGCGCAGGATTTCCAGTTGCAGGCGCACATCAGGCTTCTTCAGCCCAAGAGCCAGGCAACTGCTCTCGGATTCACTGATGGCTTCATAGGCACGACGGTGTTCGCGCTGTTTGTTGAGGATAAATGCCTTGAGCCACAGCACGGTGTAGTTAGTCGTTGTGAGGTCGGGTACCTGCACATGGTTGCCGGTCAACAGGGCATCAAACATCGCTCGGGCCTGGGGATGATATTGCTCCAGCCGTTGTGAAAATTTCTCACGCTGGGGATCCGACAGTGCTTCTGCCGGACAATGGGCAAGGGCGTACAGCAAGGCAAACCAGTTATGGTCAACATTATCGACGACCAGTGCGGGGATAAACACATTGTACAGGTCGACCTCAGAAAGATAGGGTCTAAGTGCATGCAACTGGCTCACAAGCTTGTCTTTCTGGCGCAATTCCAATGTGAACGATTCGCCTTTCTGTGCTTTTGAACCAATGATTATGTTCAGATTTCCCAGTTGCGCGATACATGCCTTAATGATATGACCGGCAATTATCTCTTTACCAGTAGACGACGTTTTCGGGTCAAGGATACCATACTTGTTAAGCTGTTTAAGGACGGCCAGTAAATACATGGAGTAATCCTGGCCAGAAGCGGTTTTATGAAACACTGTCATGACAGTCTTTATCAGGGACAACAACTCTGAATCAAGTCCCTGGTCAAGGTCGAGCACCATCGACAGTGAATTGGCAAACATCTCACACCATTTGGAATACAGTTTCTGATCGAATTGATCCTTTATTTTCAGTGAGTTTTCTGCTGAATCAACAAGAACAAAAGCGCATTTAAGCACTCTCTTCAGAATATGGACAGGTTCGGATTTATCTTCCTGACTGAACTCCTCCAGTAAGTTTTTGGCAATATCATCAGTCTCCTCATCGATATTCCTGGACTCATAGTATAATTCCCTGGCGATCTGACGGGAGAG
>NZ_JAHHPP010000336.1 GCF_024606265.1 Endozoicomonas sp. SESOKO1
GGGACACAGAGAACATTATAAAGATTGTTGCCATGAGCCGGGGAAGATCAGATGAGAAATATGCCCTTATGGAGTATGGGGGGCAGGATTTACCACATTATTCAAAAGAGAACGGTAATTTCAAAGATGAAAATTTGAAAAAAACTATTTTTCAGGTGGTCAAGGGTGTCAGCTCACTGTATAAAGCCGGTTACCAGCATCATGATATTAAACCTGACAACATTCTGATTACTAATGAAGGTGTCGTGAAGCTATGTGATTTTGGGCTTGCCGAAAAAATGGCTGGGAAGGAGCAGAAAAAAAATGGAACACCACTCTATATGCCATTGGAAAAACTGTATGAATTGAAAAGTTATCCAAATGACAAGGCAGACTCCTGGTCCCTGGGGTGTACGTTTGCTGAAATGTGTTTAGGTTGCCCTGTAATCGATTATATTTCCGCTGGCTTGCTGTGGTATCTTCTCCTGAATCTTGAAGCTGCTGAGGAAAGACTGGACAGATTAAGAGAATCTACATACCTGCAGCTTCGGGAAAAGGAAGGCGAACAAGCTGCTGATTTTTTCATGGCGTTAACGGAACTGGATCCTAAAAAGCGGCTATCCCCCACTGAAGCGTTGGAGCACCCTTACCTTGCTTCGTGATATTCTTGATATGTGCACATTGTAATGGATCTGAGTCAATCAAAATTAATATATGTCATTCTTATAAGGAGTAAATATGATCATAACTGGCACCAAAGGTGTTGAAATATCAGGTAGGGATGCTGCATCTTATTTTTACAATACACAAACTGGGATAGCCCGTTTAAATGGGGTTGCCTACTGGCTGCTTGGACGGAAAGTAACAGTACCAGAGCGAAAATTTAACAACATGATTTGGCACTGCAGGGAAAGTCATTTCATTGATACATTTTTGCACTCCAGGAAAACTAAAGCAGTTTCCCATGCAGAAAAGCCACTACCAGAACAACAATACGCCAATAGTTGTGGAGCCCAGGCTCTCAGGCAAGTGGCTTATGAGCTTGGTGTCAGTCATCTTCCCAAAAAGAAAAGATATGGATTTAATGGGCAAAGTATTGAGGATAAAAGTGCCGAGATAGCCTTATATGCCATTACCGGTGATTTGCTTGATAACAGTAAAAAGAGATTGGAAATCAGGCCGGAGAATGGCGGGTATAGCTTTCCAGGTCGTATGGCTTTTGCCGCAAAAGCGCTTGGGCTTGACGCAAGGATTTATAGCTCTAAATTGCTTCCGAGGCTCTATTTAAAAAACAAATTTAGCATAGAGTGGTTCATAGCATCCACCGTTTGTCCCGCAAACAATTGCTCACCACCCGAGCTGTCTGTCAATGAACGATACATTCATCTTCTTATCACCCCTAAAGATACCTCATTCCTTCATTGGGTTATGGAGAGACCAGATGGCAGCTGTTACGACCCTGAAACTGGTTGCAATTACAAAACCATCAAAGAGTATAAGCAATTATATGGTTTAAAGTCGACGGGTATAACACTGTTAATCAGTGACCGTAATGCCTACCCCGGGACGCCGGGTAAGACAACCAGGACTACTCCCCCAGAATCCCGGCTGGCAAATGATGGATGATTGATTTGTTAAAAGTGGTTATTGGTCAGTTTGGCGGGTACTTTTTGCTATTAACTAAACACTAAGCTAAGAACTTGGCAACTTTGCAATACTATCAACTTTGATAACAAAGTAATCCACACATTGAGTATTATAAAAAAACCAATAGTGCTCATTAACTCCATCCCTGTTCTCAACTTTGAAAATATGATTTTCAGAATTATCTGAGCTTAGCAGCTTAAATTCATAATTTTCATCATAGTAAGTATCGCCACGTGTTTTTATATAACTACCATCGAAATTAGCGCCTTCCTGAAAACTATTTGAGTCAAGATGTTTTTTGAAAATATCTGCCATACTTTTCATCGGAGTAGTAATAACAAATTCTTTTCTTTTCTCTGAAATATTTCTAAGCACATATGCTGCGAAGCTGTGTAAATCTATTGAGATTCCTTTATGGGCAATATTTTGTCCTAACATGTACTCAGGACTTCTATGCACTCCCATATGCAGCTGAAACGGCGCATCCTTATGGGTCAAAACGGCAACAGCCATCTCAATAGACTCACGAGCCTCTATAGCCTCAAACTTAAAACCATGATTAACATCAGAATTTGACACATAAGCTGACCAGACATCTACACCATCCCGATCAAAGAATGACATACAGCTTTTAAATCTTGATAAAGGGTCTGGCGTTGCTTTAACTATCTCAATTTTTCTATTTTCGGGAAATGGTAGACCTGCTTCTTGTGCTTTAAAGCACTCAAGATTATGTTGACGAACCTGTTTGTGATCGCAAGCAGCCTGTATTTGGTAATCGCTATATCTTCTCCAATGACTTACATTATCTGAATTTACTTTTTCCATAACATAAAAAAGACCAGGCTCTTTCATATATGTATACAGCCCATCAGAAACCTTTCGTACAGACTTTGCCAGCCATTCGGAATTGTAAGGATTCATTGCTACTGCTGATTGATGACAACATGGAGAAGCATTACTCATTGAAGTAAGAGATTGCATTTAAAACGCTCCCAAAAAGTCTGGACTGTTATAAATTATTATTAATGCAGCTGATTTTGACCATGACAAATAAGTTAGACTCACTAACATATGATAATGTTCAGAGATAAATGCCTTATGCCGTCAATAGCGTTCCAACTAAGCTGCATCTGTTGTGCAACAGCCTTGACGGTGGGAACATGAAGTACACCAAATTCAGCAAAGAATATTTAAACGACGCAATTAGATTAAAGCCATTGAGTAAAATGGACACTTCTTGGACGCATCGGTAAATTAGAACAAATAAGCTGGAATAAAAGGAAGGGGAATCAAGGAGTTGAAAAAAATTAATGGCGGTGAGGGAGGGATTCGAACCCTCGATACGGCTACAAACCGTATACTCC
>NZ_JAHHPP010000337.1 GCF_024606265.1 Endozoicomonas sp. SESOKO1
GGGACACAGAGAACATTATAAAGATTGTTGCCATGAGCCGGGGAAGATCAGATGAAAAATACGCCCTTATGGAGTATGGGGGACAGGATTTACATCACTTCACAGAAGAGAATGGCGTTTTCAAAGATGAAAATTTGAAAAAAACCTTTTTTCAGGCGGTCAAGGGTGTTAGCACACTATTTAGAGCTGGTTACCTGCATCATGATATTAAACCCGACAACATTCTGATTAATGATGAAGGTGTCGTGAAGCTATGTGATTTTGGACTTGCCGAAAAAATGCCTGGGAAGGAGAAGAAAAGATTTGGGACAGTACTCTATATGCCATTGGAAAAACTGTATAAATTGGAAACTTATCCGAATGACAAGGTAGACTCCTGGTCCCTGGGATGTACATTTGCTGAAATGCGTTTAGGTTACCCTGTAATCGATGATTTTTCCGCTGGCTTGCTGTGGAATCGGTACCTGAATGTTAATGCTGCTGAGGAAAAACTGGAAGTATTAAGAGAATCTACGTACCTGCAGCTTCTGGAAAAGGAAGGTGAGCAGGCTGCTGAGCTATTCAATGCATTAACGGAACTGGATCCAAGGCAACGGCTGTCCCCCACGGAGGCCCTTAAGCACCCTTACTTTGCTTCTTGCTACTCTTGACATCTGCATATTATTCAATGCATATATTCGGGAACTCAGAACTGATGGTGAAAATTTTTACCGGCTACGCTTGACTAAAACTCTTATTGATCATGGATTAATTAGTTGTCGTACTGGAAATATTGAATAGATGGATTTTAAATAGGTTGAAAAAATGGATCGTTACAACGTAACCACACCTTTAAATATTGACCCTGAACAAATCAGACTGGCTGAACCAAAAGCAGCAAAGTATTCGGGTATTGAAGCAGGAAAAGCCACAAAAACACTGGATAGCCATGGAAAACTGGTTTCTCATTGGGGAAGGAATATTAAGCATTCTTTTGATAAAACACAAATTTATAAAGAAAAATATGGTGAAAAAGGCTCAATTCATACATTCCAAAAATATATGACCGAAAGGCGTGTTGAAGTATTGATGCAAAAAGTTCAAGAAGACCAGGAAGGAAAAAACAGATCAAACCACGTTGACAGTAT
>NZ_JAHHPP010000338.1 GCF_024606265.1 Endozoicomonas sp. SESOKO1
GGCTGGTGGTGTCTGCCGGTGTGGCGGTTTCCGGTGGTGGTGAAGCCGCCGGGGCGGGAGTAGGCGGCTTTGCCACCAATGCCCAGAAGCGTTCCAGCGAAGCCACCGTGGTTAACAGTACTGTCAATGCCGACCAGCTGACCATCGATGCCAACAGCTCCAAGCTGGCGCAGGCGGTATCTGCCGGTGTTGCTGCCGGACTTGGGACCACTGGCGGCCTGGGCGGGGCTGCGTCGGTGGTGATTACCGAACAGATGGGCGATACCCGGGCATGGCTCCGTGGTGGCACCACCAATGCCAATAAAGTGGTGGTGGTGGCTGACAGAAGACAGGAGTCCAATGTCGCTGCTGGTGCCGCCGGTATCGGTACCACCGTTGGTGTCGGGATTGGTCTGGCGGTCAATATTGTGGGTGGTGATTCTCAGGCCATCATTGGTAACGACCTGGACGACAATGGCGACACTTATACGACTACTGTCAATTCAGACACGGTGACGGTTGATGCTGACCGTGTTTCCAGTGTTAACAGTTATACCTTTGGTGCTGGTATTGGCGGCAGTTATGGGGTTGCTGCCATGATCAATACCACGGAGTTCCGTGGTGAAACCCGGGCGGCCATTCATGGCTATCTGGACTCCAGTGATCTGACCACCGATATTCGCGGCAGTGATGGCACGTCTGCGGCAACCAATGTAACGGTCAATGCCCAGGAGATTCAATACGCCAATCAGATGGCTGCCGGGATTGGTGCCGGTGCCAGCCTCGGTGTTGGTGCGGTTGCCAACGTGGTGCTTGGGCGCTCCCAGGTCTATAGCGAGGTGGTAGGTTCTGATATTAAAGCCGGTACCCTGGATGTGGATGCCGCGGCGCAGCGGGAATCAGACCTGATCAGTGTGGCCGGTGCAGCTTCAACCAATGTTGCTGCCGCTGTCAGTATTGGTGTTGCTCTATACGGTCAGGGTGATACCACGGCGGAAGATGGCACCAATGCGGAAGATGAATTTGACCCCAGCCGTAATGAAGCCAATACCGTTCTGGCTACCGACACCGCTGGTTATAACCGACATCTGTCTGATGAAGATATTGCTGCCCTGGAAGCTGATTCCGGACTGACCATCACCAGGGGCAGCGCCCCGGCAACGTCCACGACCACCGAATCCGGAAAATCCCTCAAACTCAGTGGGGAGAGTGTCACTGCCGCCCGTATCAGCGGTGGTCTGGTGGATGTAGATACCCTGAATGTTAACAGCCGGACACTGCAGCACAGTTACCAGGGGCTGGGAGCCGCCCAGGCAAGTTCCGTCGGGATTGCCGGGGTGGTGGGCATCAGCCGCTCCTATGAAATGAATATTGCCACAGTGGATAGCAGTGTTAAAGCCAACGATGTGGTGATTGGTGCCAGCCTGGAAAATGTCAGCGATGACGATGCTGCCCTGGAGATGAAGAGCTTTATTGTCGGCCTGGGTGGCACCAGTGTGGTTATCAACTACACCGATGCCCGCAGTGAGAACCGGGTGGTGGCGGGTATCAATTCCGCTGAAGGTGATGATACCGGAGACTTGCAGGTTACCGCCAGGGACAGTACGGAAATCCGTCTTGGTGATGTCAGCAGTGGTAAACCGTCGTCTGTTACCGATGGTTCGCTGAATATCAATATCGGTGCTGCCGCTATCGGTGCCAGTGTCGGCTATGCCGGGAAAGATGGCGATATTGATGCCTGGATCGGCGAGCAGGGCAAACTGATTGATGGCTATAACAACATTACGCTATCTGCTGTTAATGAGGGTATGGTCAAGAGCACTGGCTTTGCCCTGGCTGGTGGTCTGCTGGCAGGTGTTCAGGGAGTGGTCACATCTGCCCATGATGACTCGGATGTTAATGCTACCGTTTATGGCACGATTGGTACCGGCTCTGGTGTGGTTAATGTCAATGCCCAGTCAGCACCCAGCCTTTACTCCAGTGCCTATGGCGTAACCGTGGCTGCCGGTGGTGCCATGGGTGGCTCGTTTGCTTATGCAACCACAGAGACCAAAGCCCAGGCTGAAATTGCCGATGGTGCCATTTTTAATGGCAACGGTAATGTGGTTGTCCGCTCCGAAACGGGCAGCGGTAACGACGGTTATGAAACCGCGTACGCCGCCGCCTTTGCCGCATCCGGTGGCTTGCTGGCCGGTATTGCCGGCAGTGAAGCCAGGGCGACCAACCGCTCACAGTCCGTTGCCAAAGTGGGTGATGGGGTATCCATTCCTTATTCTGACTTTTCCGTTTATGCCCGCCACACCGGTGTACAGATTGCCGATGCGGATGGTTATTTTGTCGGTCTGGTGGCTGGCGGTTATCAGACGGGTGTTGCTCAATCCTTTACCTCTGCCAGGGTTGAATTTGGCAAAGACCCCATTGCTGCACTGGAGCGCACCGGTGATCTGATTCTGGACGCCAACAGTTTCAACCAGAACCAGAGCTTTACCACCGCCGGTGGTGGTGGTTACTACGCAGGCAGTGCTGCAGAGTCGGTGATGGACGCCGGTGATTATGGCAGCGGCCAGTACTCGGCAGCGGTGCTGGTGGATGACTGGTCCAATGGTTACCGGGTGTTGCCGGTAGACGCCGGTGGTGTTTATATTTCCGCCGCCAGCGAAACCGAGTTTTTCGCCGGTACTGATTCCACCACGGTATCGGTTGTCGGTGGTTCTGGCGCCACCTCAAAAACCGAAGTGGATACCAATGTTCGGGTAGACCTGGGCAAAAACGTCAGCTTCTCTGCCATGCAGGTGGATATTGATGCGTTCAACAGCGCTTACCAGATCCAGAACCCCTATTTCAGCGGTTTCACCGCTTCAGTGTATGGCGCAGGCGGTGGTGCGGCCAATGGCTCTGCCGGTCTCTCTTACCAGAATCTGAAAAACCTGACCGCTGAGGTGGTGCTTGGCAAGAAAGGTGTGCTGAAAATATCGGACCTGGCCTGGCTGGACAGTACGTACGATCACAACATTACCATCGACGCCAACACCGACTTCTATGTATACGACGAGTCCAAACTGGAAATTGGCGGTGCACTGCAGGGAGCCGGTGCGGAGTCAGACGTTGATGTTAATACCCGAAACAAGATCACCGTCGGCGAAGGTTACAATATTTACAACCCGGTGGGTGAAATCGGGATTGGCACCTACTCCAGGGGATCAGCGGTTGCCCAGGCAAACGTCAGTGTGTGGGCGGCAGCCGGTGTGGCCGGTGGGGTCAGCAAGGTTAATCTGGACGTCCTTAACCAGGTGAATATTGGTAAGAATGCCGTTATTAACAGTTATGGTGATGTTGGTATCTACAGTGGCCGGGGCAGTAACTACTTCCAGGAAAACCAGCTGACCAGTAATGCGCTGGCCAATGTGTATAACTGGACCGCTATACCCATTCCTGCAGGCAATAAAGCCAAATCCAATATCTCACTGACCAATAATGTCGAGTTTGCCGATGGTTTTGCAGTGGGCTCCGATAGCCACGTCTTTATAGAGGCGAACGAAGGCGCGTTAAGCGCCACCCATCGCGGCATTGAAAAAAATCCCTACCTGGAGCTGTTCAGTTCAGAAACCACCTTTGGCAGCAGTGACTCCAGCACCAGCAATGTGCTGACCTTTAACGGCAGTGGTTCCGTTGTGGCAGGGCAGTATGCCTATCAGTGGGTTGAGGTGGATACCAATGGCAGTATCACATCTCAGCTCTACCGTTACGGTACTGCCGCCCAAATGGACGACAAGTATTCCAGCCGGGCAGAGCTGGAAACCTATATTCAGGAGCTGCAAGACCGTATTGCCGAGCTGGAGGCCTGGACACCAGACTCCGGTGCTGAGGGTATTGATGTGGCCGATGGCGCCGATGATGATGCGGTGGGTGATCCTGGTGCTGAAGACCCTGCTGCATCCGGTGGCAGTGGCGATAATCTGGCTGTGGATAACAGCAATCCGTACCAGACGGAAATTGATCAGTTGAAGTCGGAAGTCGTATTATTGTCGGCCATCGTGGACGATCTGTCCGAGAACCCCAATTTTGCCATTGAGGTTGCCAATGTCCGGGCAACCGCCGGTAACGTTAATCTGGTGGCAGATACCATCTCGTTGGCCGGCTCCAGCAAGCCTTCCTTTACCGCCAAAGGTGACGCATACATCCGGGTTGACAATAAAACCGACGAGCACCTGGTGCTCAACAACCTGAGCATTACCAATCAGACTGGTGGTAACGTCTTTGTCACCGGTGGTGCATCACTGTCGGATACCTATATCGATGAGCAATCCGGCAGTGATTATACCGATACCACCGGGATCACCATTGATCACGCACCAACGGGCGCTAACTATCTGGACTCCGATGTCATCATTAACGGTGATATTGCCAATCTTCTGTCCAGTGTCAATATCAGCGTGGCGGAAGGTGATTTGATTCAACAGGCCACTATTGAAGCAAACGCCATTAACCTGGATGTGAAAAATGGCAGCCTGTTATTGAACAGCAATAAGCCGCAGACTTATGGACGGGACCCGGATGCCCTGGTGAATTATACCTCAGGATGGAAACCGGCCTCTGCAGATGACTTTGTCAATTACTATATAAACGACAAATACAGTACGGCTATCAAGGCCACAGGCATCAGTAATTTTAATAACTGGTTCTCCGGGCGGGCTATTCGCCATACCGATAGCCAGATCAGCTATTACCAGAACAGCAGCAGCTGTAAGTCCTGTGACTACGGCTACGATGAGATGAACATCTACTTTAACTGGGGATTCGCCAATGCCGCTGAATACCACGGTAATGACGCTATTGTGTTTGAGATGAGGACCAACAGCGACAGTCGTGGAGGCAGCAAGTGGAAGTTCAAACCGATCTCCAATAAACAGTCCAGCCTGACGAAAAGTGCCAGCTACAGCCAGGTGAAAAATTCGTTGGGAGGAACAGGTACTTCGATCATTGGGGAAAAGGTGGTCATTAATGCCCAGCGTCTGGATATCAACGGCAAGATTGTTGTGGGCACCGATAACAGCTGGTCGGTGGATGTGGGCAGCGGTTTTGATGCGGAAATTGCCCAGTATATTCGCGATGCCGGATTGTCAGCGGGCGATAAGGTTTCTATCACTCCGGGCCAGAGTAAGGTGTTGTTTGTCAATGGTGCCTGGAAGTGGTACGACTTTGATGTTTCAACCAATTCCGGCTCCTCCGGTATCGGGCTCACCTATGATGTGGCCACCGGGCATATTACCGCTGATGATATTCCGGTCAGTGGTGGTGGTTATGTTGCTATCCGGGCCCGGATTTCATCCACCGGCGAGGATGGCAATATCACGGTCAAGGATGGCCTTGGCCAGATCGATATCAACAATGACTCAAACAGTCAGCTGGTGCTGGGCACCATCAGTGCCGGGGATGATGCCACCGGTATTATCCGCATTACCGACCTGAACAAGAGAAAGAATATTCCAGACGATGGTCGTGGATATGCGGTTGAGTACAGTGAATGGTTTGTCCATTCACCCGGCAGCAAAATCCGCAAATATGAAACCAGTGCATGGGATGTCAGTTACGAAGAATCGGACTTTATCGGGGAATATGGCGGTACTGGCACCACGTCAACCATGACCTATAACCCGGTGGCCGGTCAGCTCTATTACATCCGCGAAGGTGCGACGATTGCCCGCAGCTTTGACCCACCCGGAGACAGTTCCGCGCCTTATGATGGTGGCTCTATTGATGGTTACTTTGGCAAATACCCGAACACCCTGGGTGACTGGTATTACGAGACCAACTGGAACACCGAAACCAGCTACTACACCACCTGTACCTACAAACCGGAAGCCTGTAGCGGTGGCACTGCCTCCAACTATCTGACGCAAACCTACGACTATGGCAGTGCGTCTGTCTGGCGGGTGAACTGGGGGCTGAGTTACGACAAGTATTACGGCAGCAATATGACCAATGTGGACCCACTGGTGGAAGTTGCCTACCGGCTCAGCATGGATACCCATACCTACGTCAAGGCCGACAATGCCATCAAGTTTCAGTTCACCGGTCTTGCTAATGGTTCCATTGACCTGACGTCCAAGGGCAATATCCAGCTCACCGGTAATGTCTATAACCCCAGCGGTACCACCAACATCAGTACCCAGAAGAACCTGATCACCGCCGGTTCAACGGCTATCACCTCGGATATCACCACGATCTCGGCAAGAGGGGATATTGGCAGCATTGAAAATCCGCTGTCGGTGATCACTGACGAACTGGGCATGGCTTCCAGTCATGGCTCCCTGTATTTCAATGTCACCGGTACCGATGGGGATGTTGAGCTTCAGCACCTGAAAGCAAAATACGACATCGTCGGTGTGTTTGATAAGGGGATTGCGGCCAAAAACAGCAGCACCATTATTCAGGCAGATCAGCTGGATCTGACCAGCTCAACCGGTGGTATTGGTAAAGTGGGAACCATCGGTAATACCAGTACTTACCAGTTTATTAATATCTCCACCACTGGCGCGGTGAAACTGAACGCGGCGACGGATATCGCGGTTTATCAGGCCAGTGGTGATCTGGAACTGTACAGCGCCAATGCCAGCGAAGAAGTGGTGATTAAACTGGGCAATGGTCGTTTGAAAAATGCCATTGGTCGTCTGGATAAGACCGATGAGGAGCTGGCCTACGATGCCGCCGTATGGGACAGCCTCAATCTTCTGGATGATGATGCCGGTGCAGTCACCGTATCCTCCTACGAAAACCAGTTTACCCACAAATATCACACCCTGTGGATGCTGAAGCAGCGTCTGAGTGAAACCAGCGACCAGGGGTTTACCATTGACCCAGCCTATATTGAAGCTCTGAAGCTCCGTTACAACGAATCAGATGAAGCTGCGCTGACCAGCCTGGTCAAATCAGACTATCAGGGCCTTGAGCAGTGGTTTGCTGACCAGGTTGCCACACCGGAAAATTTCGTGAACCCGGAAGATGCCATTGGCGTGGAGCAGAAAGGCATCCTTAATGGTTACGACTATGGGGACCTGTTGACCGGCGATTATAACCAGGATTATAAACTGACCCTGACTCAGGACTCTTCCTGGTACACCGATATGGTGGATGGCGCCCAATGGCAGCAAAGCCAGCTGGATATCAGTATCTCCTCCACCGCCCTGAACGGTGATGCTTCCAGCCAGTTATCCAATCGGGATGCCAATGTCACGGCTTCTGACGTCCACTTTCTGGTGAGCAATGGTGGGGTTGGTGAAAACCTGGATGACCTGGTGTTTACGGTCAATACCACCGGTAATGGCACTGTTTCTGATGCCCAGAAAGCCGCACTGCTGGCCGCCGGTGCTGGTGATATTGCCACCGAGGTTGCCGACAGCTCAGTTACCTTCCGGGTCAAGCAGGTTGATCCCATCAAAGTGGATGTTCCCGGAGAGCTTTATGCTTCAGCCAGTGATGAGATTTATATTGAGTCCACCTCCGGGCTGACAATAGGACAACTGATCTCAACCAGTGATGATGTTCGTCTGATTGTTGATGGTGCCATCGGATCAAAGTCCGGCCTGACCAATATTCTTGGCCGTGATCTCTATATTTCCAATACCCGTGGTGATATCGGTGCTTCCGGCAATGCACTGAAGATGGATCTCAGCGGTGCCCTCCGCCAGGCGGGTGCCGCAGCTGATATGTACCTTCACCACGTGAATGGGGACCTCTATCTGGGCTCGGTCAGTGCGGGTGGCTTGCTGTCGATCTACAACAATAATGATCTGCTGGCCTATAACAATGAGAGCTTTATTTCTGCGGACAGCTTTGTACTTGATGCAGAAAACCACAATATTGGTGCCTCCAGCGGTGCGCTTGATGTCATTATGACCGGTACCGGCGGACTGCAGATGGACGCCGGTAATGCCTGGTTGAATGCGCGCGATACCAGCCTCTTTACCCTTGATAACACGGATGTGGATAACCAGTTTACCCTGACCAGCGCCGGTGCATTGGATATTCAGGGCAATATCAAGGCGAAGGGATTAAAGCTGGATGTTTCCGGCGATATTACCGGCGACGGTGGCCTGACAGTCAATGTTAATAATCATATTGACCTGGACGCTGCCAGCATCGATCTGGAAGGAGTAGCCGTCCGGGCCGGAACCGCCAGCCTTTATGCCCAAAGTGGCAGTCTGACATTGTCCGATATCACCACGACCAGTGGCTTGATGTCTCTCTTGGCCAATGGCCAGATAAACCTGAAAGGCGGCGTACTTACTCAGTCCGGTAATCTGGTAATGGATTCCAACCGTCTGATAATGGACAGCCAGGCAACTATCAACAGTGCCGGTAATATTACCGCCACAGCATCCGACGCCATGACCCTGTTTAACCTGACGGCCAATACCGGCAAGGTTAAGCTGACCACCGCTAATAATCAGAATGCTGCCCTGGGCACCATTGCCCTGACCGGATTGACCGCCAGAGAGGCTGAAATTACCAGTCAGACCAGTATTACTGCTGGCCAGATCGATATTGACAATACTGCGGTGCTGAACAGTGGCACCTTTACCACGGTGAATGCCGTGGCCACCTCCGGTGATAACTTCAGCATTACCGCCGGTGACGATATTACCCTCAACGGCCCACTGACCAGCGAGCAGGGTTCGATCATCCTTCGTGGCCAGAAAGATCTGTTTGTCAATCGTCGTCTGGATGCCAGCCGGGAAGTGGATGTGGATGTTGTCGGGGCGTTAATCCTGGATGCTGCACAAACCATCGCTTCCGGTCAGAAGACAACGCTGAAAGCTGCCAGCCTGCAAATGAACACAGGTAGCCTGCTGGATATCGAAGGTGATCTTGAACTGGCAACGTCCGCTGACCAGGTACTTGCACAATTGGATGTAGAAGGCAGCCTGGATACGGACAGTGCCACTGGCTCCATCCGCTTCAATGAACGGGCCGATATAGCTATGGCTGCGGATATCTTTGCCGCAGGTAACGTGACCATAGCGGAGCAGCAGGAGTTATCCACAGGCAGTGGCCTGAAGGTTCAATCCAGTACCCTGGAGCTTATGTCTGGCAGTACTCTGGATGCTGGCACCACACTCAACCTGATCAACAACACCCTGAGTATGGGGGATGGTTCTCTGCTGAAAGCCGCACAGGACATTCAGACAAAAACCTCAGGCAGTGCGACGTTCCATAAAATTCAGTCTCTGCAGGCGATTAACCTGTCAGCCGGTGATGCTCTGGCGGTAAACAACAAGATTGATGCAGGTAGTGCGCTGACGATCGACGCCGATGGAACGCTGACACTTCATAAAGCAGTTACCACCAAAGACAATATCACGATTGATGCTGTTGGCGTGGCCACCATCAATCGTCAGTTGACCTCAACAGAAGGGGGCTTCCAGTTCCGTGGTGACAGTCACCTGATGATTAATAACACGGTATCTACCGGGGGCAACTTTACGGTTACTGATGCTCAAGCGGTATCCCTGGCAACGGGTAAAAGTATCGTCTCTGACAGTGCTGTTGCCATTAATGCGGCTGCTATTCAGATGGGGGCAGGCAGCAAGCTGGATGCACTGTCAGCACTGACACTGACGACAACCGGCAATCAGCAGCTGG
>NZ_JAHHPP010000339.1 GCF_024606265.1 Endozoicomonas sp. SESOKO1
CATCGTGTTTGACGCCGCCCGCGACATGACCCGCCAGTCATCGCTGCGCTATCACCTGCAGGCCTTCAACCACAGCGTCTGCCACGAAGCCAGTGCCAGCAGCTTCAAGCCGCTGGCCAGCGACTCCGACACGCTGGAAGGCAAGAACACCCACTGCGCCATCATTGACGAACTGCATGCGCACAAGAACCGTCGTGTGTACGACGTGCTGGAGCTGTCCCTGGCGGCCCGCCGACAGCCATTGCTGCTGGTCATCACCACCGCCGACAGTGACCGCACCGGCATCTGCTACGAGGTGCGCAATTATTTGACCAAGGTGCTCGAAGGCGTCATTGACGACGACAGCTGCTTTGGCATGATCTACACCCTGGACGACCCGGAGCAGTGGAAAGATCCCGACCAGTGGGTCAAGGCCAACCCGAACCTGGGCATCTCGGTCAAGCTGGAAGACATGCAGCGCCTGTGCCAGAAAGCGCAACAGAACCCGGCCGCCGCCAGCGAATTCAAACGCAAGCGGCTGGACATCTGGGGAGCCGGTGAAGACGTTTTTTTCAACATGGAGTCGTGGTCACGGTGTCCAGCGCTGGCCAGCGAAGCGCAGCTGCAGACCCTGCCCTGCTACTTCGGTGTTGACCTGGCCAGCAAGCTGGACATCACCGCCCTGGTGGCGCTGTTTTGCGATGAAGAGCGGCGCTATCACCTGAAAGTGCATTTCTGGTTGCCAGAGGTGCAGACAGACGACCAGCGCACCGGCAAGTCGCACCACGTCCAGCAGCTTTATAAAGCCTGGGCCGAACAGGGTTTGCTGACATTAACGCCCGGCCAGATTGTCGATTACGACGCCATCCGCCAGACCATCAATGACTGGGCCGATCAATATCACCCATTGGAAATAGCTTACGACCCATGGGGTGCCACGCAACTGGCCACCCAGCTGGCGGAAGAGGACGAACGGGTCATGACCGAAGTGGGCCAGACCGTCAAGCAACTCAGTGACCCAATGAAAGAGATCCAGGCGCTGATCATCGACGGCCGTCTGCACCACGACCAGCACCCGGTAATGAACTGGATGATGTCCAACGTCACCGCCCGGGTTGACCGCAACGACAATGTTTTTCCCAACAAGGACACGCCGGACAACAAGATTGATGGCCCGGTGGCCCTGATCACCGCCATGTCCCGCGCCATGATAAGAGAAAATGTGGGTTACCACGACACACCTATACCTGACTTTGTAATGACCGGATGAAACTGTTCAACAGCAAACGACAACTGCAGCAGGAACTGGCCCAGGTTAAACAGGAGCTGGCCACCATCAAGGCCGAAGCGGACGCTGCTGAAAGCCAGGGCCGCACGTTTGAAGAACTGATGGACGTCCTGAACGTTAAATCGCATTCAGGTGCTGTGGTCACGCATCAAAGTGCGCTGCAGGTCGCCGCCGTGTTTGCCTGCGTGTCGCTGATCTCCGGTGCCATTGCCTCGATCCCGCTGAAAATTTACCAGCGCAAGGCCGATGGCATCCGTGAAGAGAGCGACCACCATCCACTGCTGCTGAAACTCTGCCTGGAGCCGTCGCCCATGGTCACCGCGCTGGTGTTCTGGGAGACCCTGGTCACCGACATGCTGCTGGACGGCAACGCCTACGCGGTGATTGACCGCGACCTCAATGGTCGGGTCCGGCGGCTGATTTACGTCAACCCGGCCAGCGTCAATGTCCGGCTGGTCGAGGGCGAACTCAGTTACATCGTCGCCATCAGCCCGGACCGGGAACAATTGCCCCGGGCTACCAAAGACGACATTGCCTTTGTTGGTTTCTACCCCAGCGGCATCCTGCACTTTCGCGGTGTCGGCTGGAACGGCA
>NZ_JAHHPP010000340.1 GCF_024606265.1 Endozoicomonas sp. SESOKO1
CAGTAGGTATGAGATATACCAGCAATCTCAGCCACGTTTGTGGCACTCCAATACACCGTTTACACGGCGCACTTATATCACCGCCTGCGCGGCCCGGCCCGATTAGGCGATGCTTTACGACGGGTTTGGTAAGGGGGTGTTTTTCTGGGAACTTTTTACCAATTTTAATGTCCATCTCTGTCGTTACTTACCTGGAATAAACCCGGAAACTCGTCATTGATTTTGAACATGTTGTTGTGCTCAGTTGGTTATGAGTGAATGCTTTAATGAATTATTATGATCTCCTCAGAATATAAATTATTTCTTTCTGAATGTGCACCCTCCGATACCAAGCTTAAGAAGTCTGAAACTCCTGACGCTCTTTTACCAGGAAATCGGGTGCCAGATCAGGCTACTGCGTCTGATAGCCTCTCACAACGCACTGTAGAACCAAAACCCACCGATAATTACATCGGTTCTTCAGGCTTTAGTTCTGTTTTTTTTGACGCCAGGTCTCAGGAATATCTTTACCTGGTAAAAGCCATTCGTGTTATGGAAAAAGGTCCAGCATTTAATGATGAAAAACTTGGTCCTATTTCCAGGAAAAGAATGACCATTTCTCAATTAAGAAAAATGAAGAATGAATTAATTGTTGGAAATTGTGAAAAGTTACTAAAGCTGGAGCATATTTCAGATAAAATATCTTCCGATGTAAGTGATGTTAAAAAAGAAATAAGGCAGCAAGATGTTACCAGTCTTCTTGAGATACTGTCTGATTTTTACAGTTCCAATTATTTTATAAAATGTATGTATTTTATTTTACATAAAGTGATACGTGATAATTGTCATGCAACGAACATGGTATTAGCCGATGCCATAAGGCATGATTGTGGTGAAATTATTGAATTAATCTATAGGATTGTACTTAGCAGGGGTGATATAGAAGTTGTATCAGGGTTTAAACAATGGTATTTGATTTGGGATATGTATTATGTTTTTAATGTCGTCGGCTGCTGCCATAACTCAGATGGCAGTTTTACTTGTTCATCATACTTCAGTCCTGAGCTACCGGTAAAACTGGCGTTGAAAAGTTTTGGAAATTTGCAGAATTTTGCTGAACGGAAAAAAGAATTTCTGGAGATGAACATTGATCGTGGGAATTATGATAAATTAAAAATACAGGATTTACATTTCAGTCTGCTGGCAGGAAAAGATGTCAACGTGGAAATGGTGATTTCCCATGTAGAAAATGGTTGTCGGAGATTTCAGTTTCTGGACTTGGCTGATATGAATAATTTTACCGAGTATCTTGGGCTGTTGCAGTTTTTACATAGCGCAACCGTTTCTGTATTGGAAAGATCAGTTCAGGATGCGCGAAGATTGCTTGAGTATTACCAGTGCTTTTCCTATATACAGCCTTCTTCAGGCGTATTGAAACAATATATGCAGGCCAGGTGCCATGAAAAATCAGGTGCTATTTATGAAGCAGGCATTATTTACCAGTCCTTGGTCAGTGGAGAGTATCAAATTCCAGTATTCGAGGAATTGATAGCCTGTTTGGAAAAGCTCGGTGATAGCAACGCGGTTGTTAAGGCCTGTATGAGCGCTGCTGATTATTATTGGGATAAAGGTATTAAATGGCGGGAGGAGTATTATGAACACAAGGCTGCCGGAAATATGCTTTTCATGGCAAGTGTTGATGATAGTAGGGGCGTTGATCAATCGACAGGTCAAGATGAGATTGAAGTCTGCCCTGTTGGGCCTGATGTAGAACCTGAACCTGATGCTGAACCGCAAGCCAGAGCCGCCTCTGGTAAAAACTATAAAGGTAAAAGAAAAAATAAAGCTAGACGGGAGATGGGAAATCATAAACCTTTTGGTCGTCATACAGGAAAAACAGAATCTGCTCAATCCTGTTCAACTGATCGATCTTGCTCAGCAGGAAAAGTAAAAAAAGACACCAGTCATGTGCTGCCTTCATTGGTTAAGACAACTGATTCTTCAAAACCTGTCAACGGGAAGAGTGAGCGGAATTACTGGAGAGAATTGAATGACCTGTTTCTGGATTATTATCACCTTCCTCACAAATACCGGGATGATGTCGAAATCCTCTCCCGGGAAGCCTGTCAATTTTTTCCAAATGATATATGGATTCTTCACTCTGCTGGTTGGGGATTTCATCTTATTGGTGAAGAAAAAAAAGCCGCTGAACTGCTATTAAAAGGTCTGCGTCAGTATCTGGATAACCAATACCCTGAGATTAAAAGCTTTATACCGGTTAATGTCGATGGCAATTTTGAACCTGGTCTGGACAGGCTTAAGGCACATCCCGGGATTACCCCCGGATCATCCGCAGGCCTCAATGTTGCCGCTTATTTAAGCTCCCTGGCGTATGTGTATCGTAATCTTAATAAACATTATGATGTGCAGATGCGTTCTTTTGCCAATTGGTTAAACCCTTCCAGGGAAGTCCGCAAAAATGATAAACAACGGTTACCTTTCACATCAAAGGTGAGTGTGATTCCTGCAGACGTTGATCAGATGATAAGAAAGCTTATGGCTTTTGGTCATGGCTGTTGATCGGGAATGGCTCAGCCCTTCCAGAAAGCAGGCGTAAAAATCACCAGAACCGTAATCACCTCAA
Organism: Endozoicomonas sp. SESOKO1; assembly: GCF_024606265.1. Taxonomy (GTDB): domain Bacteria; phylum Pseudomonadota; class Gammaproteobacteria; order Pseudomonadales; family Endozoicomonadaceae; genus Endozoicomonas. The sequence goes on from NZ_JAHHPP010000340.1 coordinate 2,624, forward strand.
GCCTGCCAAGTAGCATACCGACACTTAAGATCCATTTAGCGGCATCAGGTAGCGAACTGAAGTTCCCTGCAGGGCCAATGACAGTTCCCAGTCCGGGACCAACATTGGCAACGGCTGTTGTGGCTCCGGTAATGCTGGTGATGGGGTCGAGATCGCAGAGGGACAACAAGAGGCTCATTAAGCCAATAAGCAAAATGAAGAAGAAACTGAAACCGATTAACGAACGGAGTATCTCACTGCTGATTTGCTGGCCATTATAGGTTTGTACAAAACAGGCCCTGGGGTGCACCAGTTGTTTTAACTGGATGTTCAGAAGCTTGCCGCCTATTTGAAACCGGAAAATCTTGATGCCCCCCGCTGTTGACCCCGAACAACCTCCCACCGATAACAGGAAGAAAAACATAAGGTTGGAAAAACCTCCCCACAGGGTATAGTCGCCGTAGGCAAAGCCGGTGGTGGTGATGGTTGACGTGGTATTAAACGAGACAAGGGTCAGTGATTGCAGAAAAGTGTAGTCTGAGTGGCAGCGTAACCAGATGCCCAGAACCAGCCAGACGACCAGAAGAAAACCGGTAAAGGTCTGTACCTGGGTATCTTCATACAAGGAGTTAACTTCGCCCCGCATGCATCGAACAAACAGAACAAAGGGCAGGCTGGCAAGAATCATGAAAACCGTGCTGGTCCAGATGATGAACGGGTTTTTAAACAGCCCCATGGAGGCATCGGACGTTGAGTATCCCCCGGTGGATACCGTGGTCATGGCATGGTTTATCGCTTCAAAACCGGTCATGCCTCCCAGGAAATAAAGGTACGCGCAGAGGACAGTCATGATCAGATAGACAGTAACGATACCCTTGGCAATGCTGCCTGAGCGGGGCATGGCTTTCTCGGACCAGTCGGAAGATTCACTCTGGAATAGCCTCATGCCACCGACCTTGAGAAATGGCAGAACGGCAACAGCCACCACAATAAAACCAATACCGCCAAACCATTGCAGCAGTGACCGCCAGATCAACACACTGGGGGCCATATGATCCAGGCCCGTCAATATGGTGGATCCGGTGGTGGTAATCCCCGACATGGTTTCAAAAAAGGCATCGGTGTAACTGATGGGGAGTTTGAACCAGAAGGGAAGCGCTGCAAAAGTGCATACTGTCAGCCAGCAGAGCGTGGTCAGTACAAAGACCTGCCTGGGTTTCATATTGAAGTGTTCTGGCTTGAAATTGAGGGTCAGGGCGCCCCCCGTAATAAGGGTAATGGCTGACGCGGCTACAAATTCCCAGATGTCAGGATCACCGGTCAGCAGGTCATAGATGACAGGAATCAGCATAAACTTGGCCATGGCGGTCAGGAACAGGCCAATCACATAGAGTACCGGACGGTGGGTCATTACTTTTCAATGGCAATGAATAAGAAATTACGTCTTGCTCCCCTGTTGTTTAACCCCCTGTGTCTTTTATCAAAGGTACAGGGGGCTGGGGGGCAGATGCTGTTGGGTAGTTGCGCCACGAGTCAGGAGCCTGACCGGCAGGCTCCCTGAAGAAAGTTTAGAAGCTGGAATGGGTATTACAACTTAATCAGTGTTCTGCCGGTGACTTGTCCATTGGTGATGGCCTCTGCCAGTTCGGGCACCCCATTCAGTTCAACTTCTTTGGCAGCGTCGTTGTAGTAGGACTCTGGCAGCAGTTCAGCAATCCGGTTCCATGCCTGCATCCGTTTTTCAAATGGGCACATGACCGAATCAACACCCAGCAGTTTTACGCCCCTCAGGATGAAAGGCATCACTGTGGTAGGCAGATCAAACCCACCGGCCAGACCGCAGGCGGCAACAGCCCCCTCATAATCAACCTGTGCCAGTACTTTGGCCAGAACCTTGCTGCCAACGGTGTCAATGGCACCTGCCCACAATTGTTTTTCCAGTGGCCGTGCGGGTTCAAGCAGCTCTGCACGATCAATAACCCGGTCAGCCCCGATGGACTTTAACCAGTCACTGTTTTCCGGGCGGCCAGAAGCAGCGACAACCTGATAACCCAGCTGATCCAGCAACGTAACGGCAACGCTGCCAACACCACCGCTGGCACCAGTGACCAGAATCTCACCTTTCTCCGGTGTAATACCGGCGTCTTCCAGTGCCATGACGCAAAGCATTGCCGTCAGGCCTGCAGTACCAATAATCATGGCCTTGCGGCTGTCCAACCCGGAAGGCATGGAAACCAGGTAGTCGGCAGGAACACTGGCTTTTTCGGCCATACCACCCCAGTGGTTCTCGCCAACACCCCAGCCGGTGAGGATAACGGAATCGCCGGGCTGGTACCGGTCATCGCTTGAGGAGAGTACCTGGCCAGCGTAGTCGATACCCGGCACCATTGGAAAATCACGGATGATTTTTCCCTTCCCGGTGATGGCCAGACCATCCTTGTAGTTCAGTGATGAATATTCAACAGCAACAGTGACATCCCCTGTTGGCAGAGTGGATTCATCCAGTTGTTCTATGGTGGCGACAGTGTTTTTGTCCTGTTGGTTCAGCACTAAAGCCTTGAACATAAGCGATAATCTCTTAAATAGGTTGAATCGTGAACTATACTCCTGCAACGAGCAGGCGGCGAGGATTGTTTTTCGTTGATTTCGCTTTGATAAGTGTCAATGGGAGAGATTGTTTTTTCTTTTTTCTTTTTTGGAGCGTCATGGATGCATTAAGAAGTTCGTTTCCCGGTTTCCCGTCTTTTGCTTCTGCTTCTTCTGCTGAAAGTAGCGGTGTCAGTCGTCATAAGGTGGTTCGGGTGAAGGTGCTTGTGGTTGGTGCTGGTCCTGTCGGTCTTTTTGCCATGCATCAACTGGAAGGGATGCAGATGCTCCATAACGAAAGGCTGTGTACTCATAAAACGTCGCCATCTAAACGCAAAGTGCTGGTTCATGATATGACCCCTGACGGTCATAATGCCAATGGCGCAAAAATGCTATCGGGGCAGAAATTTGCATCCCTGTATGATAAAGAGACTCGCAGCTATGAACCTTGTCTGGAATGGCATTTCAATGGAAGTGGTTTTTCTGCCTGTGACACAATCTATGAGGCATGGCAGAAAGGCATGAAAGTTATCCACCTGCTGCCTTCCAAAGTTAAAGAAGAAGCCGTAGGTGTTAAAAACCAGCCGGGTAAACGCGGAAAGCATCAGCTGATCCAGCATCTGAACCATAAACGGTCAGGGCGCCATTACACCGTGGCAGAGGCAATGGCGTGTCCTGAAAAATATCAGGTTAACCTGGCAAGATTCGATCTGTCTGAACTGTAAATATGATAAATTAAGTCGATCAGATACGAAGTAAAGTATTATCGGGTCGATGATCATGCCTACACAACCTGTAAGTCAAAATAATCATACGGCGAATGAAAGGCTGGGGAACGGGTCTGATCCTGACGGGTCCCAAAAGACTAAAGGCAAATATTCAGGCCGTAGTGTGGCATCCGATGAAGGTTTTGGTAGTCCGGGGCTTAGTCATCAAAAAGCTGAAACCGACCGTGCTGAATTAATCGATGATAAAATGCCACTGAATGATTCTTTCGGCAGGAATAACATAAAGCGGCTTGACTCAGGATTCGAAAGCAGCATATCTGATACAGAATTAAATGAGTCAATTGAGTTACTGTCACTTGATAGCATTGACTCCAGTGATTCAGATAGCTTTAGTGAGTGTGAGCCTGAAGAAAGTGACAGGTCCGGGGAGGATGGGAGTGACTCAGAAAGTGAGGGTGAGGATGATCAGTCGGTGACTTCCTTGATGCGCCGAAAAAATGCTTTAAGGTTCTCTGTCCTGTTAACAACCAGGGAAATCGAGCTGCTTAAACGCAAGGTACTAAGAAATGATGTTGACTATTTTGTGAAATGCTTTGATGAACTCAAGGGGGATTTTTTCCATACTGGCGATTACCTGGTTGAGCATATAGATGAGCTATACCTGAAACTACAAAAGCGATTTGTGAGATATTCGGAAGTCTCAATTCATGCAGGTCAGCTGGTTTTCTGGTGGAACTTGCTATGTAAAGAAGCGCAAGGCCATCTGCTTTGGTGTGAACGTGTTGAGTTGGAATTGTTATCGCCGGACTTTATTCAGAGTGTTGGTAAAAGAAAGAAACTTGAAAAAAGACGGTCCGTGTTGTTTAGAGAGTATCTGGATAAAGATAACAGTAAAACAAGGAATAAAGCCGTGAACGCTCAAAAGGAACTCGATAACTTCAAGTCAGCGTTCTATTTGCCTGAAGTTGAAAAAATGAAGCAAAGATTGTGTGAGATGTCAGCGGAAGAAAAAAGCCGACAAATACTCGGTAAGTGTTACCTGCAGCTCAGTGATGTCCTTCAGGGCAATGTCAGGAATATCGTTGGTGAAGTCGATAAGTGGAGCAGGAACCTGATGCTGAACCGGACCTTTCTGGAGTCCGGATTAACACCAGAAGATATTATCAGTTAGTGTGTAACGGGTTCATATTCGCTGATGACTGGAATTTTCGGGCTTTTTTCTGGACAAGGGGCTCGCGTCACAGGATCGAGCCCCCCCCCAGCCTTGACTGGCCGCATCAGCCAGCAGCTGCTGGCAATGGGTATTGCCTGCTTCTATGGCCAGGTGCAGCGGTGTCTTGCCAGTGTTATCGGTCTCATTGATATCCATTCCCCGGCCAGACGCTCCAACGGCACTGCCGGTTTCCTGAAGAACGGACATTGACAACAGTTTCGTGCTGCAATTTCATGTTCACGGCCCGGCCTGCATTTCAGGATTTCAGCAATGCACACCAGGTAAACGGTTCGCCCGCAGCAATTTGACCTGACTACGCCCGTCAAAATCACCGGTTGCCGAAGCATCAATGGTATCTGTAGCCATTTCCGGGTCTGCTGGAGCGGTTTGCTGTGAGCAGTACAGGGAACATGGACTGATAGTGTTCATGGTGGTTTTTCCTGACTTTTCAGTTATCAGCAGCATAAAAAAGATGAATTTGAGAAATTTTTATGAGCGTCTAGCCCGGATATTTCATAAACTGCCCCGTATCTCGCGCACGACCACATGGATGTGGGA
>NZ_JAHHPP010000341.1 GCF_024606265.1 Endozoicomonas sp. SESOKO1
CAGTAGGTATGAGATATACCAGCAATCTCAGCCACGTTTGTGGCACTCCAATACATCGTTTACACGGCGCACTTATATCACCGCCTGCGGGGCCCGGCCCGATTAGGCGATGCTTTACGACGGGTTTGGTAAAGGGTTCCCCTGTAGATTGCCCTGTCATTGCAGGTTCTACAGCGAGAGGTGTTGGTATTCTCGACACGGGTCGAACGAAGCCCTCATCCATAGCCGCTTAACGGCTTGGTAGTGGGAGCATGTCAAAGGTACCCAGCATAATGTTGAAAGAATCCATTACCGGATAGAGTGGGTAGAAAGTGCGTTGGCGGGCAAAATTCCGGGTCAGGTCATATTTAAAGTCGCTGAGAATAAAGTCCGGAACTTCAGGAGTCCACTGGTACCCCAGTTTCCTGAATGTGAACGCCTCACTTCGGGTTTGATAGCCTGAGTATGACTCTGGGAAGATCGTTAATACCGTTACTATTTCTCCGTCATCATCTGCCCGCATGCGAAATTTCGGGGTTAAATTAATTTCGTAGGCCCGGGAAATACCAACATTGAATTTTGATTTGGAAATGATTCGCACAAAAAAATCTCGTGGGGTAAGTTCATTGGCCTTTACCCGTCCTTCAGGAAAGATAATCTCAAACAAGTGACTTGAGTGATAGCGTTGCACCTGATGCTTCAACAGTTTTAATGAGTCTTCTGCAAAAAAACTGGCGAACGCATCAAAGTCAAAAGTATTCAGGGTTCGAATCATATCGAGGACAGTAGCTTTAAGCGTTTCTTTGTCAGCTTCCGACAGTGATGCATCCTGGGCGGGTATCGTTGATGTTATTTGTGCAGGGGCTGGTTTACTTTTATGGGAGTCAGTCTCTGCTTCACCAAGGCATGACTGAACAGTGACAAAGACGGTAAACATGCCAATAAGACATAATTGAATGACTCTGGACACTTGAACCTCCTGATAAAATATTGATTCAAAAAATGATGATTCCTGAATGGATTTTCAAATTGGTTCCAGAAACCCAGCAAAGCAATCCATCAAAGCAATTCACCAAAAGAGCATCAACAGAAGATAGCCAGTAATTCCGGTTTCTGCAGGAATAGAAATTCCCAGGAACTTTTCTGTTGTCAACGTTGTCAGTTACGCTAAATCAGGATTTCTGTTGCCCAATCGCTACCTAATCGTGAGTATGAAAGCATGATCAATCGTGCCGCCCTGCCGGTTTTTGCACAGGGGCTACCTGACCCCCCCGGGGCATTGTCGATTGAAGCCACAGATTATTCCCGGTCAGGTACTGGGCTGTACGGCCAGTTTAGCGCCATGCCCCTGAGGGAACGCAAGATTGAATGTTCAGGCCATTCAGAATACGTATGCCGTTCTTCACAGGGAGAGGCAAATGAATCACTTTCTCTACAGTGCTGGCATCGATACCCCCATGAGCCAGAAGTAGTCGATATCTACAGTTACATTACCAATGGGGCGAATGAAAAAATTGCAGAACTGGTCGAACATGGGCATGACCTTAACAAGAGTGGTGACTGTGATGAGCCACCACTATTTTATGCCTTGAATTTCGGTTCTCTGGAAACCGTTTTACTGTTACTGAAACTTGGGGCAGACCCAAATTTATACCGGTTCCGTCCCCGTTTCACATCCTTGAGCAGTGGTGATTATAGTTTGCGGGAGACGGACAAATTATCCCGGCTGGTACTGCTGCTCAGTTATGGTGCTAACCTACGGGATGATTACCAGGCATTTGGTGACGTGCTCGAAGATCACCGTATTCTTCGGCTTGCCGTGTATTTCTTTTGGGAAAAATATTGTGAGGCCCATGTCGGCCACACTCCCAGACCAGAGTCAGTTGCAGAGCTGAATCAATTGGTTTTTGCGCTACCTGTCCTGCAGATCACGGCATACGTCTCATTGTTTAATGATTATCCTGAGAGGTTGAACCAACCGGCAGAAAGCTTGCCTGACAACCTCAGGGATTTTTTTAAATTCATTGGTGCCTTATGAACTATTTACAGGAATTAGTGGCTGGAAAAAAAACGGCTGGTGGCTGTAGTGCAAGAGCGACAGCCAGTACTCAGTGGCTTGTGCCTGAATAGGCCTGAAGACAGTTGACGTTCCGAAGATAACGTTCACTTCTGACGGGGACTGAATTCTGACCCATAGGTCAAAATGGGGGCTAACAGCTAATTGATTCGATACAGGTATTTGCTTTATGGATGTTACTGCCGGTTGTTCTTCATCCGCCCCCATAGCGGTCACCGAGGTACCGGACAAGGTTCCTGGTTCTTCTGGTCATGCCTCCTTTCAAGGTAATGACGTGGAGCCAGTGTATGTCATTACCCAGTGCGGGCACCGCCTTGATTTGAACAGTATTTCCAGGGATTTTTCCCGACAGCTTATCGGCGAGCGCAAGTGCACAATTTGTCAGAAAGATCCGATGCCCCTGGTGAATGAGCCTGGCAGCAAGTGTTACACGGATCCATACTTCCCCGATCCGTCATTTTATTCCGCCTGTGGTTGTGGTTGCCTGCCGGTGGTAAGTACCCGTTTGTGCCAGGGAGTTAACGTCAATATCGGTATTGATGGCATTACAGCGCTTATGTTTGCAGCCCAGAGCGGCCAACGGGAAGTTGCCGAGCTGCTGATGGATTGTGGTGCAGAGGTTAATGCTGGTAAAGGCGTTGGCTTCACTGCCCTGATGATGGCATCCGAGCACGGGCACCTGCAGGTTGCCAGACTGTTGGTCGACAGAGGTGCTGAAATCGATGCCGCTATGGCTGATGGCTTCACAGCCCTGATGTTTGCCTGCCAGAACGGGCAATGGGAGATCGTCCGGATGCTGATCGACCTTGGCGCTGATGTCAATGCCGCTATGGCAGATGGTTCCACAGCCTTGATGTATGCAGCCCGGAACGGGCACACGAATATCGTCGGGCTGCTGATCGAGCATGGCGCTGTGCTCAATGGCGCAATGGACATTGCCCTGATGGCGGCAGCTACTTCTGGGCAGTGGGAGGTTGCCAGGCTGTTGATCGCCAAGGGTGCCAGGGCCGATGCCGTTATGGACAGTGGCGCCACAGCGCTGATGTTTGCCGCCCAGAACGGGCACTGGCAGGTTGTCGACCTGTTGATAGATAACGGCGCTGAGGTCAATGCGATGATGGAGGATGGTTTCACTGCCCTGATGCTTGCTGCCCAGAACGGTCAGTTTGAGGTCGCCGGGGTGCTGCTCAACAGGGGAGCTGACGTCAATGCCGGTCTGGATGGTGGCGCCAGGGCCGTGATGTTGGCAGCCCAGAACGGGCATCTGGGGATTTTACGGCAGCTGATCGACAGTAACGCTGAGGTCAATGCCGTTATGAAAAATGGTACCACCGCCCTGATTTTGGCATCCACGACAGGCCACCTGAAAATCACTGAGCTGTTGATCAACCACGGCGCTGATGTCAATGCCTGTTTGGACAATGGCTCTAATTCCATTATGGTGGCAACCCGGAACGGGCATTCTGAGGTTGCCGAACTGCTGGTGAGTGCTATGGCAAGGGAGGGAAAAAAATACCAGTCAGGATGACATGAAATTGCAGTGACTGATATTTAGCAGCGCTTTTTATGAAATACCTTCTCAAATGGTGCTGCGCATCATCCCTCGCCGGGTGACTCACCTTCGTTTTCCTGCTCTTTGATTTCCTGCACCCAGCGGAATACTTCAGCGACGGGCTCAATCAGTTCGCCGGGAATGAAATCGGCAATGTTCAAATGAAACAGGGCATGGGCCAGAGGCACGTTTTCAAGCACCGGAATGCCTTCTTTTTCAGCAATCTTGATAATGAACCGGGCATGGCCACCACGACCTTTAACCGTGACAATGGGCAGTGGCGTCTTACCTTGACGGTACTGTAATCCAATGGCCAGGTGGGTCGGGTTTTTAATAACAACATCAGACTTGCCGGTGTTTTCCGCCTGGTTCAGTATTTCCTGATGGATCTCCTTACGCTTGCCCTTGATCTCCGGGCTACCTTCACTCTCTTTGTGTTCCCGCTTGACTTCATCCTTGCTCATCCGGTTCTGTTTCATAAAGTTGTAACGTTCAAACATATAGTCGAGAACCGCAATAATAACGAAAGCGACTATTGCGTAGAGCAGCAGCTTTTTTATCAGATGGGCGGCAAAGGGTAATATGCATGAACTGCCGCAATAGGGCATATCGACCATATCGCCCACACTGCTGTAGATGACGTAGTACACAACAAATGACAGAAAAAGAATTTTAATCACCGACTTGAAAAACTCGACCAGGTTTTTCATGGCGAAAATCTTTTTCAACCCGCCAACCGGGCTGATTTTTTGAATATCCGGTTTGATGCCTTCAGGCGCAAACAGCAGGCCAAACTGCATGACATTGCCGATAATCGCCGACACCATGGAGACGGCGACCAGGGGGATCAGCAGTTCCATGGTCATATTAAGAAGGCCGTGGGTCACTATTTTAAAAGAGACCTCAAATGGCTCGTTGTAGCTCAATGTAGGAAACAGCACCATCTGCTTGAACTTATCGATAAAGGTGTCGCTCATGTACCAGAGTAATGCCAATACGGCGATCAGGTTAAAGGTGCCGGATACCTCTTTACTTTTGGCAACCTGACCTTTTTCCCGCGCGTCGCGGAGTTTTTTGGGGGTGGGTTCTTCGGTTTTCTCGGCACTCATTTCCAGATCACTCCCAATGATTCAAACATCTCGGGGATTCCCATCATGTATTTGTGGGACAGTTCCAGAATAGTCGCCATGTAAACCACCAGAATGGCCAGGGCAACGGCGGATTTAATGGGCATGGCCAGGATGAACACGTTCAGTTGGGGAGCCGCCCGGCTGATCAGGGCAATGCCAAATTCGGTAATGAACATACAGATAATGACCGGCGCAGAGAGCCACATGGACAGTTGGATAATCAGGTCAAACTGGCCCAGGAAAAACGTCACCGCTTCCTGGTTGATGTTCGGGAAGTAGCTGAATACCGGCCAGACTTGATAGGTGAGCATCACGCTTTCCAGTATCAAGAGAAACAGCCCGCTGCTCATGACCATGGCAATAAGTGCCTGGCTGAACAGGATGCCCATGGGCGAGGTTTCTGCGCCGGAAAATGGATTCAGGGTACTGGCCATGGACGCACCCCGCTGGTTATCAATAAAAAAACCGGCAGCCTCTAGTGCCCAGAAGGGAATCGCCAGCACAAAACCCATGATGGCACCGATAAAGGCTTCCTTGATAACGATGCCGCCGGTGTCATAGATTGACAGCGCTTCGTCCGGTTTGGCCTCAGACAGCATGGGGTGCATGAACAGCACCAGGCACATGCAGATGCCGTTACGTATCATGGCCCCGCCAAGGTTTCGCTTGTGCAGCATTGGCAGAACCGTAAACAGGGCAACGATGCGGGGCATCCCCATTGACAGTATGTAAAACCACTCTTTCAGATCGTCAATGGGCAGGAGCATGGTCAGAGCCTTTGTAGCATTTCCATGATGGCCAGTGAGAAGTTATAAATCTCGATGCCCATCCAGCGGGATGTCAGGAATATACTGATAATGACCGCGACGAGCTTGAACGCAAACGGCAGGGTCTGTTCCTGAATCTGGGTCAGTGCCTGAATCAAACTGATGAGCAGGCCAACCACCGATGCTGCAATGATAGGAGGCATGGACAGCAACAGTGTCAGCCAGAGTGACTGAGCCGTGAGTGTCAATATATGCGGGTCATGCATAGCTCAGCACCAGTCCGTGGATGAGACGGGTCCAGCCATCCAGCAGTACGAACAGCAAGAGCTTGAAGGGCAGGGATATGGTCATCGGTGACACCATCATCATACCCATGGCCAGAAGGATGTTAGAGACGATCAGGTCAATAATGATAAACGGCAAATAGAGTAGAAAACCAATCTCGAAGGCCTTGGTCAGTTCACTGATACAGTAAGACGGCATCAGAACCACCAGGTCATCTGGGCTCAGTTGTGCCTGGTACGCCTTTGGCCACAAGATTCTTGCGCTTTTCAGAAAGAAGTTTCTTTCCCGCTCTGTGGTATTTTTTTTCAGGAAGTCCCGGTAGGGGGCTATCAGCAGCTCGATATCACTCATCAGTTGTTGACTGTCTTCGTTCTGAAAGCTGATATTCTCCTCCTGCACGATATCCCAGGCTTCAAAACCTACCGGCGCCATGATGTAAAGCGTCAGGATAATGGCCAGGGCGTTCATGGCGATATTGGGAGGAATCTGCTGCAGACCGGTAGCGTTTCTGAGGATGGAAAAAACCACTACCAGTTTCAGGAATGATGTACCCATCACTGCCAGAAAGGGCACCAGCGCCATCAGCGCCAGTGGGATCATCAGATAAAATGGACTGGTGAGAGTAATTGCGCCGCTTTCCATAGTCGCCTTTTCCAGTCTCAGGGTAGCAACAAGAGACTTTATCGTTTAGTTAAGGTGGTCAGTCGACAATTCTGGTAATACGTGCACCCAGTCGATTATTGATTTGTACCAGCTGGCACTCGGCAATCAATTTGCCGCCGGCGCGAACTTTAACCGGTTGTTCGATAGGACGATCCAGCTCGAACACATGACCAGGCTGAAGAGACTGAACTTCCTGTGCAGTGAACTGTTGTCGCCCTACTTCAAATAAAAGGTCAATCCCAATATCGGACAGGTCGATAGGCTCCTGTTCATAAGGCATTTGATCGTCTTCCATTGAGTCCATCCTGTGCTTGATGGTGATTTGAGAACCCTCGGCTTCCCCGACGAACGCGGTATCCGGGCCCATTCTGATAATCAGCTGCTGCCCGGTGACGTGGTAGTGAAAAAATACAATGTCACCGACTCCCAGCCCGCTGGTTTCCTCTTTGGACAGTTTTGCCCGTCCAAGTTCAAGGCCTGCCCAAACAGGTATATCGGTGGATTGCTCACGGATATGAGCAGGCAGTAGTTTGAGCAGCTCAAAAACAATGGGCGTGCTTTCCAGGTAAATAGGGTACTGGGTACCGCCTATCCGGATATTCATTGCCAGTTCTGCACGCCTGGATTTATCGGTATTAGGTGTCATGTCAAAGAACCTGATGGAAATCCCAAGCCCCTGCATCAGATGGTCCAGCAGGGTCTGCAGCCTGCTTTCCAGGGCAGCCAGCATCAAGTCTTTTGGCAGTTTCAGCAGTATCCGGCTGTTCAGGTGGTCCGGCATGAGGAGGTCGATCAATGCACTGCCGGTGTACAGGGAGACCGGTTGGTGATTTATTTCGAGATGCATACAGATGGCAGGCATATTTTCACCGGCAATACAGCTGAGCGAAATGTCCCACTGGTCCTCATTGACCGGCAGTGCAAACTCTGTCTGGCGGTTGCTGAGGATTTGGCCAAGCAGCAGCTGCGACGGTGAGACAGAGGGTAGATCAAGAGTTTCTGCTGCCATGGTCTAGCGCCTATGCCCGGTTGTTTCTGGAAGTGTTCTGGTCGTTATCTTCTGCCACATACTGGTTACGGGAGCGACCATCACTGTCCTGGTTATCGCCACCTGACATATTGATATTGACCTGAACCTTGTCGTTGGAGAATCGCTCCGCCAGCATTTTCTGCAAACTGGCTTCATGCTGGGCCAGAAAATTGCCGGCTTCTGCTGATGTGGTATTCATGGTGACGGTCAGCTCGCCGCCGTGTCTCTGGATTCTGATCTCGGTTCCCGGAAGCACATTGTCCTTCAGGGAGATGCGCACCTCTGCGCCATTCACCGCATCCTTGGCAGACACCTGTATCTGGTCAGCCAGCTTCTGAAGTGCGGCATCAATTTCTTTTACGCTACTGGCCTGTTGGATCTCACGAAGCTGGGCATCGGCTTTAATCGGGTTCTGAGCGTTATTGACCATTGCATGCTCAGAGCCATCGCGGGCATTCTGGAACATATTCTCACCATTCTCATCACGAGAACCTTTTTCCTGGCGCCCCTTGATAGCCTCTTTAGAGCTTTTGTTCTGCTCGGCCAGCAGGCTTTCCAGGCTTTGTTCCTTATCGCTTCCTGCCTTTTTCGCTTTGTCCCGATTCTCTTTTGTCATGCGATCAGCAAAGTCGTTAGCCTGCTTCTCGGATACTTTGCTGCTTTGCTGATTAGCATTATTCTGCTGAGGGGGTGGAGTTGGCTGAGTGTTGCCAGTTGGATTCACGCCTGTTGACATGATGATTAACTCCTATTCCTTGGATTTAACGGTAAATTCTTCCATTTCCAGGTCTTCAAGACGTTTGGCCTCTTTCTCAGCCTCTTCATCCTGTACCTTGCAGAACTCTTCAAACTTCTCAACAGCCAGCTTGGCCTTATAGTGAGCCTGTTTCGCTGCTTCAAGTACCTGCTCTGCCTTGACTACCTGTTGTTCTGCTTCTGCCACCCGTTGTTCTGCATCGGCAATGGCCTGTTCCAGAGAGGCATCTTTCTCTCGTAACAGGGCAACTTTCTGCTTCAGCAGGTCCAGATCATGCTGCTGAATACTGGTGTTCATAATATTATCGTATAACCGCTGCTCTTCTTGACTGCGCCATACAATATACTCTTCCAGATCCTGTTGACGTTGTGCCACTTCCTGCTTGCGTCGTTCGACCTCCTGATGGGCGAGGTCCAGCTCATGCTGACAGCGTTTGACCTCACGTTCAGCAGACTGTTCCCGGATGTTTTTAACCTTCAGCAGATCATGCAGCATCTTTTCAGTAACCTACGATTTGCTGTAGTTGGGCAATTGTCTGGTCGAGGGGCATCAGCTCATCCGTTCTCTGCTTGAGAAAAGACCGGATGGTTTCAATTTTCTGAATGGCCTCGTCGGCCAGTGGGTCAGCACCCTGTTTGTATTCGCCGACTTTTACCAGCAACTCAATATCTTCATATTTGGACATCAGGGCTCTCGCTCGACTGACTGCCGCACGATGGTCTTCGGTGGTAATGGCATTCATGACACGGCTGGCACTGGCCAGCACATCAATCGCCGGGTAGTGCCCGGATGCAGCCAGCTTGCGGGAAAGAATAATATGACCGTCAAGAATCGAGCGGGTTTCATCCGCTACCGGCTCAGTCATGTCATCCCCTTCAACCAGTACGGTATAGAGTGCCGTGATAGAGCCTACATCTGACATCCCGGTCCGTTCCATCAGCTTGGGAAGGGTGGCAAACACCGAAGGGGGGAAGCCACGGCGGGTCGGTGGTTCTCCAGCCGCCAGTCCAATTTCACGCTGGGCACGGGCAAAACGGGTGACAGAATCCATCAGCAGAAGGACCCGTTTACCTTTATCACGAAAATACTCGGCAACGGCTGTGGCTGTGTAGGCGGCCTTGGAACGCTCCATGGAGGACTTGTCGGAGGTCGCCACAATAATAACGGACTTCTTAACCCCTTCCGGCCCAAGGTCGTGCTCAATAAACTCCCGCAGTTCCCGTCCCCGTTCACCGATCAGGGCAAGCACGGTGACATCCACTTCTGCTCCCTTAACCAGCATGGACAGCAGGGTACTCTTACCACCACCGGCAGCCGCAAAAATACCCATTCTTTGCCCTTCACCACAGGTTAGAACGCCATCAATGGCTTTAACGCCCAGGGGAATGGGGTGGTCAATAATTCTTCGGGTCATCGGGTCGGGGGCATCGGTATACACCGGATAATGAGCTTCAGGCTCAATGCCATTAAATGCGTCAGGATTTAACGGATTGCCCATACCATCCAGCACATGCCCCAGCAGGTGAGGACCAACGGCCACGTGATGAACTTTGCCGGTTGGGATCACTTCAGTGGTGGAGGAGATCCCCATAATTTCACCCAGGGGGGATAGTACCGTCTCGTGTCCCTGGAAACCGACCACTTCAGCGTAGGAGTTCCGGTCACTGTCATCAGGATTGTTGGGGGATACCAGCTCGCAGAGCTCACCGATTTTGACGCCAGGCACTGCCGCTTTGATGATCATTCCCTGAACTTCAGTAACACGACCACGGATATCAATCAGCCTGCCGCTTTCCACGGTACTCTGCAGCGCATTGGTGAGATAATTGAAAGTTTGAGCCAACTTGATGCCTCCATTTTTTTTTGGATGTGCCACCATCGAGATCCTTCTGATCTATATGCCTCAAGGTGCACTTTGAGAATTCAGTACTTCCTGCACTGACGGCATAGAGTCATTATCCAGATGCGGCAGAGTATAGTTGTTCTACTCCGTGCTTGGCTGAAAACTGGATAAAGGATTCCCTGATTCCATTACAGGCTTCTACTTCTCTTTCGGCCTGATGGTTTCGAGCTGAAATGGTGCTGATAAAATAAATTCAGGTAGAGGGG
>NZ_JAHHPP010000342.1 GCF_024606265.1 Endozoicomonas sp. SESOKO1
AACCGGACAACCCGTTCCTGCTGGGTATTTTCATGGTGGGCGCTTACCAGGAAATTCTCGGGGATATGCATAACCTGTTTGGTGATACCGATATTGCGTCGGTGCGCATCAACGAACAGGGCGAGGTGGAAGTTACCGAGTACCAGGCGGGCGATACCGTTGAAGATGTGATGCGTTATGTCAATCTTCAGCCGGAAAACTTTTTGCGCACTTACCGACAACTGGTCCGGGAGAGCCTGCCACTGGAGCAGCAACGGGCGATACTGGCGGAATTGGAATCAGGACTCAGGGGCTATACCTATCTGGAGTTTATC
The DNA here is from genome assembly GCF_024606265.1 of Endozoicomonas sp. SESOKO1. GTDB lineage: Bacteria > Pseudomonadota > Gammaproteobacteria > Pseudomonadales > Endozoicomonadaceae > Endozoicomonas. Next base: position 315 of record NZ_JAHHPP010000342.1, read on the forward strand.
GGGGGAATAAACAACGATGTTTTTTGAAGGTTCAGAAAAGAAAATAGAAATGATCACCAGCCCGGAATGGGGTTCCCTGAGGGCCCTGGGCAGAAACTTCTGGGCACAAATGGTGGCCAGGGCACAGGCCGATATTCTGGCCAGCCTCAGCAACGAACACTGTGACGCCTGGCTGTTGTCGGAGTCCAGCCTGTTTGTCTGGCATGACCGCTTTCTGATGCTCACCTGCGGCACCACCAGACTGGTGGATGCCGCCCTCTATTTCCTTGACCATGTGCCCCTGGAGCATATCCGTTTTGCCAGCTTCCAGCGCAAGAACGAGTACCAGTCGCACCTGCAGAAAACCTCCTTTCGGGAGGACATTGACCTGCTTGGCCAGCGCATGCCCGGCTGCGCCTATCGCCTGGGTCACCTGGACGGGCACCATAACTTTGTATTTCACCTGGACAAACCCTACAGGCCAGCCCCTGATGATCTTACCAGCGAGCTGCTGATGTACCATATCCGGGGCGAGCATGCCGACTACCTGCGCAGTGAAGGCCAGGATATTGAAGGCATTCGTCGCCTTCTTAGGCTGGATGAACTGTTACCGGGCTTTGCCCTGAGTGATTGGCTGTTCGAACCCTTTGGTTACTCCATGAACGCCATTCGGGATGACCGCTATGCCACCATCCATATCACCCCCCAGGAAGACAGTTCATACGTCAGTTTCGAAACCAACCTGGACCTGGCCAGCACCCCGCTGGTGCCCATACTGCTGAACCAGCTGAATCCGGGCTGCTGGGACCTGATCCGTTTTCATTCCCAGTCCCTGGAAAAAACGCTGTGGCCAGAAAAATCGCTGTGGCCAGAAACAGCGCTGCCGGACAATGCCCCATACCAGTGCCTGTCGACCTGCGAGGTGCCATTAGGCTGCAGCTACCATAT
>NZ_JAHHPP010000343.1 GCF_024606265.1 Endozoicomonas sp. SESOKO1
CAGGAGCACTATGACCAAGCTTGTTATTCTGGACCGGGATGGCGTGATCAATGAAGATTCAGACCAGTACATACGGTCTGCCGAACAGTGGCTTCCCATTCCGGGAAGTATTGAAGCCATTGCCCGGCTGTCCTCTGCGGGCTACAACGTCGTCGTAGCGACCAACCAGTCCGGACTGGCCCGCGGTTACTTCACACCCGAAGCACTCGATGCCATGCATGACAAACTGACCAGCCTGGTCAAAGCCCGGGGTGGCCATGTTGATGGCATCTATTACTGCCCACACGGCCCGGACGATCACTGTCAATGCAGAAAGCCGGCAACAGGGCTTATTGACCGGATTTTTGCCGACTACGATGCCCGCCCCGCTGAAACCTGGATGGTCGGCGATTCACTTCGTGACCTGCAGGCAGGCGTAACCTCTGGTTGCCAGGTTGCACTGGTATTGACGGGTAAAGGCGTTAAAACCCGCGCTAAACTCATCGAACACCCGGAAGCGCTTTCTGGTAGCCTTTCTGGTCGCAGGGATGTTGCTGTTCATGACAATCTGAACAGCTTTGTAAAAGAATTACTTTCAGAGGGACTTTAATGTCATCAGCTGTCGGTTCTGCAACTAACCGGGGAGTGACCCGGGCAGTGGCCACCTCCTTTACCTTGATAAGGACAACGGTCTTTTACTTTTCGCTGGCAGTCTGGACCGTGTTCTGGGCAATGTTGATGATCCTGTTTATCTACCCTTTCCGGTTTAAGCTCCGTCATCGAATTTTTGTCAAAACATGGGCTATCGTATCGATTTATCTTTGTCGTTTAATTTGCGGTGTTCAATGGAAGGTAAACGGCAGAGAGAATATTCCCGATACTCCCTGTGTCGTAATCAGTAACCATCAAAGCACCTGGGAAACTCTTTTCCTGCAGACGTTATTGACGCCCCAGACTCAGGTGATCAAACAGGAGCTGCTGAAAATCCCTTTCTTTGGCTGGGCATTTAAAAAAATCAAACCCATTGCCATTAATCGCAAGGATGCCCGACAGGCACTACAGCAGGTGAGGGACCAGGGTAAAGCGGCACTTGAGCATAACGTCTGGGTCCTTATTTTTCCGGAAGGGACACGAACGCCTCCCGGTGAGCCGGGCAAGTTTTCCCGTGGTGGCGCAGGACTTGCAAAAGCGGCGGCAGTGGATATTCTTCCTATTGCCCATAATGCCGGTGTTTTCTGGCCGAACAGCTCCTGGATAAAACGCCCCGGAACGATTCAGGTAGAGATCGGGCCGGCCATCAAAACAGAATCCCTTTCGGTGGCAGAAGTCAATGATACCGCCCGTGACTGGATTACACGCGCACTGCAAACGATGCAATAATCCGCTGATATTTATCAGTTGCTATGGGGCCATTGCTGCATAAAAGTGTCCGGAGTGTTGATACATGGAGAATAAT
>NZ_JAHHPP010000344.1 GCF_024606265.1 Endozoicomonas sp. SESOKO1
TGGGTCCCGAGTTCGACTCTTGGTGCCGGCACCATACACAGCAAAGCCCGAAGCGCTAGTATGCACTTCGGGCTTTTTGCTTTCTGCGATTCACTATAGGTTCTACTATAGGTTTTTTGCTCGCTACCCTATAGCGGCCACTCTATTTTCTCTTTTTCCCCTATATATTCTGGCTAAATGCACCGTTTCTGCACCTGCCTTACTTTTTATTGAGCCTATAGTGCTGGCGAAGCCATGGTTTACATTCGTGTATGAGAAATTGGAAGAGTCTATTTTTTTGGGGCTGCACCTATAGTTATTTTTAGCAAACACTATAGGTTTGAGTGGTGAGCGTCATTTGCTCTGATCTGGACATTAAGCACTCTTAGACTGGGTTCTAAATTTTGCAGGGGCTGAGTTGTGAGAAAAAGTTCTCATATCTCCTTGTGGATTTGAGTTCCTTTTTCTGGGGAGAGGGGGAACCTGAACCACAGGTCATCTCCATAAGCCCTGTTTTATGTAAGGGACGTTCTACCACACCAGCATTCCCAGTAGTTATATCAGATACTGCTGATTGCAAGATGATGGGCATATCTCTGACGACTCCATGCAGATTTCGGTTTGTCAGTGCAGGGAACTACTTTCTAGCAAAGATGGCAACTGCAATAGCGGCCAATAAATCCAGCTTATCTGGAGAGTGGTATGGTTTGATAAAGAACACCTTACCGATAAACGGCAGGACTACGCCAAAACAGAGTGAGTAAATGAAACAGAACCGACTTGGTCAATTCAACCCATGACTACTCTTTACCTCTACGTAGGTCGCCATCAGGTCTTCCTTACATTGCTATAAAACTGGAAGCAACAGTAAGGAAAGGAGATTATGGCCGACAAGTCGACGATAGCAGTAAGTCGATTTCTCCTTCTTAAGCTGAGTCAACATCCGTGGCAGTGCGGCTGGATGTCGTCATAAGTAGCTGTGTTACTAAGGTGAGTAGTTGCATTAATTCGTCAGGGATCAATCTGAATCTCGCCGGTTCCAATATTATACAAAACGACACTCACGCCTATTAAAAGCGACATCAAGCCCCAAATAGCCCAGAGGCTGCCAACAATAAGAGCGGGATATAATAAGAATCCTGCTGTCACAAAGGATAAACCTGAAAAAACATACGCCACATATTGGCGGTGGGCTGGTGCAACCTTGGCTCCAACATAAACAAATACTGCCCCCATCACAGCATGGGAAATAAACTCGATAAAAGCTCTGGAAGTTAGGGAATCTGGGTCTATCCCCTGCATTCCCATGGTAATTCGATTGAGAACAGAAATGAGTAGCCAGGCTAACCATGAGGCTAAAACTGCCGCAGGCAGACAAAAAATCCAACGCAATGTATTTTGCATAGCTTATTCTTCTTGATTAGTATTTTTATCCTGACAATTCCTTATGAACTGATGTAGACATCACGCTACAAACGCCCCTCAAGCCTAAATCCGATGATTTCAAACACGGTATCCAAGGCCATGGCAATCAACAGTCCAATGCCTATACCTGTGAACCATGGGTCAAAGTAGATAGCTGCACAGACAGTTATACCCGTTTCTATAAATGGGAATTTAATAACTCCTGAGGCCACATTCATAAATACAGTGAAAGCTGCTACGAAGACTCCGGTCCAAAATAAGGGTGCAACTTCACTAAAATAACCGATGGCTCCCAGCGTTGGCCCTGTAGCCGTAAGGATAAGAACAGGATTCATAACCTATCCTCAAACTTCCTTTTAGTTTCTGCTGACATGGGTTGCTTCCCCGTCAGCTCGGCCACTTCCCGGTCACTGGCAAAAATCGCTGTTTTTAATGATGGCCAACCAAACATAAGAAGAGGCACACCAACCACATATCCCCAGATTCCAGAAAGGGTGGTTAAAGCCCATATAGCTGCCAGAATTCCACCCACACCCATAATGAAAGGCACATACCTGTTAGTTTTCATAGGTTTTCTCATCAAGACTATTGTGATGAGTTATGTCGGCGAAATTATCTTTGAGTAAACCAAAACCAAAACCAAAACCGCACGTGTACCACCCCCCAACGCTCAAAAAACAGCACAGGGAAGTTATGTCCAGCATACCGGGTACCTCCCCCCCCCCCATCATTTCTCCCTGAGCCGACCAATCAACCTGGATACCTGTCCGCTCTGCCACCGGTTCCCCCGGCTGGTGAGAATACCTGCACGATTGAGTGCATCAGCAATCAGCCGAGTTGTTTTACCCTGTTCAACCATTGGCAGGACGAGCGCTTTAAGCCGATCCGCTCGATACTGAGCTTGTTGCCGGGCTGCCTGATTACGCTTGTGGGTTGCATCCCTCAGGCCACCCAGTTGAGTACCCCGAGCTTTAGCCTCCTTCAGTGCTGCTTTGGTTCTGGCCGAAATAAAATCACGCTCCTGCTCTGCCAGCGCTGCATAAATGTGAAGCTGGAACTTATCGGCATTGGGCATACAGGCCACTTTCAAACTTAGCCGTTTGTCGTCCAGTAACGAGGCAATAAAAGAGACTTTCCTGCTCAACCGGTCCAGCTTGGAAACCAGCAGTGTGGCACCGGTCTTTCTGGCCATATCCATGGCTTTGCCCAGCTCAGGCCGGTCATCATGAGTACCGCTCTCGACATCCACGAAAGAGCCAAGCAACTCATAATTGCCAGGTTCATAATTCTGGAGATAAAGACTGATATCCCGATCCTGCGCCTCAAGGCCAAGGCCGGAATCCCCCTGCTTACGGGTAGAAACTCTGCGATAGACGACGTACTGCACAACCATCCTCTGACATCTTTATTTTTATTGGTATAAACAGTTATAGATGGTTTGCTACAAACAACAACGTCCGTTGTGCATGTGGCAAGGGTTAATCGTCGCCGCCACCGAAATCCTGAATGAAGTTCACCTGTGTTATCGGCCCCTCATTCTTGCGATAATCACCATCCATCTTGTTCAGCTCGCTAATGGCTGCGGTGGCGGCCCTGGGGTTACGCATCTTGAGCTGACCCTCATCATCAGCGATGACCTGGGCATTGAACTGGGCGATTCGCCAGAGGGTATCCCGCTTACTTTCTGCGGTAATAAGTGCTTCCTGCTGAAGCGCATCAGTGCGCTCTGCAATGGCATTTAAAACCTCATCATTTTTCAACATTCTATTCCCCTGCGTATGGGCTGAACGTTCACTGTAACCCGCCTCACGAGCCGCTCGGGTCGCATTACCATCCATCAGGTAAGCATTTACAAAGCGTTCCTGCTTTACGTTCACGGTTCACCTCCTGTGTTGCATTCATCCCTGAATGGGTAGTCAGGATCACTGATGATAAGATCCCGCAATGCAGTCAGGTTGCGATACTGCCCAGTGCTGAGATCCATCAGGTCCTCCGGCGTAAAGTATTTCAATACCAGTAGCTCGGGTGTGACCGCAAGGCCGTTGGAGATAAACCGCAAGGCCTCTTTCACCACGAGAATATCAAACCCATCCTGCGTAATAAGACTGACCAGCTCAGGCTTGTAATACCGGAACAGGTCAGTAACCGGGGTAAGTACGGACTTGGGACCAACGGCTTTCAGAATCCCCGTAGAGTCGACCGCTAAACGAACACCCTGCAATTCCAGATAGGTCAGTAACTGCAATGGAGTCATAGTCATATGGCCAGCTCTATCTGCTCATCATCGTCAGACTTATTTTCAGCTTCGCGATGTGCACAACAGTCACCATGTGCGCTGGAAACAGGCCAATCAGGTCTCTCTGGTGTATGTTGATCAGATGGTTGTGCACCATATGCATTCACTGGAACAGTAGAGAGCGCCATCGGTGCATGTGGTGGATGTCGTGCACTTTGATCTATGGGTTTATAAATGATTTCAACGGTGCGCCCCTGACGCTGCTTGCCAGTGAAGCTCACCGTTATCCCCATGAGCTTGAGCGCACTCTGTTCCCGACGAAGCACATTGCCAAATCCTCGCGGACTCTTTGGCCATCCATGGTAATCGGACTTGAAACTGCCTAAACGATGGAATAGTTGGCTGACAATGCCACTGAATACCACACCCTCCCCATACTGCTGGCAGAATGCCATCAGGGTATTGGCCACCGGGCTGCCCTCAAGACTGCTGGTGATCAGTGCATGGCTATTGCGCTGAAAAATGGCCATAAAAGGAAGCTTACTCTCCAGGACCTGGCAGACAGCCTCACCAAGCAAGGCGAAGTCAGCCATCCGGGGTAACTCATCAATATGGACATCTGGCAAGCGCTTGAGTGCATCAGCAAGTAATTGCAGCAATGACCCCAGCAGAGAAGGTTGAGCCTTAACGAACCTCTGCTTCAGGTCGGTCTCACTGGTTCGTTTTTCAGGCAGGAGAGGTGGAAGTTCAGTACTGATACAGCGATCAATCAAATCAAGCCGGGTGGCCACAGGTGTTATACCGTTGATGATTTGAGGTCGCAGGGCGCTCAGAACCGTTTCATCAGCATTAGAGTATGCCGTTCGTTTCACAAAAGCCGCACCGGTACAGAGCTGACACAGTAAGTCCTGCTGATCATCGGTCAGATGACTGACATTATCATAGGTCAGTATCCAGTTGGCCTGGGCACTGACAAACAACGCTTCATCCTGCCTGGAGATACGACGCAGAGATGCGGTATTGGGGTCAATAAGCCCCCGCAATACCCGAGTGGTTTCACTCTTTCCACGACCATGGCCACCAAGAAGCTCCAGTACCAGCTTTTGCGTATTTTGCCTGTAACAATCGAGTATCCAGGTTAAGACCAAAAGACGATCTTCCTCAGATACATTCATCAATTGCCATAGCTCGTTGATATCACCACCGTCAACAGGTACTGGTAAGGGCTGCATCGTATCGGACCGGATAAACTTCACTGGGCTGACAGGCAAAACCTGCCAACCCGCCGAGGATATTTCTACAACACTCCAGTCATCGTTACAGAGGTCCAGATAATAGTGATCATCAGCATAAGCGGTGCGGATAAAAACAGAGTGCTTCACACCCTCAAGAGCGGCAAAGCCAGCCAACTGCTCACAGGATTCGCTGATGACATCCTTCTTCGCCACTTTCTGACAAGCCTGGTAGTGCCAATGATTTAAAGTCTTGCGAAATGCGCTGGTCTCAACTCCCCAGGTCTCTCGAATACCACGGCTATTACTGAATGAGGCATAGGCTTTCCCGGCTTCATCGGTGAATAGATCACAGTTGGCTCTGGCCAAAGTGATTATCCGATCCAGAACTGAGGCATTGGGAGCCGCCGAAGCGGCAGACTCCATCAATGATTGAAGTGAATCCTGGCTGTCATTTTTTTTACTCATGGTCCACTCCTTTAGGAACCAGCCAGTCGTTAAAATCTGTACCCGGCTGACCCTCGCTGAAAGGAGGCCAGAGTATGTTTCCATTTACCGCAAGTGCCGCTTTCATAGCCTGGGTAATGCCCGGATTTCCCGGCGTTTGGCGGTCATTATCGGCCATCATCATAATGTAAGATCCGTAAGCCTCTTTAATGGCCTTTGCTGCATGGATCAGGTTTCCGGCGTTAAAAGCAATAAACACGGGATTGCCGAGAACATTGAAGATTGACGCGCCGGTGGCGTACCCCTCACAGACCATCAATGTGCCTTTTGTCCCCGGATCGCCAATCAAGTGGAAACAACCACGTACACGCCCACCTTTGGCAAACCACTTTTTGCCACTGGGTTCGATGAACTGAACACTCCAGATTTTCCCGCTGGCGTCCCTGAGTGGTACCAGCAGGTTATCCCCAGTCTGACGAAGCCCGTAGGCTGATACCCGTTTGTCGATCAGGTATGGGTGATCCTTGTCGGCTATGGGAGAACCTTCCCAGAGGCTTTTGACATTACGGGCAGTCACTGAGTATTGCCGCAACTGCTCAACCGCAGCCTTGGACTGAGCTTCCTGAATGGCACGCTGCCGCTGTTGCCGTTCGTGGGCTGATAATGTTTGCAGCTCTGCATTGTGAACGACCACCTGCTGGGAAGTTTTCCATGATCCTGCAACCATGACCTCTGAGCCATGCAGTACATACCAGCCATTTTTGCTACCAACCCGGTCGCCCATGACGCAGTAGCGATGGATTTTGCCATCATTGATAAAGTTAATAGGCTTGGCAGGGGAAAGAGCGTTGTCTGCCAGGACAGCCAGGTACTTTTCCGGAAAGTTCATGATCAGACCTCCCGCTCCTGAATGCGTTGTTCAGCCCAGGCTTCCACCTCAGACCAAATCCAGCGGGCTCCTCCACCAGGGAGATATACGGGAGCGGGGAATTTTTTCTCTGCCAGAAGCCGGTAGAGGGTCGCGCGGCTAAGGTCCAGATGGTCTAAAATTTTTTGTCGCCTAACCATCTTGGATGGAGGAAGCGCTGGTACCTGTATATTTTCAGGTTGCACTTGTGAGCTTAAAGGTTTGCTGATATGTGGGGTTCCAGGCAACTGAGTACCAATATTGGTATCAGGCGAAGGTTTCATATTGGCTTTTTTCATATTCCGCCTCTGAGTGGAAAAATAAAACTCTCAGAGCAAAACAGCATTCTCTGTACAGCAAGAGGCATAATAAGACAGGAAAAACCTGTAATACCTGTATACAGGTCAATTTACAGGTATAAATTTTTTTAAAGCCAAAAAATGTGCTTATAAAACAGTGGGATATACACCTCTACTTTTTATTGCTTTTGACAGAGTGTAATCATTCTTAATTTGTTCCTTAACCAGATTCTTACTAAAAGACCATCTCATTATATCGATCAAAAGAATCATATTTTTTGCCGATGGTGTATCGCCTGTATACCGGGAGGGAAAATCTTTACCTCTCCAGGAGAAAAGCTTTGTACATGATTTCCACCGGTGGCCATCATGCAATGGAAGTAATTTTGTAAAAAGCCAAAATTGCCCTTGGGAGCCTATCCAGTTCAGCCTTCCTTCTCCGTACTTAAGAACTCGTTCGAAGCAATCTCGATTGACTGATTCAACAAGCTTCTCATAACTGCACAATTTAGTGTGTAGCTTGTAGAGACTCGCATGACTCAGAGAGCCCTGTCTGAAATGCAGAGCTTGCGGTGATCGGGCTCCATGGGCAAGAAAAACATCAATGGCCTCTTTAACCTGTCGTTCAGATTGCTCTAGGCAATCAAAGTCCAATGTATGCTCATCTTTCGCTAAATTTTCAAGCTGAAGTTGTAATGCGTGGGTAAAATGTACTATTCGATCTAGTTCATCCGATAGTTTCTTTTTTTTATCTTGAATATATTTATGGAGCAGTTTTTCCTGTAATGCTTCCAAGTCTTTTGCCATACGTCCTTAATCCTTGCCTAAACTGTATATAAATTGTCTTGCAGCTCTCTGAAGTATTTTTGTCAGTAAAGCTGTGCAGTATGAGCACATCAACAGACTAACAATTGACTTTACTCTCATACTTTCCTTCAATGCACACCATAAACCGGCGAAGGCAACGAAGGATAAACCCGGTAAATATGCTGATAAACCCCATCCGTCAAATGCTCAATATCCGCCTCCTCATAGTTACCCACTGGCAACCCGGTTTTGTCATCATACAGAAAATCATAAATCTGCTGACGGAGCGCATCACGGGCAGACTCTTTCTCCCGCCAGTTAGCCACTTTCAGCCGCTCACGCTTCAGGGTGGCCAGCAGTTCGGTGGCCACCTTCTTGATCGCGGCAATCTCTTTCTTGCTTAAATCGGGTTTCCTGAGAATGTCATACAGCGCCAGGGTCTCCTCATCCAGCCCTTCGCGAACGGCGCGGTTCTGCTCATCGTTCAGCTGGTCTGCCAGCTTCAGCAGCTCTTCAAAGGTTTTCTCAATCACTACCCGGTTCTTTTCCTGGTTGTACTCCTTCACCAGCCGCTCGTAATGATCCCGGTAATCGGTCCGCAGAGGGTTCTGAATCATTAGCTTATGCAGCCGCTGGTCAATGGCCGTTTTCAGGCTCTGAACGGTGGTGCGCTTCTGCTTTGAGGCTTCGAACTCACTTTTCAGCCGGTCAAAATCAATCTTGCTGATATCGTATAAACGGCTCTGGTCGTCCTCATCCCGAACCTCACTGCGGGTCTCAATGGCAGAGTCCACAATACCGTGCAGTTCCTGAATAATATGGGAGATATCCGCCTTTTCCTGATCCTGCTGCAACCGCTTGTAGACAATATTGATCGCATCCCGCTCATCCCGGTACTGCTGAACCCCGCTGACATTGATACAGGCCCGGAACAGCTTAAACACCTCCCGGGCCATAATGCCAAACTGCTTGCGGGTCTTGTCATTCTCATTGATCGCCTCTTTGGCTTCATCAATGGCCGCATTCAGGTCAAACCCGGTTTGCTTCAGCAGATCATCAAACTCAAATCCCTGCTGCTTAAGAAAGTTGCGGACAAAGGTAATCGCCTCGGCCAGTTTATCCAGCAGCTCGGTATTGGGGTGGTTCGGGTCCACTCCGCCATCATCTTTACCCCGGCCATCGTCGCCCCGTCCGGCAAAGGTACTCAACGCTTTGCGCAGGCTTTTCAGAATGCCGCAGTAATCGACAATCAGCCCGTTGCTCTTGCCTTCAGCCACCCGGTTAGCCCGGGCAATGGCCTGCATCAGCGTATGGGCCTTCAGCGGTTTATCCAGGTAGAGTGTCGAAAGCGTCGGCACATCAAACCCGGTTAGCCACATGGCACAGACAATGGCCACCCGAAAGGGATGATCCTTTTTCTTAAAGGCCTCTTCCATATTCAGTCGCTTGCCATCGGCCAGGGCAAAGCCCTCTTTCATCAGCTGGCGATGGGGGAGAATATCCAGGTGCCACTGTTTAAACTTCTGAACCTCTCCCTGCTCTTCCGACACCACTACGGCCATCAGGGTCTCTTTCATCCACTGAATCTGTCGTTTGCGCCAGATCTTATCCTGTTCATCCCTGGCGTTCTTCAGGTCGGCTTCCCGCTCCCGGATATGCTCTTCCCAGTAGAACATCACCAGCTTGTGCATACGGGCACAGGTCACTTTATCAATGCACACCATCATGGCCTTGCCGCTCTCCCAGCCGTTGGCATAATGGCGGACGAAATCCCGTGCAATCTGGTCCAGTCGGCTGGTAGCGGTGATGATGTGATAATCCCGTTTCAGTGCCCGCTCCAGGCGCTGCTCCACATTCACATCGTCAATTTCAAGCTTTTCCAGCTTCTCGGCAATCTTCTCATTCAACCCTTTGGGCGAGGCCACCGAATGCTCTTTGCCTTCGTCATCCTTAAACACCAGTTCCTCGCCCCGGGCATCGTAATAAAGAGGTACCGTGGCACCGTCCTCAACGGCCCGCTGGAAATCATAGGTGGAGACATAATCACCAAACACCTTGGCGGTAATCTGGTCATCGCTGAACAACGGCGTTCCGGTAAAGCCAATAAAGCTGGCGTTTGGCAGGGCGTCACGCATATTCAGCGACAGGGTGCCGTACTGGGTGCGGTGTGCTTCATCGGTCACCACAATAATGTCGTTACGGTTGGAATAGGGGACCGTTACCTTCTTGTTGAATTTCTGCACCAGCGTGAACACATAGTTCTTTTGTTGCCCCAGTAACTGTTGCAGGTCATTGCCACTGGCGGCAACACAGGGGTCTTGGTCATGGTTGACCAGCCCGCACCCGGCAAAAGTGCTGTAAATCTGGGTATCCAGATCATCCCGGTCCGTCACGATCAGAAAGGTAAAATTCCCACCCAGCTTGCGATGCACCTTGCGGGTAAAGAAGACAATGGAATAGGACTTGCCAGAACCCTGGGTATGCCAGAACACCCCAAGCTTCCGTTCCCGCGCTTCCCGCTCAACCACCGCCTGAACCGCTTCATTCACCCCCAGAAACTGATGGTTTCGTGCCACCACCTTAATTAACTCACCGGAACTCTCATCAAACAGGATAAAGTTCTCAAACAGGTCCATCAGGTTGGTTTTGCTACAGGTGCCTTTTAACAGTGTGGCCATATCCACCACACCCGGCTCCTCCTCGTGCAGACGTTTCCAGTTATTAAAATGTTCATACCGGCTGGTCAGGGAGCCGATTTTGGCTTCAATGCCATTGCCCAGCACAATAAAGGCATTGTGATGAAACAGATGGGGGATGGTGTCTTTATAGTCAGACAGGTTCTGGTCATAGGCGGCACGCAGCTCTTTATGGACATTCTTCAGCTCCATAAACACCAGCGGGATGCCATTGACAAAGCCGATAATATCCGCCCGTCGTCGGTAGATATCGCCCCGTACCCAGAATTCCCGCACCACCAGGAAATGGTTATTCTCCGGGTTGTCAAAATCAAACAGCCGCAGATACTTTTGCACCCGCTGCCCGTTTTCATCCTGACAGGTAACCTTCACCCCTTTTTTATGCAGTGCCGCTTTTTCCTGGTTGGCGGCCAGCATGGACGATGAACTGCTGATGCTGACCACCTCCTGCAATGCATCCCGATAGGCACTGTCGGGCAGGCCGGGGTTCAGTTTGATCAGTTGTTCTCCCAGATAGCGGGTCAGCACCACCTCTCTATCGGACTCACGACCAAGGGTGCCTTCTTTACCAAAAACCTCATTCTGGGCAAAGATTGACTCATTCCAGTTCAGGTCCTGAAGCAGAAAGTCTGCCGTGGGCTCTTGTGCCAGGGCATCCTCGGTCGTCCTTTTCATGGGGTTAGTTCTCCGTTCATCAGGCGTGGGAGTAGTAAATCCCGAGCGTTCGCCAGATTTTGATTAAATTTTGACAAGGTCGATAACTGTTTAAGAATGCCTTGAATCTGTTCATCAAATTGCAAAAGAAGGCGCTTATCTGGCAGCAATAAACTCGTTTTTGTCAGGTATTTCCAGTCTGCTCTGGGCATCTTTGATCCTTCTCTAACTGTCTTTGATGCCAATGATATAAAGAAGTCACTGGATAAATACATCAGTGTGAAACTGTATAACTCTTTGCTCTTGGCTTGTATCACTATTGCATCAGAGGAAGTTATGCCTGAGCACAATGTAAAGCCAATTTTGTGGAAATATGGCCTGATTTTGCCAAATAGTATGTCACCCTGATCAAACCAATATTTATTGCTGTTAACTTTTGCTGAGTTTTCCCAAAGGTTTAGAGTAATCGAACGTCGGGGCATATGTTCAAGGCCAATGTATGGCGTATCCACACCAAAGCTTTCTGGCTTTACAATTTTTTTCTTCTGCTGGCAAAGCTCCGAAAGAGTGATTCTGTACCACCCCTCCGGTACCCCATCCGTTATCTTGACATGCTCATGGCCGGGAAAGCGCAAGTGAACAAACCACTCCTGATAAAGCAGCCGGGCTGACTCTTCCAGTAACACAATACGACGACGGTTGTTTTTGATTAGATTGTCATACTCACATAATACTGCTGCAATCTGATTCTGGGTTTCTTCCTTTGGTATCCTTATTTCAACTTGTGCAAGCTGCTGTTTAGGAAGGTGCTTTATCGTCGAGCCTGTGAAATAAGGAGTGAACCCTCCTGATTTGCCAATATTCAGAAGGCTGTAATATAAAAAGGTACTATTTATCGCAGGTTTTGGACGTATCCGGTGAAGTGCTTTCTGTATCATTAAGCTTTGCTCTTCTTTCCATAAAGCACAACGACCGGGCTCTCCACCTTCACACATTATGATATCGCCTGCACGAATGGAGAAGCGTTCAAGCTCATGGCCTTCAAACCGCATAGTTCTAAGGTCTTTAAGGTCAAACTCTCCCCAGCGCACATTCAGATTTGCCAGATAAGGTAAGGGTTCACCTTTATTCTTTTTCTCATCAAGCATTTTGCCTAATGATAACTCTGCAACTTCATCCATCCTCCGAACGGCCCAACTCATACCCCCAACCCCTCAAAGTTACGGGCAATCCTAGCTGCCAACTCCACCGCTTCCTGATTCAGCCCTTCCAGCTCAATATGGATATCCTTAAGCGCTGCTTCAAAATCAAAATCCTCATCCACCGCTTCTGGTGCCACACCCACATACCGCCCCGGCGTCAGGCTCCAGTCGGCGGCTTCAATCTCTGCCAGTGTGACCAGCTTTACCAGCCCTGCCACATCACACAGGCGAGCTTCCGGGAAGCGGGACAATAACCAATGAGCCCGCTGGTGGCAGTAGCGCACCTGCTTAAACTGTTCAACCGCCACCTTACGCCACTCTTCAATGGCTTTGCCATTACGCTGCAATTCCGTGCGCCGTTTGCCCAGACCGTTGATCTCATCCTTCAGGGTTTTCAGCTTTTGCTCATGGCTGACCATGGCGGCTACATCGGCGGTACCGGATTTCATGGTCGCTGATAGTTCATTGGCCTCCCCATCCTTAGCCAGCAATTCTTCCCGAATTTGGCGGATTGCCTGTTGCGTCATACCTGTTGCCAGCTTAACGGCATGGTCCACATCCTTAATCAAATCACGACAGGTGTCGGCAAAAGGCTGGTAGGCCTGCTCAAGCTGATGCACGTCATCCAGCGGCAGGTCACTGGCTGCCGGATGGCAGGGAATAACCTGCTGCTTTAATCCGGCCAGGCTGGTGCAAAGCTGCTCAAGGGTGTGATTGAAACCCTCCAGATCAAGGTCAGGCGGCGTTTCCAGATCGGTCACGGCACCACGCAGGGTTTTCAGTTGGCGTTGCATTTTTACTGCACACCAAAGCAAACCCCGCTGATGTTGGGTGGGTAACAGTGCATCGGTCAAACGAATCAGGGTTTCATTCAGATACTCAATCACCAGCTTAATAAACCGCCGATACTCTCCCCGGTACAGCCAGACAATCGCGGTCAGGTTCTGCTGCTGCTCCGGGCTGAAGTCGAAAATCTTGCGGGTCACTTTGCGGTAGACATTACGGGCATCAATCATCAGCACCTTGTCTTTGTGCTGTGCCGGTTTTGCCTTATTCAAAAACCAGAGCTGGCAGGGCACCGAACGGGTGTAAAAGAAGTTACCCCGGATATCCACCATCACATCCACATCACCGGTCTTGACCAGATCGGCTCTCACCGTCGCTTCATCCCGCCCGGCGCTGGATGCCTGGGAGGACATAACAAAGCCCGCTTTGCCCGTGCTGTTCAAATAGCTGTAGAAATACTGAATCCACAGATAGTTGGCATTGGGCACCTTTTTGCTTTTGTTCTCTCCGGGCAGGCCGAAGGGCAGGCGAGGGTCATTCTTTACCTTGTCCGCCGCCACTTCATCCACATTAAACGGCGGATTGGCCATCACATAATCCACCGTGCCGAATAGCCCGGCATGAGGGTCTTTGTAGTAAGTGATGGCACTGTCGCCCCCTTCTACATTACCTTCCAGGCCATGCACCGCCAGATTCATTTTGGCCAGGCGAGTGGTCACGCGGTTTTTCTCATGACCAAAAAAGGTAAGCTGCTGAGGGTTCTGCTTGTGGCGCTCCATAAAGTGGGCGCTTTGCACAAACATACCGCCAGAGCCACAGGCCGGGTCAAAAATCTTGCCGTGGTCGGGTTCCAGAATATTAACGATCAACTGCACCAGTGACACCGGCGTAAAGAACTCACCGCCATCGTGCGCCCCCTGGTCAGCAAACTGGGTGAGGAAGTATTCATAGATACGGCCAAAAATATCACCGCTGGCTTTTTGCAGCTCTTCCGGGTTCAGGGTGTTCAGCAGGATTTTCAGAACATCGTTGGGAATATTGCGGTATTCCTGTTTGGGCAACTGACCTTCCAGGTTTTTGTATTCCGACTCGATGGACTCCATCGCCTGAATAATGGCACCACTGCGGTCGTCAGCATCGGTCAGGGCAACCAGATAATCGAACTGAGCTTCCGGCTTGAGGAAAATGGCCCCTTTCCCGGAAAAGTCCTCCTTGGTCACATCTCGGGTCTTGCCACCACGACTGGGAAGGCTGGCAACAATATCACGCCGTGCGGCAAGGAAGCGGCTGTAGGCATGACGCAGAAAAATCAGCCCCATTACCGGCAGAAAATATTCATTGCTTGCCAGTTCAGAATTACCACGCAACGTGTCAGCAGCCTTCCACAGGCGTTTTTCGATGGCTTCGATATTTTCCAGTTGGGACATGCTTTCTCCAAAGCGTTCAACGCAATTTTCAAGGCAATAATGGCAGCCCCGAATAAGAATATTGTTCGTGGAATGCTCAGAGCCTGCTCAGTGATGATGAAACGGATCATTCTACTGGTTGCAATGAAGGGGTTCTACAGTGACGTATTGTGCTTGTTGATCCATAGTTCCATAAAATGCTAACTTATCCTGTCCCGGCGATAGGGGCATCGCGCCGCCTATCCTCGTCTCTGTCACTCTGTGATCTATGGACGACCGTTAGTTGACTCGCTGTGCTTCACTATGGTCGCCTCCGTTGGTTTTAAAGTCATGCGCTTTGCGCTGGGTATGCCGGGATTCTGAGATGAGGAGGTAATTATGAAGAAATTCAATTACCGCCTGGCTCAGAAGCGTGTATTGCTTGCGATAAGCATTTTGAAACTGGTGCAAACCGGTGCTGAATGCTATTCCGAGTTACTTCCGCTTCTGAGCATGGCTTTTAACTACTCAAACAGATTCGGAGATTATGCCTTCACCCCCAAAATGGTCCAATAAGTTTCAGCTTCATTCTGGCTCCTGGGTTTTTGTACCAACCAGAGAATCGAAGGTGGGTGGCAGAATCATAAAAAGGTGTGTGGAGGGGTGTTGGTCCGCTCCCAATTATTATTATCATCTCCGACAGGGTGGCCATGTTGAAGCTATAAGGTCTCATACCTCGGGCCAGTTCTTTATTCATCTTGATATTTGTCAGTTTTTCTCGTCCATTAACAGAAGCCGTATTACCCGCTCATTGAAGTCTCGTTTAGGTTATGAGCGTGCCAGAGAGATAGCCATTGCCTCAACTGTACCGGCACCCAATACAGGTGGTTCAGCCCATATTCTGCCTTATGGCTTTGTGCAGTCCCCAATACTTGCATCAATATGCCTGCGTTACAGCAAATTGGGCTCAGCACTCCATGAGTTGAGCAAGGCAAAAAAAACGACGGTCAGTGTTTATGTTGACGACATCATTATTTCGACCCAGTCTCTGACAGAAGCTGAAGATGCTCTGGGTCAGGTGAAGGGCGCAGCAGAGAGATCAGGGTTTCCTTTAAACTCAGACAAGGAAGAAGGGCCAGCCCAGAAGATCACAGCTTTCAATATTGAGCTATCCCATTCCAAGTTAAGGATCAATGATCGGCGAATGTCCCTGTTCTTGCGTAACTATATGGAAGCAGTTAGTGAATATCAGCAAGATGGTATTGTGGGTTATATTGAGACAGTTAATCCGGAGCAGGCTGATTTTTCTCAAATCTGCGGCTAATATTCAGCATGTTTGATGTGAACTATCTGCACAAATTTTCTTCATTCAGTGAGCCTTTACAGAACCTGTTATCCTTGCAAAATAATCCTTTTTAAGGATTTTTTTGACAAGAAAGAAAAAAATCCTAAAATAGGATTTTCTGTTCAAGGTATGCAGTCATGAGAACTCCCAGAGAATCCGCACTTTTACTTGCTTTACTGTATAAGCGTTCTGGTAAGACCAGGGCCAGGGTTAGTGCATTAACCGTAAAAAGACTTTCGAAAAGACAATACTTGCGAACAGCTTTTATTGAGCAACTCATTATTGAACTTGACCATTTCGGCATTGTTCTTATTGAGTTAGATAGAGGTGGGTTTGGCCTTATTTCATCTTCAGCATTAAATGGAGCCCCTACCATCAAAGCAAAAAATTATCTTATGGAAGATCTAAATAGATTAAAGAAAGGTAAGATTGATTTTAATGACATACTTTATGAATTTAATCCTGAGCTGGCAGAAGATACAGAAGAAGAATTTTAAATAATGATCAATAATTTATTTTTGTGTATAAAGAATATCTATGTCAGAGCAATTTTGATTTGGATTATTGGTATTTTGTTGTCATTTGTAACCAAATCAGCTTTGCTTTCGATGATGACAATGTTTTATACAGGTATATTGCCGTTCATATTGGTTGTATTATGGCTTTCTAATTCAGAAACAGGTATGAAACTGAGAAGTCAAACCAAGAAATGGCATATAGGCATTACCATTTCATGGTTTGTCTTTATATACGGAATTTATGCCCGGAAATGGGCATCTAGCCAAATAAATGAGATATTTCTGATTGATGCCAGCAATCTTGGTATAACGTACAATACCCTTTCTCTATTGTTTACTCCTTTCGGATTAATTTACAACGAATCAGTAGTACCTTTTTTGTTTAATTTATTAGTTTATGTGGCAGTTTTAGGCGCAATGATTATGCCTTTTTTGATTGTTGCCTCTAAATCTACATTTAAAATAATCTCTTACTGTTTTGTCATGGTGTTATTGCTTTCATCTTTCATGGGTGGGATAGCAAGCTTAAGCTTTAATAAAGATTTGTTGATTAAGCAGTTTGCACTATGGGCTGACTTTGACTCAAATCATTTATGCACCGATGAATGGGCAAGATCGACAGAAAGTGTTGTTTTTTTAGGTGGTGATAAAGTTCTGGTGTATCAACCTGAGAATCAGAAAAACTCACAGTTTTCGGTAAAAACATGCAACTTTGAAAAAGTATTCTAGCCTAAAGCCGATGCACGTATTTGTCTGATAATTTTGGTTGTAAGTTTTGCGTTTTTCCACGAATAAGTGGGAGTCATGGCCTCCCCTCTGGATCTTGGATTTTCTTGCATTTGCTTGCAAATGATTACCTATTTATCGAACTAACATTTGCTCGGCTTTCCACTTCCTGCCAGTCAGCACACTGCTCAACCGCCGATCATACTGACGAATTGCCGCTCGCTTTCGAGGCAGATGGTGATGTCGGTCATAATGCTTCTTCACCACTCCAGTCTGATCATGAGACTGAAGCTGGTCATTATCTTCCGGACGGACACCGGCATCTGTAATAAGGTTGGTGATGGTTCGTCGGATATCCCGCGCCGTAAACTTTTCCGGTTCTGGCAGGTTTAACTCCATTGCTTTATTCGTGCGGTGGTTATGCCAATATTTAAAAACATTCTTCAGGCTATCCAGCCCCATCTCCTTGCCACCGACTGTATAGAAGGGGCCGGGTAAGTCGCTGTTATGGGCCTGGACGATCCGCATTATCCGGATAGCCCGAGCCGTAAACGGGATCACATGTTTTCTTGGCTTCGCTCTACCTTTGCGCTCGGTCAGGGTGATGGTTCGGCGTTCAAAGTCATAATCCTGCCAGGTTGACCGAATCAACATCTTCGGGCGTTGGCCCGCAGTGGCCACCATCATGCGAACCAGACAGGCTGCAATAATGCCGACTTTGTAACTATGGTGAATATTCAGGTAGAAGTCCTGAAGCTCATGGTCAGACAGCACTCGGTCATGGGTCTTCTCGGCAGCATTGTCTTTTTTGATCAGGCCCACAGGATTGTGTTCAAGGTTAAAGCGTTTGTTGCCCCGTCTGGCGGGATCGTAATCAGCATGAGCGCCATACTGGAAGGCAGCATGAAGCAGTGATCGAACTCGGTTGGCCTGAACCCTGGCATCCCGATCAACAATAGTGGCAATGATGTCGCAGATATCATCTGGCGTAATATCCCGAGCCTTCTTTTTGGCAATGGCTGGATAAGCCTGAATCACGTCTTTTTCCATGGAGCGTTTTGCTTCCTTGACACTGTCTTTCCCGTCCCGCTCCAACTGCTGGATATACCCGGCAATCAAATCCGCCAGCGAGCCACGGGTTGCCTCAATCTCCTTTTGCCGCTGAGCTTCAATCTGAGCAAGTCGGGCTTTTTCCGCTTCCAGCTCCAGATACTGCTTCAAATCCTGCTTACCAATTTCACGTTTAGTCTTGGCCAGATCATTTGCTTTTTCCCGGCATTCCTTCAGGGAGTAACCGGCATCTGCTTTAGATTCAGTAAAAGGCCCTATGTGAATCAATGTCGGACGATTACCAGAATAGTAACGGTAGTAACACTGCACATTACCCCGCTCCCGCCAGAACAACATGGCACCATTCCCACGCCCAAGAGACTCTGACCGGGTTTTCCCATCAGGAATATTTCGAACCTCTGCGTCCGTCAGTATTGTCATTATTCTCTGAACCTATTTAATTATTCACTATAGGGTAACACTATAGGTTAGAAGTGAGATTTCCTGAAACAGGAATGAACGTTCTGATAATCATTGATACGTTGAAATAAGTGGTATTACAGGGATTTACAAGCAAATTTCAACATAATGAACTAATTTGGTACTATGGTTTTTCCGGCCTTGTAATCAGTGGGTCCCGAGTTCGACTCTTGGTGCCGGCACCATACACAGCAA
>NZ_JAHHPP010000345.1 GCF_024606265.1 Endozoicomonas sp. SESOKO1
TAATTTTGGCGTATTTGCCGGTAAATATGCCACGCCGGTGGTTGTGCCTCCAACCGTTTGTATTATCGGTGTTGGCAGGCTGAGAGAAGAAATAGTCAGCGTTGGTGGTAAGCCTGAGAGCCACCGTACCTTGCCTTTGTCACTGTCGTTTGATCATCGCGGGGCAACGGGTGGTGAAGCAACACGTTTCCTCCATGCAATGATTCAACAGTTGCAGAAGTAGTCAAAAATCCACATTATAAAATCTGGGGCAAGAAAAAAGCGCTATCGACCTGCTGTTAAAAAGGCAGGGATGTTTTGATAGTGCATTGCTTGTTCGGGCAGCTTTTCAAGAGGAGAAGTGCCAGGCCATCAGAAGTTGCGAGCGATGAAGGATAATATCTCTGCCATCATGCTGCAAGGAAGTCTGTTGTTATAAGGCTGTTGTTATAAGATAGCTGTAACAAAAAATGCATCAATGCAGGCCAGATTTTTTAGACTGAATTTTCGTATCCCGCTTTTGCCGGTCATGACACCGAGTTCTCTGGTTTGTCTGACAGGCATTTTATGTCACCTTTTTATAGCATTGTTGATCAGTATGAACTGCTTTCTGGCATTCAGAGCCGTTCGATAAAAGTTATAAAAAAAGTGGTCAAAGTTCTGACTCTGCCGATAGCAAACATGAGAAGGGTGGGCTTCCAGATTAGCTATCGGTCAAACGTTCCTGGTCACTGTTTCAGGACATCAAATAGACAAAGGCGGGTGAAGGCATGGACATCTTCAATACATATCAGCAGAGATTTCAATCAACCCAGCAGGAAGAGCTGACCATCGAAGAGTATCTGGCACTGTGCAGAAAGGATCCTTCTGCTTATGCCAATGCGTCTGAACGCATGCTGATGGCCATTGGTGAACCGGAGATGGTGGATACCTCAAGGGACCCAAGGCTCAGTCGTATATTTTCCAATAAACTGATCAAGCGTTATCCGGCATTCCGTGAATTTTATGGTATGGAAGAGGCGATTGAGCAGATCGTTTCCTACTTTATGCACGCTGCCCAGGGGCTGGAAGAGAAGAAACAGATACTTTACCTTCTCGGGCCAGTGGGTGGTGGTAAGTCTTCTCTGGCAGAAAAGCTGAAAGCGTTGATGGAGAAAGTCCCATTCTACGCGATAAAAGGTTCACCGGTTTTTGAGTCGCCTCTGAACCTGTTTAATCCTGATGAGGATGCCGACATTCTGGAAAAAGAATTTGGCATTCCCAACCGTTACCTGGGGGGCATTATGTCACCCTGGGCGGTGAAGCGGTTAAATGAGTTTGGCGGTGATATCACCAAATTCAAGGTGGTAAAACTGCATCCAAGTATTCTGAATCAAGTCGCTATTGCCAAGACCGAACCCGGCGATGAGAACAACCAGGATATATCCAGCCTGGTGGGCAAGGTGGATATACGACAGTTGGAAGAATACTCCCAGAATGACCCGGATGCCTACAGCTTCTCTGGCGCACTGTGCCGTGCCAATCAGGGCATGATGGAGTTTGTGGAAATGTTCAAGGCACCCATCAAGGTACTCCACCCGCTGCTGACCGCCACCCAGGAAGGTAACTACAACAGCACCGAAGGTATGGGTGCCATTCCTTACAACGGTATTATTCTTGCCCACTCCAATGAATCCGAGTGGCAGTCATTCCGGAATAATAAGACCAATGAAGCCTTTATTGACCGGGTGAATATCGTCAAGGTGCCTTACTGCACCCGGGTGACGGAAGAGATTCATATTTATGAAAAGCTGCTGGCTAATAGCTCACTCAAGGAATCCCCCTGTGCACCGGATACTTTGAAAATGCTGGCCAAGTTTACGGTACTTTCGCGCATCAAGGAGCCGGAAAATTCCAATGTTTATTCCAAGATGCGGATCTATGATGGCGAAAACCTGAAAGATACCGACCCCAATGCCAAGCCGCTGCAGGAGTACAAGGATTCAGCGGGTGTTGATGAAGGCATGGAGGGCTTGTCGACCCGTTTTGCTTTCAAGATTCTTTCCAAGGTATTCAACTTTGACCCTACGGAAATTGCCGCTAACCCGGT
Organism: Endozoicomonas sp. SESOKO1; assembly: GCF_024606265.1. Classification (GTDB taxonomy): domain Bacteria; phylum Pseudomonadota; class Gammaproteobacteria; order Pseudomonadales; family Endozoicomonadaceae; genus Endozoicomonas. The sequence continues at coordinate 2,069 of NZ_JAHHPP010000345.1, forward strand.
GCACATGCTCTACGTACTGGAACAGCAGATTGAGCAGCAGCAGTATCCGAAAGAGGTGCATGAGCGTTATCTGCGCTATGTGAAAGAGTTCCTGGCACCCAAATACATTGAGTCCCTGGGCAAAGAGATTCAGACCGCCTATCTTGAGTCTTACTCCGAGTATGGGCAGAACATTTTTGACCGATACATCACCTATGCTGACTTCTGGATTCAGGATCAGGAGTACCGTGACCCTGAAACCGGCGATATTCTCGACCGCTCGGCCATCAATGATGAGCTGGAGAAAATCGAGAAAGCGGCCAGTATCGCCAATCCAAAAGATTTCCGTAACGAAGTCGTTAATTTCGTGCTCAGGGCCAGGGCCAATCACAATGGCCAAAACCCGAGCTGGCTGAGCTACGAAAAAATGCGCACCGTGATTGAGAAGAAAATGTTCTCCAATACGGAAGACCTGCTTCCGGTGATTTCATTTAATGCCAAAGGCAGTCAGGAAGATCAGCGCAAGCATAATGAGTTTGTCAAGCGCATGGTAGAGAGAGGGTATACCGAGAAACAGGTCAGGTTGCTGGCCGAATGGTATATCCGGGTGCGCAAGTCGCAGTAACTGCCGCCCAGAGGCAGGGCGAATGGATTCTCGCCCTGTTTGTCATAAAGGGCACACAAGGAGCGTGTTCATGAGTATTATTATCGATCGACGGTTGAATGGAAAAAACAAAAGTACCGTCAATCGCCAGCGGTTTCTTGAGCGATATAAGAAGCACATCAAGAAAGCAGTGTCGGATGCTGTGAATAAACGCTCCATTACTGATGTGGTTTCTGGCAGCGAAGTCACCATTCCCCGAAAAGATCTTTCTGAACCGTTATTCCGCCACGGTCAGGGTGGGCGTTATAAGCAGGTTCATCCGGGCAACAAGGAGTTTGTCAGTGGTGATCGTATCAAGCGGCCATCGGGCGGCGGTGGCTCCGGAAGTGGTAAGGGCAAGGCTGGCAACAGCGGCGAAGGGATGGATGAATTCAGCTTCCAGATAAATCATGATGAGTTCCTGGAACATATGTTTGATAACCTTGAGCTGCCAAACCTGGTTCGCAAACAGCTGGAGGATATGACGGAATTCAAGATCCGCCAGGCAGGGTATACGACTGCAGGCTCTCCGGACCGCCTGAATGTGGTGCGCTCCCTGCGTTCAGCCCATGCCCGGCGTATTGCCTTATCCGGTGGTGATCGTCGGGAAATACGGGCGCTGAAAAAAGAGCTGCGGGAAATGGAAGTCAGCCCGGATGAAACGGATCAGCAACGAGTTTCTGAATTAAGGGAACGGATAAAAGAGCTGAATGGCAAGCTGAAAAGGCTACCATTTATTGATGACTTTGACCTGAAATACAACAACATGGTCAAGGTGCCTTCGCCCAGTAATAAGGCCGTGATGTTTTGTGTGATGGATGTGTCCGGATCCATGACTCAGGACATCAAAGACATGGCCAAGCGTTTCTTTATTCTGCTCTATCTTTTTTTGCAGCGTAATTATAAAGAGATCGAAGTGGTCTTTATCCGCCACCATACCGCTGCTAAAGAAGTGGATGAGGATGACTTTTTCTATTCCAGAGAAACCGGGGGAACCATTGTTTCCAGTGCCCTGGAAATGACCCGTGATGTGATCAATAAGCGTTACAGCCCCGCGGACTGGAATATTTATGTGGCCCAGGCATCGGACGGCGACAACTGGGAAGGTGACTCCAGTGTCTGCACCAAAATTCTCACCGAACAGATTATGCAAAAGGTTCAGTATTACTGTTATGTGGAAATCACCGACCGTGCCCACCAGAATTTATGGCGTGAGTACCAGAGCGTAGCGGAGAAGTTTAAAGATCACTTTGCCATGCAGCAGATTAAATCACCCAGTGATATTTACCCGGTTTTCCGCAAACTGTTTGAAAAAAAGGAAAATGCATGAGCAGCCAGTTGATTTCCAGTGGGCCTGAGTGGACGTTTGAACTGATTCAGGAATACGACAGGGAACTGGCCCGTCTTGCTGATCGCTTCCGCCTTGAAACCTACCCGAATCAAATTGAGATTATCAGCTCTGAACAGATGATGGATGCCTATGCCTCAACGGGTATGCCATTAATGTATAACCACTGGAGTTTTGGTAAACACTTTCTGCATACCCAGCAAAACTACCAAAGAGGTAGAATGGGGCTGGCCTATGAAATTGTGATCAACTCAAATCCCTGCATTGCCTATTTAATGGAAGAGAATACGATGACCATGCAGGCACTGGTGTTAGCCCATGCCAGCTATGGTCATAACTCATTCTTTAAAGGGAATTATCTATTTCAAACCTGGACCGATGCTGAGTCCATTATCGACTACCTGTTATTTGCTAAACATTATATTGCTGAATGTGAAGAGAAGTATGGCATTGAGGCGGTTGAAGAGATACTTGACGCCTGTCATGCATTAATGAATCAGGGAGTTAATCGATATAAACGGCCCCGGCCTTTATCCGCTGAGCAGGAACAGGCAAGGCAGGAAGAGAGGGCGGAGTATATCCAGAGAACTCTGAACGACATTTGGACCACCATTCCAAAGGTTGAGAAAGATGAGCAGGAACAGGAAGAGCGATTTCCTGAAGACCCGGAAGAAAACCTGCTCTATTTCCTGGAAAAGAATGCACCGCTACTGGAAACCTGGCAGCGGGAGTTATTGCGAATAGCCAGAAAAATTGCTCAATATTACTACCCTCAGAAGCAGACTCAGGTGATGAACGAGGGGTGGGCATGCTTCTGGCACTACCACCTTCTTCATGAGCTATACAACGAGGGCAAGGTGTCCGATGGTTTTATGCTGGAGTTTCTTCACTCTCATTCCAGTGTCATCTATCAGCCGCCTTTTGATAGCCCGCAATACAGTGGCATCAATCCATACACCCTTGGCTTCAATATGTTTATGGATATTCGTCGTATCTGTGAAAACCCTACCGATGAAGACCGGGAGTGGTTTGGGGATATAGCTGGAAGTGACTGGCTGGATACCGTTCACTTTGCCATGAAAAACTTTAAGGATGAAAGCTTTATCCTGCAGTTTCTGTCACCAAAAGTCATGCGGGATTTAAGACTTTTTTCAATTCTTGATGATGAGTCCCGATCTTATCTTGAAGTAGACAGTATCCACGATGAAACAGGGTATAAAGCGGTACGTGAGTCACTGGCAGCCCAGTATAATCTGGGGAATCGGGAACCAAACATTCAGGTTTATAATGTCAATGTCCGGGGTGACCGAATGCTGACGCTCCGTCACTATCAGCATCAAGGCCGACCATTGGGAAAAGAAACCGATGAGTTGTTGAAGCATATACACAGGATCTGGCAGTTTGATGTAGAGATTGAGTCGTTCGAAAATGGTGCGGTCACTCAAAGCTGGCAGTGCAGTGGGAACAAGAAGCAAAAATAAACGTCGATTGATAGCTGATGTTATTACGGTAGACATTAAGCAACTATCCATTAATTTTTGTCCTTTTGGGTTCCCATTCAACATGATCCATATCGGAGTTATACAACTTATTCCTTTTGATCAAAAAAACAACCTGCCTGATTCCGGATTAATAACCTGACACTCTTTACTATCAGCGATTCACATTATTTTTAAAATTTATATAATGGTACTTCCATCTAAAAAAATCTTGCTGTATAAAGTTCATCGAATTGGGCATCTTTATTCCTGAGTAGGAAGTTCTATCAAGACCAAGGAGTCGTAAAGTAAATGAATATTTTTGAAGAAGTTCTGCATCGTCTGAGCAGCAAAACCCGTATTCGCTCACTCTTTAAAGATGTACACGCTGAAGATCTGGAGCGTATCATTTCCCGTCTGCACGATGTGCTGAGCGAGAAGCAGGAAGCTCGTGCCAAAGACGAAGAAAAGCGTAAGAAGAAGCAAGAAAGCATTGAGGCCATCAAGCAGATTATGGCTGACCGTGGTGTTTCCATGAATGATCTGGGCCTGGGTAACCTGGAACTGGATGAGACGGTACAAAAGCGTCGCAGAAATATTCAAAAGTACACTTTTGAGTACGAGAACGAATCTGGTGAGCGTGTTAAGTGGGAAGGTGCCACTACTGGCCGTCTGCCACGTGATTTCCAGGCTTACCTGGAGCGTACTGGCAAGAAGCGTCTGGACTGCGCTCTGGAACAGATTGAAGAGTAAGTTCTATTTGCTCTGTATAAAAAAGGGTCTTGCAGACCCTTTTTTATTTTATGAGTTTCTTTTGGTAAATACGGCGTTAATATCACCATTTATCGGAAAGATCGTGTTCAATCGGCTTACTATACGTTGGCTTGTTTGATTCTCGATAAGGGAAAGTGACAAATAAACCGGCTGCCTTTTCCCGGATGGCTACTGATACTGATACGACCTTCATGCCTTAATAAGACATGTTTGACAATCGCCAGTCCAAGACCGGTGCCCCCGGTTGCGTGACTGCGGCTTTTATCCACCCGGTAAAAACGTTCAGTCAATCTTGGGATGTGAACAGGGTCAATGCCAACACCATTGTCCTGAACCATCAGGTGCCCACCTTCCTGATCCTGCCACCACTTCACCTGCACCTTTCCTCCCGACGGGGTATAGCGTATCGCGTTATAAACCAGGTTGGAAAAAGCACTGCGCAGCTCCATTGCATCACCCGTTAATGAGGCATTGTCTTCGCATTCCAGCTGTAACTGGTGCTGATTTTCGCCACTCAATGCCTTGGCGTCATTAACGATACCATTAAGCAGAGGTTTAAGCCTGACTGACTGGCTTATTCTTTCCGGTTCAGTCGCTTCAAGGCGTGAAAGTAACAAAAGATCCTCAATCAGCCGCTGCATTCTGGATGCCTGCTCCTGCATCTGGCCAAGGGCACGCATAAAGATGGGCGGTGTATCCGGATTCATTGCCATACCATCACTCATGGTCTCCAGATAACCGGAAATGACGGTTAATGGTGTTCTCAATTCATGGGAAACATTGGCAACAAAATCGGTTCGCATGGTTTCAAGTTGATGCAACCGGCTGACATCCCTGACCAATAGAAGACGATTACCCTGCCCATAAACGGTAATGGCTATTTGCAGCTGTCGGCTCTCGTGAACCGGTGAATCTATCTTGATTGGCTCTTTGCCATGGCTACTTTCCATATAGCTGGCAAATTTGGGATTTCTGACCAGGTTGGTCAGGGGCTGCCCCTGGTCATCGGGCATTTGCAGGCCCAGCAACTCTCCGGCTGCACGGTTCCACCACTCAAGGGAACCACTCTGGTCAGCCATGATGATTCCGTCGTTTAATGCCGCCGTTGACTCCTGCATTCGTTCTATCACGCTGGCAAGTCGCTGTTTTGAGCGGTTGTGTTTACGCTGTATTCTGTAAATACCATCAAAAATCTCACCCCATACGCCTGAGCTTTCGGGGGGATCCAGCTCTTTATGGGCAGCCCCATCAAGCCATATAAGCAATCGGTGAAGCTGGTGGTGGCTCCAGAAAAGATAGAATAACGTGGCAATAAAAAGTCCCAGGAAAATCTGGTCAGCCAGCCAGCCTGCAAGCAGCCCAATGGCCAGAATTGACACTATTCGACGAGTAAACAGGGATCGGATAGAGGTAGTCACAGGTAATTCCGGAGTGTGTTTAGCTTACGGTGATTGACCCTGACCATAATCCTGCGCTCATCAGACGATGAAGTGGAAATCGTCTCAGCCATTTTCATCATTCCCGGTATCTTCCTGAACAGCATTTTATGCTTTAGTGGAAAAACGGTAACCAGTGCCTCTCACGGTCTGAATGTAATTTTCATAGCCACTGCCCAGCGCTTTTCTCAGGCGGCGAATATGGACATCAACCGTTCTTTCTTCAACATACACATTGCCACCCCAGACCTGGTCAAGCAACTGTCCACGGGAATAGGCACGCTCCTGGTGAGTCAGGAAGAACTGCAGCAGCCGGTATTCCGTTGGCCCCATTTCGGCAGGGCTGCCATCAATACTGACCCGGTGGCTGACAGGATCGAGTTCCAGCCCTTTGACGACGATGGATGATGGTTCGTCCATGCCCTGAGTCCTGCGCAGTACCGCCTTGAGTCGGGCAGCCAGCTCACGGGGAGAGAAAGGCTTGGTGATGTAATCATCCGCACCGGTTTCCAGTCCCTGGATTTTATGATCTTCTTCCCCTTTGGCAGTTAACATAATGATCGGAATTTCTGCTGTCAGCTGGTCACGCTTAAGTCGCCTGGCCAGTTCGATACCGGAGATATCCGGCAGCATCCAGTCCAGAAGGATCAAATCGGGTCGGTTATCAACCACCAGTGAGTGTGCCTGTTTTGCATCAGCGGCTTCCAGGCACTGGTAGCCAGCCATTTCCAGGGCCATGGCAACCATTTCCCTGATGGGTGCTTCATCATCCACAATTAGAATGGTTTTGCCAGACATGAGAATACCCCAGGGTTGAATGAGTGCAGATTGCGTTGGCAATTATTTATCAATATCTCAGGTATTACAGCGAGGGAATGTTACAGAAAAATGACGCCGGGGAAAATTTGATGGAATCTCCCGGCTGCTGTTTGGCCGATATTGAAGTAAAGAGGGAAAAAACTGTTGGTGAAAGGAGGTGAAGATTGAGTACTTTCGGCTCGACCTTCCATCAAGCCTTCCACCAAATTATACAGTGTTTCGGTCGTTTAGTCGTCAAAGAGAACAGGCAAGACCAAGGAATATGGCTGCACCAACCCAATGATTGGAAAGAAAGGCTTTAAAGCAAGGGTCCCTTTCACGGTTGCGGGTTAACCATTGCTGGTGGGTAAAGCCAGCGGCGGCGGCAACCAGGCTTACATAGAATGGCCAGGCCAGTTCAAGCTGTAACCCCACCATCACCATGGCGATCAGGGTAAACGTCTGGAAACAGCCAATCATCAGATTATCCATTTCACCAAACAAAATAGCTGTGGACTTGATGCCGATCTGCAGATCATCATCCCTGTCCACCATGGCGTACTGGGTATCATAGGCGACAGTCCATAACAGGTTAGCGGTAAACAACAGCCATGTCTGAGTGGTCAACGTGTCGGCCTCGGCGGCAAATGCCATGGGGATGGACCAGCCAAAAGCGGCACCCAGTACCACTTGCGGCAGATAAGTGTGTCGCTTGGCAAAAGGGTAGGCTGAGGCGAGTAGCAGGGCGGCAAAGGATAGATAGATGGTCAGGGCATTGGTGGTCAATACCAGTAGAAAGGCCGCTAAAAACAGGCTGGTGGCGTATATCAGGGCTTCTTTCGGGGTTATCTTTCCGGTCACCAATGGGCGCTGCCGGGTTCGTTTTACATGACCATCAAAATGTCGGTCAGCATAATCATTAACCACACAGCCAGCGCTTCGGGTCAGAACCACCCCAAGAATGAAAACCACCAGATTATCAACAGAGGGTATGCCTTCGGCCGCAAGCCAGAGCGCCCAGAGCGTCGGCCATAGCAATAGATAAATGCCGATGGGGCGATCAAGGCGAGCCAGTTGAATAAAGTCTTTCCAGCGTGGCAGGTGCTGGTCCAGCAGCTCTGCACATTTATCAGCGCTTGTTATCGATTGTATAAATTTCATTTGCGCCCATAGATTTCTGTGTTTTGAAAATATAGACCGGGTCTTCCAGCCGACAAGGGTTGTGCCGATAAAAAAGATAAGCAGCCAGGCTGCCATACGTCCAATGTCTATTTTGTTATGTCGGCCTGCCAGAGCAAATTTGCTAACAGCAGGAGATTATCATGTTTGCAAAAGAGTTACGCCCTCTTCGGGAACAACTTTTCAACCACATCATTTACCAGAAAATCGACAGTGTGGAGAAGTTGTCGGTATTTATGGAAGCCCATGTCTTTGCTGTATGGGATTTTATGTCGCTGGCCAAAAGATTGCAGCTTGAGTTTACTTCCATGGCGCTGCCCTGGGTGCCGGTTGTGGATGCCCGGTCTGCCCGTTTCATCAATGAAATTATTCTCTATGAAGAGACGGATAAGGATCTTCATGGCACGCCCATGAGCCATCTGGAAATGTATCTTGCCGCCATGGGGGAAGTATCTGCAGACACCAGCAAAATCCAGCAGGTAATCTATGGTATCAAGACCGGTGTTCCCTGGCAGCAGGCCCTGGTGGTTGCTGAGGTACCCGAATACGTTCAGGCATTTGTTGCGGATACCATGAAGGTCGCCCAGTACGGTTCGTTACCGGAAGTGGCCAGTTATTTCCTTTTTGGACGTGAAGATGCCATTCCGCAGATGTTTTCTTCCCTGTTGAATCATTGGGAAATCCCCCCGGCGTCCGTTCCTGCCATGACCTACTACCTTGAGAGACATATTGAACTTGATGGGAATGAGCATGGCCCGGCAGCAGAGAACCTGCTGAAACAATGCATTAACGGGGACAAAACGGCAGAAACATCGGCAGTTGCCAGGGCAAAAGAGGCTATTTCAGCACGAATAAGATTTTGGGATGGTCTTGAGAAGCAGTTGGGTGAGGTCACCGCTGAACAGGCGCAGGGTTCTATTGATAAAGCAGACACTATACTTCCGGGTCTTATCTGAGACCCTGGTTTTTTCCAATTAAGAAGAAACTTTGGCTGATAATTACTGTCTGAAACTAAGAATGTGATGGTTCTTATGAAAGTTCTTGTCCGAAAATTCTGTACTCCAGACAAATTGAGACTTGCAGAATTATAATCAAGGTTGTTCAGATACCTTCTTCATCACATTACAAATGCCCGTGATCGGCACTGCCGGTCAGTATGTTTAATAATTACTGACGGAGCTTTTAAAATGCAGGTATCAAATACTGACCTTCAGCCACCGAATTATGGTAAAACGTTTGATGAAGCAAATTTAAATAAACAAGTTATCAGACATGCACGTTTTGCAGATTCCAGTGTTGCAACCACCAGTACTTTGCCACAAATCACTACGCCAGAAAGATATGCCCCAATATCTCCAGCTGATCGCATTGCTGGCGCATCCTGCCAGGTTATCAATCCAGATGACGCTGTTTCAATCACTGGCAGGAATGCCTCGGAGTCACTGAAGAGGTCGTTCAATAACGATCCGGGCTATGAATCGACACTGTGTAAATTGATGAAAAATGAGTCTTTCGCTATCCCTGCAGACAGCACCAATCAGGATGATTTTATAAAAACACTGGTGACGGCGATTACTGACATTGATACTTCCAACGCTAAAAGGTTGATATTCGAATACGGTGCCGCTGAACTTTCCAGGTATCGATGTTCGTTTTCCTCTAAAGATACAACGTACCCTGATATCACTCCTTTTGCTCTGGCATGCAGACTTGGCAAGTTGGATCTGGTCGAAGGGCTGTATGTCAATCAGGAACAATTAAACCAGACATTCGATAACTCAAGTGGGGGTGCTGGACGAACATCACTCATGTTAGCGGTCATGAGTGGGGATGTGGACGTGGTGGAGCAATTATTAAAGTGGGGAGCCAACCCTCAAATTCCTGATAAAGCTGGCCATGTGGTTGATATAATTAATGTATCTTTTAACCGGGGAGATACACGCAATAAAATCAGAAATTTATTAATAGAACATCGTGAAGAGTTGGGCTTGGAACCTTTTGAAGAACCCGCTATCCATTTTCTTAAAACTGAGTGCACTGATGAAGGTACTGGTCATTTAAATAAATATAATGTTTATTTAA